>NZ_JBHJUV010000007.1:0-229778 GCF_042268025.1 Streptomyces sp. NPDC056161
GAACTTCACGGTTCCGGCCACCCCGGCGGTTTTTTCCTGCCGTGCGGCCTTCTCAGGGGCGCGGAGGAGCTGTGGGCAGGCGGGGGACGTCACGAAGGGCCGCTGACGGCCCGCAGACGCCCCTCTGCCGCCTTCCCACGGCTTCCCCGCGCCCTACAGCGCCGGCGGAGCTATTCACGGCGCAGCGACGGTTTCAGCTCCTTCAGCCGGCCGAGCAGGCCGTTGACGAACGCGGGCGACTCGTCCGTGGAGAACTCCTTCGCCAGCTGCACCATCTCGTCGAGGACGACGGCGTCCGGGGTCTCGTCGGCCCAGATCAGCTCGTGCGCCCCCAGCCGCAGGATGTTGCGGTCCACGACCGGCATCCGGTCGAGCGTCCAGCCCACCGAGTACTGGGCGATCAGCTCGTCGATCCGCCGTGCGTGCTCCGCATAGCCCTCGACCAGCAGCATCGTGTACTCGCTCACCGGCGGCTGCCGGGTGTCGGCCCGCGAGAGCCGGATCCAGTCCGCGAGGACCGTCAGGACATCGGCACCGCGCTGGTCCGCCTCGAAGAGGATCTGGAAGGCACGCTTGCGGGCCGTGTTGCGGGCAGCCACGGTTAGCTGTTCACCCGGCCGAGGTAGTCGCTCGTGCGGGTGTCGACCTTGATCTTCTCGCCGGTGGTGATGAACAGCGGAACCTGGATCTGGTGGCCGGTCTCCAGGGTGGCGGGCTTGGTGCCGCCCGTGGAGCGGTCGCCCTGGACACCCGGCTCGGTCTCGGCGACGGTCAGCTCGACCGCGGCCGACAGCTCGACGAAGAGCACCTCGCCCTCGTGCTGCGCGACGGTCGCCTCGAAGCCCTCGATGAGGAAGTTGGCGGCGTCACCGACGGCCTTGCGGTCGATGTGCAGCTGGTCGTAGGTCTCCATGTCCATGAAGACGAAGTAGTCGCCGTCCATGTACGAGAACTGCATGTCGCGCTTGTCGACAGTGGCCGTCTCGACCTTGACACCGGCGTTGAAGGTCTTGTCGACGACCTTGCCGGAGAGCACGTTCTTGAGCTTGGTGCGCACGAAGGCGGGGCCCTTGCCGGGCTTGACGTGCTGGAACTCGACGACGGACCACAGCTGGCCGCCGTCGAGCTTGAGCACCAGGCCGTTCTTGAGGTCGTTCGTGGAAGCCACGGTTGCGGAATCTCCTGGACTGACGTGGACGACCCCGGGGGCACGAACCGAGCGGCGCCGGGGACGTGCCTGCACTTCCCTGCGGTCGCTACAGCGCGAGCAGCTCCTTGGTCGTGATGGTGAGTAGCTCGGGTCCGCCGTCCGCCTCGGGGCGTACGACGAGCGTGTCATCGATCCGGACACCGCCCCGTCCCGGGAGGTGGACTCCTGGTTCGACGGTGACCGGCACGCAAGCGTCCAGTTTACCCATGACAGCGGGGGCCAACTGAGGGTCCTCGTCGATTTCGAGTCCGACGCCGTGCCCGGTGAGGGGCTGCAGGCTCTCGCCGTAGCCCGCCGAATCGAGCACCTGGCGGGCCGCGCGGTCCACGTCGCGGAACGCCACGCCGGGCACGAGGGCCTCCCGGCCGGCCCGCTGGGCGGCGAAGACCAGGTCGTACAGCTCGATCTGCCAGTCGGCGGGGGACGTGCCGATGACGAAGGTGCGGCCGATCTCGCAGCGGTAGCCGCGGTAGGCGGCGCCCAGGCAGACGGAGAGGAAGTCGCCCTCCTCGACCCGGCGGTCGGTCGGGCGGTGCCCGCGGTGGCCGGAGTGCGGTCCGGTGGCGACGGAGGTCGGGAACGCGGGGCCGTCCGCGCCGTGGTCGACCAGGCGCCGCTCCAGTTCCAGGGCGAGGTGCCGCTCGGTGCGGCCCACCAGGATGGACTCCAGCAGTTCACCGAGGGCCTGGTCGGCGATCTCCGCGCCGATTCGCAGGCAGGAGATCTCCTCCTCGTCCTTGACGACCCGCAGCTGTTCGACGGCGGCGCCGAGGTCGGCGAGCCGCAGCCGGGGGGCGACGGCGTCGACGGCTCGGTAGCGGGCCATGGTGAGGTGGTGTTCCTCGACCGCGAGGGCGTCGGCGCCCTGGCCGTCGGCGAGGCGGGCGGCGGCCACGGCGGGGTCGCCGCCGGACGCGGGCAGGACGTGCACACGCAGGTTCTCGTCCGGCCGTCCCTCGGTGGGGCGGTCGTCGGGCGGGAAGGCGCACACCAGCAGGTCCTCGCTGCTGCCGAGGAGCATGACCGCGTCCTGGGGTGCGGCACCCGCCAGGTAGCGCACGTTGGCGGGGCGGGAGACGAGCGCCGCCGCGGTGCCGGTCGCGTTGCAGCACTCCCTCAGCCGGGATCGGCGGGTCGCGTACACCTCTGACATGAGTCGAGCGTAGAAGCGGTGGCCGGATTGTGCCGGTCGGGGAGGTGCCGTTCGAGGGACCGACGGGGCACGGTCGGGGGTGCGGGGACCGGGGCGGACGGGGTGCGGGCGGTCGGACGGATACGGGCCGTACGGGGTACGGCCGACCGGGCGGAACCCGGCCGCACGAGGTGCGAATGACTTGACGGGACCAGATGGGGCCGGACGAGGCCGGGAGGGACCGGACGGGACCAGGTACGGACGACCGGGCGGAGGTCGGCCGCACGGGATGCCGGGCGTCCTGGTCTTCCCGTCGGGTCCGGTGGGTCCGGTGAGTGCAGGGGGTCCGGTGGATCCGGTGGACCCGGTGGACCCGGCAGGTGCTGGTCGTCGGTGCGGGCCGCGGCGCGCGGGCGGCGGTGGCCCGTCCGCGGTCACCAGTTCGGGGGGCTCGCTATCGCCCTGGTCAGGACGTCGTTCAGGACGCGGGCCGTGCCCGGCACGTCCAGATGGGAATTGTCGATGATCGGCAGGCCGGAGCCGTACCACCCGGCCATGCGGCCGTGGATGCGGGCGACCTCCTCGTCGGTCAGTCGGCGGTTGCCGCGGCGCTCGGCGTTGCGCTCCAGGACGATGTCGAGGCCGGGCAGCAGGACGACCGGGAGCAGCCCGGGGCCGACGTGGCGTTTCCAGCCGCCCAGGCCCACCACCGGGCGGTCCGGGAACACGGCGTCGTCGAGGATGCAGGAGATGCCGTTGGCCAGGAAGTTCCGGGCGGCGAAGCCGCAGGTGCGGCGGGCCAGGCGGTACTGCGCCTCGGAGTGCTCGTTCCAGCCGGTCTGGGGGTCGGCGAAGCCGGAGCGGACCCATTCGCGTACGTCGTCGAGGCTGATGTGCGCGGTGGGGACCCGGCGGTGGTCCGCCCAGTACTTGGCGACGCTCGTCTTGCCCGCGCCCGCCGGGCCGATCAGCAGCACGGCCAGGGTAGTGGTGGTCGGGTCGGGCGCGGCGGTGGCGGCGTGCGACGGGATGGGCATGGCGACGGGCCCGCCGGGCGGCAGCGGTACCTGGCCGGTGCCGTCCGGCACGAACGGGGCGGGGGTGTGCTGCGGGGGTGCGGGCGGCACCGGGCCGGTGGGGGTTCCGGCTCCGGGGAAGCCGGGCGCCGGTGGCGGCGGGGGCATGGGTGCGGGACCCTGGTGGGCTCCCGGTCCGTTCGCGGCCGACGGCCCTCCGGCGGTCGGTCCCTGCCCCGGCTGGTGGGGCGGCGGCAGCGGAGAACCCACTGCGTGCTGCATCCGGTGCCACTCCGTCTCGTTCTTCTCGGGCTCGTCCGCCGCTGGCCTTCGGCGCCGACAGCGGAGTGCGAGCCCCGCTCGCTACCGAACGGTACCGTCCCCGGCCGTCGTTTGGTGAAACGGCCGGGGACGGTCCGAAGTGCCCGGCCCGCCAGGCGAATCGGACGGATGCCGCGCTGGCGGACCTACTGGCCCACTTCGCCGTAGGCGGCGAGCAGCACGGCCGGGTCCGGGCCCTCCAGGACGGTCGGTTTGGCGAGCCCGTCCAGGACGATGAAGCGCAGCAGGTCCCCGCGGGACTTCTTGTCGACCCTCATCGTCTCCAGCAGCCGGGGCCACTGGTCGTGGCGGTAGTGCAGCGGCAGCCCCACCGACTCCAGCACCGTGCGATGGCGGTCGGCCGTCGCGTCGTCCAACCGGCCCGCCAGACGGCCGAGTTCAGCGGCGAAGTGCATACCGACCGAGACGGCGGCGCCATGCCGCCACTTGTAGCGTTCGTTCTGTTCGATGGCGTGGCCGAGGGTGTGACCGTAGTTCAGGATCTCCCGCAGGCCCGACTCCTTCAGGTCGGCGGAGACCACCTCGGCCTTCACCCGGATCGACCGCTCGATGAGTTCCGCGGTGTGCGGGCCCGCCGGTGTGCGCGCGCCTTCGGGGTCGGACTCGATGAGGTCCAGGATCACCGGGTCGGCGATGAAGCCGGCCTTGATGACCTCGGCGAGGCCGGAGACGTAGTCGTTGACCGGGAGCGACTCCAGCGCGGCGAGGTCGCACAGGACGCCGACGGGCGGGTGGAAGGCGCCGACCAGGTTCTTGCCCTCGGCCGTGTTGAGGCCGGTCTTGCCGCCGACGGCCGCGTCCACCATGCCCAGCACCGTCGTCGGGACGGCGACCCAGCGCACTCCGCGCAGCCAGGTCGCGGCCACGAACCCGGCCAGGTCCGTGGTCGCGCCGCCGCCCACGCCGACGATGGCGTCGGTCCGGGTGAAGCCGGACTGGCCGAGCGCCTTCCAGCAGTAGGCGGCGACCTCGGCGGTCTTGGCCTCCTCGGCGTTCGGCACCTGGATGGCGACCGTCTCGTAGCCCTGTTCGGCCAGGTCGGCGCGGACCGCCTCGCCGGTCTGGTCCAGCGCCTCGGGATGGATCACCGCAACCCGGTCGGCCCGCCGCCCCAGCAGTCCGGGCAGTTCGCCCAGAAGACGGCGGCCGACCAGGACCTCGTAGGGCTCGCTGCCCGCCGTGCCACCGACCTGGATCCGCGTCAGCGTCTCACTCATGCTTCCTTCAACTCCAGTGCGTCCAGGACCGCTTGGGTGACTTCTTCGGGTGTGCGACCGTCCGTCGCCACCACCGCGACGGCAACCTCCTCGTACAGGTGCCGCCGTGCCTCCATCAACTCCCGCCACTGCCGACGCGGATTGACCGCCAGCAGCGGCCGGGCCACGTTCAGACCCGTACGCCGCACCGCCTCCTCCACGTCCATCGACAGATAGACCACGCGGTGCCCCGACAACAGTGCCCGGGTCTCCCCGTCAAGGACCGCGCCACCACCCAACGCGAGTACGCCCCCGTGCCCGGCGAGCGCGGTGCGTACCGCACGCTTCTCCATCGCGCGGAAAGCGGCCTCGCCCTCGTCGACGAAGATCTCCGCGATGGTCCGCCGCTCCCCCGCCACGATGTCCTCGTCCGTGTCCCGATAGGCGACCTTCAGCCGTTCGGCCAGCAGCCCCCCGACCGTGGACTTGCCCACACCCATCGGACCCACGAGAACAATCACCGGCACGACACTCACCGGATCACCAGAGCATCGAGGTACGACCGCACATTACGACGGGTCTCGGGCACACTGTCCCCACCGAACTTCTCCGCGACCGCGTCCGCCAGCACCAACGCCACCATCGCCTCCGCGACGATCCCGGCCGCCGGCACCGCACACACATCAGAACGCTGATGATGCGCCCGCGCCACCTCACCCGTCACCACATCGACCGTACGCAACGCCCGCGGCACCGTCGCGATCGGCTTCATCGCCGCCCGAACCCGCAGCAGCTCACCCGTCGACAACCCACCCTCCGTACCACCCGAACGACCCGACGCCCGCCGGATCCCCTCCCCCGTCGCCACGATCTCGTCATGCGCCCTCGAACCCGGCACCCGCGCCAGACCGAACCCGTCACCGAGCTCCACACCCTTGATCGCCTGGATCCCCATCAACGCCGCAGCCAGCCGAGCGTCCAGCTTCCGGTCCCAGTGCACATGCGACCCCAGCCCCACCGGCACCCCGTACGCCAGCACCTCCACCACACCACCCAGCGTGTCCCCGTCCCTGTGCGCCTGGTCGATCTCCGCGACCATCGCCTTCGACGCATCCGCGTCCAGACAGCGCACCGGATCAGCGTCCAGCCGCTCCACATCGGCCGGCGTGGGGTAGACACCGTACGGCGCCTTCACCGACGCCAGCTCCACCACATGCGAGACGACCTCGATGCCGGCGGTCTCCTTCAGGTACGACCGGGCCACCGCACCCAGCGCCACCCGCGCCGCCGTCTCCCGCGCCGACGCCCGCTCCAGCACCGGACGCGCCTCACCGAAACCGTACTTCTGCATCCCCGCCAGATCCGCATGACCCGGCCGCGGCCGCGTCAACGGCTCATTACGCGCCAACCCCGCCAACACCTCAGGATCGACAGGATCGGCCGACATCACCTGCTCCCACTTCGGCCACTCCGTGTTCCCCACCATCACCGCGACCGGCGAACCCAACGTCAGCCCGTGCCGCACCCCACCCAGAAACGTCACCTCGTCCCGCTCGAACTTCATCCGCGCACCCCGGCCATACCCCAGCCGCCGCCGCGCCAGATGATCCGCCACCATCCCCGTGGTGACCGGCACACCAGCGGGAAGCCCCTCCAGCGTCGCGACGAGTGCGGGACCATGGGACTCCCCCGCGGTAAGCCAACGCAGCCTGCTCAACGGTGCTCCTCTGAAGATCGCGCCCTGGTCCTGCCCTGCGTACGCGGGTCTTCGCGTACGGCGACGGCGCCGCCCGGTTGCGCGGCCCGGTTCGTCACTCCCGATCCTCCCACGTCCGCGGTCCGGCCCCGGCCGCCGGTCCAGCAGGCGGGACGCGCGGGGACGCTCAGCGGTCGGCCAGGGCCTTCTCGCCGGCCCGGCGCATGGCGTCCAGCGGGGCGGGCGTGCGGCCGGTCATCTGCTCGACCTGGAGCACCGCCTGGTGGACGAGGAGGTCCAGGCCGCTGACCACGGCCCCGCCGGCCATGGACCAGCGGGCCGCGAGGTCGGTCGGCCAGGGGTCGTAGAGCACGTCGAAGAGGGTGGCGGGCCGTTCCGGTACGGCCGCGGCGAGGGCGTCGGTGGTGCCCGCGGGGGTGGTGGCGATGACCAGGGAGGCGTGCAGCGCCTCGGCCGCGTCCGCCCAGTCCGCCGTACGGACCTCGACGTCGAGCCGGCGGCCCCACTGCCGCATCTCCGCGGCGCGGGCCGCGCTGCGGACGTAGGCGACGACCTCGCCGGTGCAGATCCGGGCCAGGGCGGCGAGCGCGGAGGAGGCGGTGGCGCCGGCACCGAGGACGGCGGCGGAGCCGACCTGTTCGATTCCGTGCTCGCGCAGGGCCGCCACGATGCCCGGGATGTCGGTGTTGTCGCCGAGGCGACGGCCGTCCTCGGTGAACACGACCGTGTTGACCGCGTCCACCGCGGCGGCCGTGTCGCTGACCTCGTCGAGCAGCGGGATGACCGCCCGCTTCAGCGGCATGGTCAGCGAGAGCCCCGCCCACTCGGGGCCGACCTGCTCGAAGAAACCGGGCAGCCCGGCCTCGTCGACCTCGATGCGGTCGTACGTCCAGCCACTCAGTCCGAGTTCGGCGTACGCGGCCCGGTGCAGCACCGGCGAGAGCGAGTGCGCGATGGGGGAACCGAGCACGGCGGCCCGCTTGTGCTTGACGTTCTCCATCACCGCTCCGCCGTTCCTTGCCGCCTCGACCCGCGTCGGGCCGCAACGCTACCGGAACCGCCCGCCGCCGAGCACGGCGGGCGTCCGGTGTCAGCCGATCGAATTGGCGTTGAACTTGTCCCGGAGCTGCTGGAATTCCTCGTAGGTCTTGGCGAATTCCGTGTTGCTCTTTCCGTCGGTCGCCACGAAGTAGATCCAGCCGTCGTGGGTCGGATTCAGCGCGGCCTTCAGGGCGTCGTCGCCCGGGTTGCCGATCGGACCGGGCGGCAGGCCCTTGTTGGTGTACGTGTTGTACGGGTCCTTGTTGCCGTGCACCTCGGACTCGGTGATGTGGATGTTGCTGGTGCCCTTCAGATAGTTGTACGTCGAGTCGAATTGCAGCAGCCCGTTGGTCTCGGTGTTCGTGGGCTTGAGCCGGTTGTAGATCACTTCCGCCATCTTGCGGAAGTCGTCGTGCGTCTTGCCCTCGGCCTGGATCAGGCTCGCGACCGTGACGAGCTGGAACGCGTTGTCCAGGCCGAATTCCTTGGCCTTGGCTTCGAGGCCGGAGTCGGCGTACTTCTGCTTGGCCGTGCCGATCATCTGCTTGAGGACCGTGTCGGGCTTCATGCCCTTCGCGGCGGGATAGGTGCCGGGGTAGAGGAAGCCCTCCAGCGGGTCCCGGATCTGGCTGCCGTTCTGCGCCCAGCTCGGCAACCCGAGGGTCTTGTATTCCTTGTCCGCGGTCTTCTTCGTGGTTCCGGAGGAAAGACCGAGTTGCTTGTCGATCGCCTGGTACACCTCAGCGTTGCGCTCACCCGGCTTGACGAGCACATTGCTCTGACTCTTCGGGTCGAGCATCATTTTCACGGCGCTCGCGGCGGACATCTCCTTGTGCAGCACATAGGCGCCGGCCTGGATCGTGCCGCCCTGGGAGTTCTGCGACTGCGCGGAGACGAACGCGTCGACGCTCTTGACGACGCCGGAGTCCTTGAGCCGTCGCCCGATCTCGTAGCCGCCCGCTCCCTTGGGGATTTCCACGGTCACGGTCTCGCTGGTGCCGTTGCCCGTGTAGTCCGGGGCCGCACCGAAACGGTTCTGGTAGAACTTCAGGCCGAAGTATCCGACCCCGCCGAGGCCGCCGCCGAACACCAGGACGACCACCATGCAGGCGCAGCCGCTGCGCCGCTTCTTGGCTCCCTTGCCGCCCTTGGCGTTCTTGCCCCGTCGGTCACCGCGTCCGCCGCGCCCCTTCGGGTCGTCGTCGACGTCGTCGTCGGAGTCGTCGCCCGTGAAGAACGCGTGCTCGCCCTGGTCCGGGCCGGGGTCCCAGTCGGTCTCGGGATCCGGCTCGGGCCGTCTTCGCCCCGGCGGCTGCGGGGGCGGGTAGGCGTCGGGGGTGCCGTAGCGGTCGGGTTGCTCCGCTCCGTACGCCGCGGGCTGCTGGCCGTAGGGGTCGCCCGGGTCCGCGGCGTGCGGCACGTGCCCGTGGGAGCCGCTGGCGTCCCAGCCGCCCTGCTGGTACTGGCCCTGGGGCGGCCCCTGGTACGGCGGCTGCTGACCCTGCTGCGGGTACGGCGGCTGCTGACCCTGCCGCTGGTACGGCGGCTGCTGACCCGCATAGCCCTGCGGGTCGTGGTGCTGGTCGTGCTGGTCGCCCGGCTGCGCGTAGCGCTGCTGGCCGTGCTCGTCGTAGTACGGGTACTGCTGCTGGCCGTACCCGCCCTGCTGCTGGTCCCAGTCTCCGTACTGCGGCTGCTGGGGATGGTGCTGCGGCACGCCGCCGTAGGGGGACTGCTGACCCGCCTGGGCCTGCTGTCCCCCCCATCCTCCGTCCCCGTACAACGGGTCCTCGGGATGCCATGGTTCGGAGCCCGGGCCCCGGCCATACTCAGTCATCGATCCCCTAGAGCCACGAGGCGGCGGTCCCACGGCTGCCCACCGGGTTCCTGTTCCGCCTCTTGATGTGCGGCAGCTGTTCGAAAACCGCCGCATCGCGCGGAACGTTACCGTATCGCGATCAGATGACCACTTCGACGCCCTCGCCGGGCGCCTTACCTGACACCCGTTCGGATTCCAGGGCCTGCTGGAGGATGATGACGGCGGCCGCCTGGTCGATGACGGAGCGGCCCTTCCTGGCCGTGACCCCGGACGCGCGCAGGCCCTGGCCTGCCGTCACGGTCGTCATCCGCTCGTCGACGAGACGCACGCCGACCGGTGCGATGCCCTTGGCCAGCTCCTGCGCGAAACCGCGCACCTTGACCGCGGCCGGGCCCTCGCCCCCTTTGAGGGAACGGGGCAGGCCGACGACGACCTCGATCGGCTCGTACTCCTCGACGAGCTGCCTGAGCCGGCGGTGGGCCGCCGGAACGTCCCGTCCGGGGACGGTCTCCACCGGGGTCGCGAGGATCCCGTCGGGGTCGCACGAGGCGACCCCGATACGGGCGTCCCCGACGTCGATCGCGAGCCGACGTCCTCTGCGCATGATTCCTTGACCGTTTCTTACTTGGCGGTCTCGCCGACCAGGCGCTCGACGGCGTCCACGGCGTCACCGATGGCGGCCGGGTGCTGGCCGCCGCCCTGGGCGACGTCCGGCTTGCCGCCGCCACCGCCGCCGAGGGTCTTGGCGGCGGTACGGACCAGGTCGCCGGCCTTCAGGCCGCGCTCGCGTGCGGCCTCGTTGGTGGCGATGACCGTGAGCGGCTTGCCGTTGTTCACCGTGAACAGGGCGACCACGGCGGCCCGCCCGCCCTGGATGCGTCCGCGCACGTCGAGAACCAGCTTGCGCAGGTCGTCCGGGGTGGTGTTGTCCGGGACCCGGCCGGTGACGACGGCGGTCCCGCGGACGTCCTTGGCGGACTCGGCGAGCCCGGCGGCGGCCTGGAGCACCTTCTCGGCGCGGAACTTCTCGATCTCCTTCTCGGCGTCCTTCAACCTGCCGAGCATGCCGGAGACCTTCTCGGGCAGGTCCTCCGGGCGGCCCTTGAGCAGTTCGGTCAGCTGATTGACGACGGTGTGCTCGCGGGCGAGGAAGGTGTAGGCGTCGACGCCCACCAGGGCCTCGATACGGCGCACACCGGAGCCGATGGACGACTCGCCGAGCAGTTTCACGAGCCCCAGCTGGGCGGTGTTGTGCACGTGCGTGCCGCCGCACAGCTCCTTGGAGAAGTCGCCGATGGTGACCACGCGGACCCGCTCGCCGTACTTCTCGCCGAACTCGGCGATGGCGCCCTGCTTCTTGGCCTCGTCGATGCCCATGATCTCGGCGTTGACGTCCAGGTCGCGGGCGAGCACCTCGTTGATCTTCTGCTCGACGTCGGTCATCACGGCCGTGGGAACGGCTGACGGCGAGCCGAAGTCGAAGCGGAAGCGGCCGGGCTGGTTCTCCGAACCGGCCTGGGCGGCGGTCGGGCCGAGGGCGTCGCGCAGGGCCTGGTGGGTGAGGTGGGTGGCCGAGTGGGCGCGGGCGATGGCCTTGCGGCGGCGGGCGTCGACCGTGGCGTGCGTCTTGGCGCCGAGCGTCACCTCGCCGACCTGCACGACGCCCTTGTGGACGTACACACCGGGGACGGGCTTCTGGGTGTCGCGGACCTCGATGACGGCACCGGAGTCCGCTTTGATGCGGCCGGTGTCGCCGATCTGGCCCCCGCCCTCGGCGTAGAACGGGGTGCGGTCGAGGACGATCTCGACCTCGTCGCCCTCGGTGGCGGCGGGCGAGGGGACGCCGTCGACCAGGATGCCGACGACCGTGGACTCGCCCTCGGTGTCGCCGTAGCCGATGAAGTCGGTCTCGCCGGCGGTGTCGGCGATCGCCCGGTAGGCGCCGAGGTCGGCGTGGCCGGTCTTCTTGGCCTGCGCGTCGGCCTTGGCGCGCTCCCGCTGCTCCTTCATCAGGCGGCGGAAGCCGTCCTCGTCCACGGTGAGGCCCTGCTCGGCGGCCATCTCCAGGGTGAGGTCGATCGGGAAGCCCCAGGTGTCGTGGAGCAGGAACGCCTTGTCGCCGGCGAGGACGGTGGAACCCGTGGCCTTGGTCTCGGTGACGGCGGTGTCGAGGATGTTGGTGCCGGACTTCAGGGTCTTGAGGAAGGCGTTCTCCTCGGCGAGGGCGACCTTCTCGATGCGCTCGCGGTCGGTGACCAGCTCCGGGTACTGCTGTCCCATCACACGGATGACGACGTCGATGAGGTCCGCCACGACCGGACCGGTGGCGCCGAGCAGGCGCATGTTGCGGATGGCCCGGCGCATGATGCGGCGCAGGACGTAGCCGCGGCCCTCGTTGCCGGGGGTCACGCCGTCACCGATGAGCATGGTGGCGGTGCGCATGTGGTCCGTCACCACGCGCAGGGACACGTCCGAGGCGTGGGCGTCGCCGTAGCGCACGCCGGTCAGCTCGGTGGCCTTGTCGATCACGGCCATGGAGGTGTCGATCTCGTACATGTTCTGCACGCCCTGCAGAATCATGGCGAGCCGCTCCAGGCCGAGGCCCGTGTCGATGTTCTTGCTCGGCAGGTCGCCGAGGATCTCGAAGTTGTCCTTGCCGGTGCCCTCACCGCGCTCGTACTGCATGAAGACGAGGTTCCAGATCTCCACGTACCGCTCGTCGTTGACGGCGGGGCCGCCCTCGGGGCCGAACTCGGGGCCGCGGTCGTAGTTGATCTCGGAGCAGGGGCCGCACGGGCCCGGTACGCCCATGGACCAGAAGTTGTCCTTCATGCCCAGGCGCTGGATGCGCTCCTTGGGCACGCCGACCACCTCGTGCCAGATGCGCTCGGCCTCGTCGTCGTCCTTGTAGACGGTGATCCAGAGCTTCGCCGGCTCCAGGCCGTAACCGCCCTTGTCCTGGGGAGCGGTGAGCAGTTCCCAGGCGAGCTTGATGGCGCCTTCCTTGAAGTAGTCGCCGAAGGAGAAGTTGCCGCACATCTGGAAGAACGTGCCGTGCCGGGTGGTCTTGCCGACCTCTTCGATGTCCGGCGTGCGCACGCACTTCTGCACGCTGGTGGCGCGCGGGAAGGGCGGCTTGACCTCACCCAGGAAGTAGGGCTTGAACGGCACCATGCCGGCCGGGACGAGGAGCAGAGTCGGGTCGTCCGCGATGAGCGACGCCGAAGGGACGACGGTGTGACCGCGCTCCTCGAAGAAGCTCAACCAGCGGCGACGAATCTCGGCCGACTCCATCAGTGGTCCTCATTCCGGTTGTACGAGTACGTCGTCGGATCGGCGTACTTCGGGTTGCTGCGGTTCTCGATGGCGGCGTAGCGAGGAGGGACGGGGAGTTCCGGGGTCTCGTGGATGCCGAGCGCGTCTTCGAGTTCGGCTTCCCGCTGGGCCATGTTGTCCCGCACGTCGAGCGCGAAGCCCACCGCGCGGTCCTTGACGCGCCGTCCTGTCACGAGTGCCTTGTCCGCCGCGGTGGCGGCCAGACTCTCGGGGGTCAGCTGCTTCAGCTTGCGGTTGACCTTGGCGGTGGCCCACACACCGGCGGCGACACCTGTGGTGAACCAGAACGTACGGCGGAACATCGCTCGGTCAGTCTCTCTTTTCCCGGGTGTTCCGCTTCCCCCGTCGCGCGGACGGGATGGTGCGGCCCACGATCACGGTACGCCGGGGCGCCTTGCCGGGCACGTCCTCGCGGCCGCCGTCGGCGGGCTCCGCGCGGCGGCCGGTGATCGCCCGGCGCACGCCGTAGCCGAAGGCCGCGACCTTGACGAGGGGGCCGCCGAAGGTGGACGCGACGGTCGTCGACAGCGCCGACGCGTTCGACGTGACTTCCTGGACGTCCGAGGCGATGGCATCGACCCGGTCGATCTGGGTCTGCGCCGAGCGCACGGCAGCGGAGGCGTCGGCGAGCAGCGGGACGGCCTGGTCGGTCACGTCCGCCACGAGCTTGGTGGTCGCCTTGAGCGTCTGGGCCAGCCTCGCCAGGGCGACGGCGAGGAAGGACACCAGGATCGCCCAGAAGACGGCCACCAGGATCCCGGCAACCTCTCCACCGGACACGCTGCACCGCTTCCTGTTGTCACTGGAGTGCCCTGCCCACGGGCTCTCGGCGGGCACTTGCCGACAGGCACTCTGAAAGTCGCCATCCGACCCTATCGCGCCCGTGGTGGCCAGCCGTACCGGATTTCGGCGTCCGGCGCCGCGTCGATTCTACGCAGCGCGGCCGTGCGCTCACGCATCGCGGGGCCGGGTCGGCGCGGACGACGACGCCCGCCGCTTCCCACCGGTGCGGTGGGAAGCGGCGGGCGCGGGCGCGAGGCCGGTGGTACCGCCGCCGAGGGTGATCAGCGGGCGTAGTACTCGACGACGAGCTGCTCGTCGCAGATCACCGGGACTTCCTTGCGGTTCGGCTCACGGTCCAGACGGAACGCCAGGGCCCTGAGGTTCACCTGGAGGTAGCGCGGGGTCTCGCCGTCGGGGGCGAAACCGCCCTCACGGGCGATCTGGAAGAGCGTCTTGTCCTTGCTGCGGTCGCGGACCTGGATGACGTCGTCGGGACGCACCCGGTAGGACGGCTTGTCGACCTTCTGACCGTTGACCTGGATGTGGCCGTGGACGACCATCTGACGGGCCTGGTAGATCGTGCGGGCGATGCCCGAACGCAGGACCAGCGCGTCGAGACGGCGCTCCAGCTCGACGATCAGGGCCTCACCGGTCTTGCCCTGGACCTTGGACGCACGCTCGTAGGCGCGCACCAGCTGACGCTCGGAGATGTCGTACTGAGCGCGCAGCCGCTGCTTCTCCAGCAGACGGACCTTGTAGTCCGAGTTCTGCTTGCGGCCACGTCCGTGCTCACCCGGCGGGTAGGGACGGGCCTCGAAGTACTTGACGGCCTTCGGGGTCAGCGCGATACCGAGGGCACGCGACTTCTTGACCTTGGGGCGGGACTGGTTCGCCATGGAACCGAACACCTCATGTTCTCTGTGCGAATACGGCTTCACCAGGGTTAAGGGAGGTCGCATCCGCAGCCGGGGAATCCCGCCGGGTCCGCAGGACGGACCGGGTGGGCAGCCGCTCCCCTGGTCTGGGCACATACGTGCAGCACGCGAGTGGCCCACCGACCGGTCCCGGAGCCCCGGGTGGTGGTGGGCTGCCCGCGACACCGTTCGACGGTGCGCGACGCTCCTGGATCCCCCGGCCCTCGCGGACCTGGGGTTCCGGCTGGTTGTCCCGTTCTGGTGGTGCCGGTTCCCCTTGCGGAGGCACGGACACGGGACGCAGCACTTGGCGGGAGTCTACAGGGCGCTCACGACCGCTTGCGACCCAGGTGTTTCCTGGTCCAGTCGACCGCGTCCGCGTACCGGGCCTCGGCGCCGTGCCGGGTCGGGGTGTAGTACTCGCGGTCCTGGAGGGCGTCCGGCGCGTACTGCTGGGTGGCGATGCCCTCGGGCAGGTCGTGCGGGTACACATAGCCCTGTGCGTGGCCGAGCTTGGCAGCGCCCTTGTAGTGCCCGTCGCGCAGGTGCCGCGGGACCGGGCCCGCCAGGCCCTTGCGGACGTCGTCCAGGGCGGCGCCGATCGCCGTGGTCGCGGCATTGGACTTGGGGGCGAGGGCCAGGGCGATGGTGGCGTGGCTGAGGGTGAGGGCCGCCTCCGGGAAACCGATCATGGCGACGGCCTGGGCGGCGGCCACCGCGAGCGGCAGGGCGTTCGGATCGGCGAGGCCGATGTCCTCGCTGGCGGAGATCATCAGCCGGCGGGCGATGAAGCGGGGGTCCTCGCCGGCCTCGATCATCCGCGCCAGGTAGTGCAGCGCCGCGTCCACGTCGGAGCCGCGGATGGACTTGATGAGGGCGCTGGCCACGTCGTAGTGCTGGTCGCCGTCGCGGTCGTACTTCACCGCGGCCCGGTCGACCGTCTCCTCCAGGGTGGCGAGGGCGATCTCCGACTCGCCCTTGTCGAGCGCCGCACCGGCCGCCGCCTCCAGGGCCGTCAGCGCACGGCGGGCGTCGCCGCCCGCGATCCGCAGCAGGTGCCCCTCGGTCTCCTCGGGAAGGGTGACGGCGGCGGCGAGGCCCCGCTCGTCGGCCAGGGCGCGACGGAGCAGGCCACGCAGGTCGTCGTCGGTGAGGGGTTCGAGGGTGAGCAGGAGGGAGCGGGACAGCAAGGGGGAGATCACGGAGAAGTACGGGTTCTCGGTGGTGGCCGCGATCAGGGTCACCCAGCGGTTCTCGACGGCCGGGAGCAGGGAGTCCTGCTGGGCCTTGCTGAAGCGGTGGATCTCGTCGAGGAAGAGGACGGTCTCCTTGCCGAAGCCCCCGGTGGCACGCCGGGCGCCGTCGATGACCGCCCGGACCTCCTTGACGCCCGCGGTGATCGCGGACAGTTCCACGAAGCGCTTGTCGGTGGCCTTGGAGACGACGTACGCCAAGGTCGTCTTGCCGGTGCCGGGCGGGCCCCAGAGGATCACCGAGGAGGGTCCGGCCGGGCCGCCCGCGCCCTCGCCGACCAGCCGGCGCAGCGGCGAGCCGGGCTTCAGCAGGTGCTGCTGGCCCACCACCTCGTCCAGGGTGCGCGGGCGCATCCGCACCGCCAGGGGGCTGCCTGCCGGGTCCTTCTCCTGGCGTTCTTCCGCCGCGGCGGTGAACAGGTCGGGTTCCACGGTGAAACCCTAAATCACGGTACTGACAACGCGACCGGGCCCTCTGCCGGGCCGGCCGGCGACGGGACTCGTACCGGGCTCAGGCGGTCCAGAAGTCCCACCAGCGGGTCAGGATCAGCATGCCGATGATGCCGACGTGCAGCACCGGCACCACCCAGGTGAACTCCCTGAAGAACCCCTTCAACCAGCCCGGGGCGGGCAGGAAGCCCTTGCGGACGTTGAACGACGTCACGTACCAGAACATGGTGATCGTGGCGACCCAGGCCAGGCAGCACCACAGGCACAGCGCGTTGATCCGGTACAGGGACTGGAACTGCAGCCAGGTGCAGAAGCCGACGCCGAAGAGGGTGCCGAAGTTGAAGGTCAGCCAGTACCAGCGGGGGAACCGGGCCCGGGAAAGCAGGCTCATGCCGACGCAGATGACGATGCCGTAGCAGACCAGGCCGAGCATGGGGTTCGGGAAGCCGAAGGCGGCGGCCTGCTTGCTCTCCATGACGCTGCCGCAGGAGACGACCGGGTTGAGGCTGCATCCGGGGGTGAAGGTCTTCCCCTCGACCTTCGCCTCCAGCAGTTTGAACTTGTCGATCGTGATGACCCAGGCGGCGAGCAGGCCGGCCGCGCCGGTGATCACCAGCAGCAGGGCGAAGGCGCGGCTGCCGCCCTCCGTGCGCGTGCCGGGGGCACGCCCGGAGTCGGGCTCGGGCTCCGTGGAGGCGTCCTTGACTGTCGTCTTGCTCATCCCGCCGATTCCGTCTGCTTGAGAGTGGGACCTTCTTCGGGCAGGGGCCATTGTGCCGCACCGGGGATCCGGACATCCTCCGGTGACCGTAAGTGGCCGACCCGAGGAGGTACGCACGATCGTCCCGGAGCGTTCGATCCTGGCCGACCCGCACTGCCATGACAGCACAGTCGGGCGAATTCCCGGTGGACGGACGGGGAGGGACGGACGGGTGGACGGACGGGCCGCGCGTACGGTCCGGGAATCGCCTGGCCGGACGAACCGACGCCGCCGGGTTGACGATGCGGCGGCGGCCCGCAGGGACGGTGTCAGGGGCAACGCCCGACCCGTGTCAGGGGCAACGCCGGGAGGGGGTCAGGGGCCGGCCGTTCTTCGGCGGCCCGCGTCGCGGTGGGCCGGCCGGGCGGTTCCCCGTACCTGCGGGCGCCGCCGCAGCCGCGGCGGCGCCCCACCGCTAGCCGAGGCGCGACTCCAGTTCGGCCACGATCTCGTTCACGCCGATCGAGGTCTGCTCGCCGGAGTCCATGTCCTTGAGCTGGACGACGCCGTCGGCGAGGTCCCGCTCGCCGGCCACGATCGTGTAGCGGGCGCCGCTGCGGTTGGCGTTCTTCATGGCGCCCTTCAGGCCCCGGTCCCCGTAGGAGAAGTCCGCCGCGATGCCCACCTTGCGCAACTCGGTGACCTTGGCGAACAGCACACGCCTGGCGTCCGCCCCGAGCGGGACCGCGAACACACTGACCGGCGACGGCAGGTCGAGGTCGACGCCCTCCGCCTCCAGCGCCAGCACCGTACGGTCGACGCCGAGGGCCCAGCCGACCGACGGGAGCGCCGGGCCGCCGATCATCTCCGACAGGCCGTCGTAGCGTCCGCCGCCGCCGACCGCGGACTGCGAGCCGAGGCCGTCGTGCACGAACTCGAAGGTCGTCCGCGTGTAGTAGTCCAGGCCGCGCACCAGCTTCGGGTCGTCCTCGAAGGCCACGCCCGCCGCGGTGATCAGCTCACGGACCTCCTCGTGGTACGCCTTGCAGGCGTCGCACAGGTAGTCACGCAGCAGCGGCACGCCAGTCAACTGCTTCTGCACGGACTCGCGCTTGTCGTCGAGCACCCGCAGCGGGTTGATCTCGATACGGCGGCGGGTGTCCTCGTCCAGGTCGAGGCCGCGCAGGAACTCCTGGAGCGCCGCCCGGTAGACCGGCCGGCACTCCTTGTCGCCGAGGCTGTTCAGCAGGACCCGGAAGGTGCGCAGCCCCAGCGAGCGGTACGCCTGGTCCGCCAGGATGATCAGCTCGGCGTCCAGCGCCGGGTCCTCGGCGCCGATCGCCTCGGCGCCGACCTGGGAGAAGTGGCGGTAACGCCCCTTCTGCGGACGCTCGTAGCGGTAGTACGAGCCGGAGTACCAGAGCTTGACGGGAAGGTTGCCCGTCTTGTGCAGGTTGGCCTCCAAAGCCGCGCGCAGCACGGAGGCGGTGCCCTCGGGGCGCAGGGCCAGCTTGTCGCCGCCCTTGGTCTCGAAGGCGTACATCTCCTTCGTCACGATGTCGGTGGACTCGCCGACTCCGCGCGCGAAGAGTTCCACGTTCTCGAAGCCGGGCGTCTCGACGTAGCCGTAACCGGAATTGCGCAGGGGCGCGGCGATCGCCTCACGGACGGCCAGGTACTTGGCGCTCTCCGGGGGGATCAGGTCGTACGTGCCCTTGGGGGCGTTGAAGGTGCTCACGGAAGTCTCTCGTCACAATCCTCGTCGGGGAGCGCCCTCGTCCGCTCCCAGGCCGGCGGCCACCTGCCGCAGATAGGGGTTGGTGGCGCGTTCACGGCCGATGGTCGTGTGCTCCTGGTGGCCCGGGAGCACGACGGTGGAGTCGTCGAGCGGCAGGACCACACGGGCCAGCGATTCGAGCATGTCCGCCATGGAGCCACCGGGCATGTCGGTGCGTCCGATGGAGCCGGCGAACAGCAGGTCGCCCGAGAACAGGACCGGCGGGATCTCCGCCGACTCGGGCAGACCGAACGTCACCGACCCCTTGGTATGGCCCGGCGCGTGTGTCACGGTCAGCTCCAGACCGGCCAGTTCCAGCCTGGCCCCGTCCGTCAGTTCCCTGACGTCGCCCGGCTCCCCCACCGTCAGCTCGCCCATGAGCGGCATCCCGATGGCACGGCCAAGGGCCCTCTCCGGGTCGCTCATCATGTACCGGTCCTCGGGGTGGATCCAGGCGGGCACGTCGTGCGCGCCGCACACCGGGACGACCGAGGCGACATGGTCGATGTGGCCGTGCGTCAGGACGACGGCGACGGGCTTGAGCCGATGCTTTCCGAGCGCTTCCTCGACTCCTGCGGCGGCCTGATGGCCCGGGTCGATGATCACGCACTCCTCACCGGCGGCGGGGGCGACGAGATAACAGTTCGTCCCCCAGGCCCCGGCGGGGAACCCGGCAATGAGCACGATCGTCCTTCGTTGTGTTGATTACGGGGCGGCTTCAGCTGTGGTCAGAGCCTACCGGCGCTGCCGATTCCTCAGCCAACCCATATACGGTACGGGGCTACACGCGGCGGTCGGCTCACAGAACCCACGCGTACCGGTCTGCACACGACACGCATGAGGAGAGAACCCGGTGGTCAGCCAGGAGCAGCGGCGGCGTCAGCTCGCCCGGGAGAAGTTCTTGCGGCAGCAGCAGCGGCGTACGTCCGCACGGCGCAAATCACGCATGCGCAACTCCGTGATCGCGTCGGTACTCGGCGTGATCGTCATCGGCAGCGTCGCGCTGTACACGACCGGAGTGCTGAAGAACGACGACGACAAGTCGAACGCGAGTGCCGAGGTGACGCCCAGCGCCTCGGCCACCAGCAAGGCCCACGATCCGTGCGAGAAGCCCGCCAAGGGGTCGGTGGAGAAACTCAGCTGGAAGAAGGAGCCGGCCATGACGATCGACAAGTCGGCCGACTACACCATGAAGCTGGACACGACCTGCGGGGCGATCGACATCGCGCTGAAGACGGCGGCGGCTCCGCACACCGTGAACTCGTTCGACTTCCTCGCCGGCAAGGGCTACTTCGACCACACCAAGTGCCACCGGCTCACCACGAACGGGATCTACGTCTTGCAGTGCGGCGACCCGACGGGCACCGGCAGCGGCGGTCCCGGCTACACCATCCCGGACGAGAATCTGAAGGACAAGAGCCTGAAGAACAGCGTCTATCCGGCGGGCACGGTCGCGATGGCGAACACCGGCCAGGCGCACACCGGCGGCAGCCAGTTCTTCCTCGTGTACCAGGACAGTCAGTTGCCGCCCAGCTACACACCGTTCGGAACGATCGACGAGGCAGGCATGAAGGTGCTCAAGAAGATCGCCGACGCGGGCGAGAACACGGGGGCCGGTGACGGTGCCCCGAACGCGACGGTCGTGATCAACAAGGCGACGGTCACCAAGTCCTGACGACCATGACGGCCGGGCGTGGAATTTCGGTCGCGCGGGATGCGGACAGGCAACCCGCCGGTCGCCTATGTTGGCCGTGACGAAACTGTGGACGATGCCCGGGGGTGTACGAGCCCTGCGCAGGCATCATGTGGAGGAGGCGCTGTGAGCAGCGACCCGTGGGGCCGCGTCGACGAGACGGGGACCGTGTACGTGCGTACGGCCGACGGCGAGCAGGTCGTCGGTTCCTGGCAGGCCGGCTCCCCCGAGGAGGCGCTGGCCTACTTCGAGCGCAAGTACGAGGGCCTGGTCGTCGAAATCGGCCTCCTCGAAAAGCGAGTGCAGACCACCGACCTGTCGGCGAAGGACGCCCAGGCCGCGATCGGCCACCTCCGCGAGCAGGTGGACGCGCACCACGCGGTGGGTGACCTGGAAACGCTGCGCGGTCGGCTGGACAAGCTCGTGGCGACCGTCGAGGCCCGCCGCGAGGAGCGCAAGGTGCAGCGGGCCAAGCAGTCCGACGAGGCCCGCAAGGCCAAGGAGGACCTGGTGGTCGAGGCCGAGCAACTGGCGCAGTCCGACCAGTGGCGGGCCGCCGGCGAGCGGCTGCGGGCCCTGGTGGACACCTGGAAGGGTCTGCCGCGGCTCGACCGCAAGTCGGACGACGAGCTGTGGCACCGCTTCTCGCACGCCCGGTCGGCGTTCTCCAAGCGCCGCAAGGCGCACTTCGCGCAGCTGGACGCGCAGCGCGAGGACGCCCGCAAGGCCAAGGAGCGGCTGGTCGCCGAGGCCGAGGCGCTGTCCGACTCGACGGACTGGGGTCCGACGGCGGCCCGCTACCGCGAGCTGATGACGGAGTGGAAGTCCGCGGGCCGCGCCCAGCGCGAGCACGAGGACGACCTGTGGAACCGCTTCCGCGGTGCGCAGGACGTCTTCTTCGCCGCCCGCAGTTCGGTGTTCGCCGAGCGGGACGCCGAGCAGACGGAGAACCTGAAGCTCAAGGAGGAGCTGGCCGAGGAGGCCGAGAAGCTCCTGCCGGTCAGCGACCTCAAGGCCGCCCGTGCCGCCTTCCGTTCGATCAACGAGCGCTGGGAGGCCATCGGCCATGTGCCGCGCGACGCGCGTCCCAGGGTCGAGGGCCGGATGCACACGGTCGACCGGGCGATCCAGGACGCCGAGGAGTCCGAGTGGCGCCGGACCAACCCGGAGGCACGCGCGCGTGCCGAGGGGCTGACCGGTCAGCTCCAGGCCGCCGTGGACAAGCTGCGGGGCCAGATCGAGCAGGCTCGGGCCCAGGGCAACGCGTCCAGGGCCGAGAAGCTGGAACGGGAGCTGGAGGGCCGTCAGGCACTCCTGGACCAGGCGTTGAAGGGGTTGCAGGAGTTCGGCGGCTGATTGCCGGCCGGGCCACTCCACCCGTCTCCCCCGAGAGGGCCCCGTACGCGACGTACGGGGCCCTCTCGGTGTCGCGGACCTCCTGCTTGGCGTTCTTGTGCCACCCAGGCCGCCCAGGCGCCGTACGGGCCGCTGGGCGGCTTCCCGGGTCTCACCGGCTGCGGGAGCGTGTCAGCGGCTGCGGGCCGAGGTCACCCGGTACACGTCGTACACGCCCTCCACGCCCCGAACCGCCTTCAGGACGTGTCCCAGGTGCTTCGGGTCGCCCATCTCGAAGGTGAAGCGGGAGGTGGCGACGCGGTCGCGGGAGGTCTGGACGGCCGCCGAGAGGATGTTGACGTGCTGGTCGGACAGGACGCGGGTGACGTCGGACAGGAGCCGGGAGCGGTCCAGCGCCTCGACCTGGATGGCGACGAGGAAGACCGAGGACTGGGTGGGCGCCCACTCGACCTCCAGGATCCGCTCCGGCTCCCGGGACAGGGACTCCACGTTGACGCAGTCGCTGCGGTGCACCGAGACGCCGTTACCGCGCGTGACGAAGCCGATGATCGGGTCACCGGGCACCGGCGTACAGCAGCGGGCCAGCTTGACCCACACGTCCTCGACGCCCTTGACGACCACGCCCGGGTCGGCGCTGGAGCGGCGCCCCCGGCCCCGGCCGTGCGAGGGCGGCACGCTCTCGTCGATCTCCTCGGTGGCCGCTTCCTCGCCGCCGAGTGCCTGCACCAGTTTCTGCACGACGTTCTGCGCGGAGACGTGTGCCTCGCCGATCGCTGCGTACAGCGCGGAGATGTCCGGGTAGCGCATCTCGTGCGCGAGCGTGACGAGCGAGTCGCCGGTGAGGATCCGCTGGATCGGCAGGTTCTGCTTGCGCATCGCGCGGACGATGGCGTCCTTGCCCTGCTCGATCGCCTCGTCGCGGCGCTCCTTGGAGAACCAGGCCCGGATCTTGTTGCGGGCGCGCGGTGACTTGACGAAGCCGAGCCAGTCCCGGGAGGGTCCTGCGCCGGGTGCCTTGGAGGTGAAGACCTCCACCAGGTCGCCGTTGTCCAGGGTGGATTCGAGCGGTACGAGGCGGCCGTTGACCCGCGCTCCTATGGTGCGGTGGCCGACCTCGGTGTGGACCGCGTACGCGAAGTCGACCGGGGTGGCACCGGCGGGCAGCGCGATGACATCGCCCTTGGGGGTGAAGACGAAGACCTCGTTGCGGGACAGGTCGAAGCGCAGCGACTCCAGGAACTCCCCGGGGTCCTCGGTCTCCTTCTGCCAGTCCAGCAACTGCCGCAGCCACGCCATGTCGTTGATGGCGGCGGCTTCCTTGCCGGCCTTGCCGGTCGGCTTGGGCACGTCGGTACGGACCTTGGAGGCACCGGCGACGGCCTCCTGCTTGTACTTCCAGTGCGCGGCGATGCCGTACTCGGCACGGCGGTGCATGTCGAAGGTGCGGATCTGGAGTTCGACGGGTTTGCCGTTGGGACCGATCACCGTCGTGTGCAGCGACTGGTACATGTTGAACTTGGGCATCGCGATGTAGTCCTTGAAGCGCCCCGGAACCGGGTTCCAGCGCGCGTGCACGGTGCCCAGCGCCGCATAGCAGTCGCGGACGGTGTCCACCAGGACGCGGATGCCCACCAGGTCGTAGATCTCCGCGAAGTCCCGGCCGCGGACGATCATCTTCTGGTAGACGCTGTAGTAGTGCTTCGGCCGGCCGGTGACGGTCGCCTTGATGCGCGCGGCCCGCAGGTCGGCCTGGACCTCGTCGGTCACTATGGCCAGGTACTCGTCACGTTTCGGTGCCCTCTCGGCCACCAGCCGGACGATCTCGTCGTACATCTTCGGGTAGAGGATCGCGAAGGCGAGGTCCTCCAGCTCCCACTTGATGGTGTTCATGCCCAGCCGGTGGGCGAGCGGCGCGTAGATCTCCAGGGTCTCGCGCGCCTTCTTCTCCTGCTTCTCCCGCTTGAGGTAGCGCATCGTGCGCATGTTGTGCAGGCGGTCGGCGAGCTTGATGACCAGGACGCGCGGGTCCTTGGCCATGGCGACGACCATCTTGCGCACGGTCTCCGCCTGCGCGGCCTCGCCGAACTTGACCTTGTCCAGCTTGGTGACGCCGTCGACGAGCAGCGCGACGACGTCGCCGAAGTCGCGGCGCAGGTCGTCGAGGCCGTACTCGGTGTCCTCGACGGTGTCGTGCAGCAGCCCGGCCATCAGGGTGGCCGGGTCCATGCCCAGCTCGGCGAGGATGGTGGTGACGGCGAGCGGGTGGGTGATGTACGGGTCGCCGCTCTTGCGCTTCTGGCCGCGGTGCCAGCGCTCGGCGACCTGGTAGGCGCGCTCGATCTGGCGCAGGGTGGCGTTCTCGATCTTGGGGTCGTTGCTGCGCACTATCCGCAGCAGCGGCTCCAGGACCGGGTTGTACGGGTTCGCGCGCTGCACGCCGAGGCGGGCGAGCCGGGCCCGGACGCGGTTGGAGGAGCCGGTGCGCGCGGGCTGGCCGCTGTTGGGGCGGGTCACCGGGCGCTCGGCGGGTGCCGGTTTGGGGCGCGAGGTCTCGGCCGACTTCTCGGCGGGCGCGGACTGGGCGTGCTCGACCGACCCACGGGTGTCGTTCTTCGTCTGCGACACGTTCGGCGCGGGCTTGGCCGCGGGCGCCGAGGCGGGCTCGGGCTTGGCGGCGGTCAGTGGCTGGGCCTCGTCTGGCAAGAGGGCTCCTCGTGCGCGATCCGGGTGCCCCGGTCAGGCTCCGGAGGATCCATCGTAGCGATCCTGGGCTCCGGCATCGCCTCCAGGACGGTGTGAGAGCCTTGCATCCGAGAAACGTGAGGGGCGGGCCCCGGATTCCTCCGGGGCCCGCCCCTTCGATGCGGCAAGCCACCGTGACGTGCCGTAGGAACCGGATCAGACCACGATCAGCGCTTCCAGCGGGGCACCCATCAGCGCGGGTTCGAGCCGGGCGCGACCCCGCAGGAACCCCAGCTCCATCAGGACCGCGACGCCCGCGACCTCCGCGCCCGCGCGGTGGACGAGACGGACCGACGCCTCCGCGGTGCCGCCGGTGGCGAGCACGTCGTCGACGATCAGGATCCGGTCGTCCTTGCCGAGGTCCTCGGCATGCACCTCGATCTCGGCGGAGCCGTACTCCAGCTCGTACACCTGGCTGAGGGTCGCTCCGGGGAGCTTGCCCGCCTTGCGGACCGGGATGAAGCCGAGGCCGGCCCGGAGGGCGACCGGGGCGCCCAGGATGAAGCCCCGGGCCTCCAGGCCGACGACCTTGGTGGCGCCGGTGCGCCCGGCGATCTCGGCGAGGGCGTCGGTGAGCGCGGTGAACGCGGCCGGGTCCGCCAGAAGCGGGGTGATGTCCTTGAACATCACGCCCGGCTCCGGGTAGTCCGCGATGTCCCGGATGCGGCTGAGCAGCAGCTCCTTGATATCCGTCATCGGCGCTTCCCGGACGGTCGGTTACGGCCCCGGGCGCGGGAGGCGGGCTGGTTGCGCGGACCGACGGCGGCCGGGGCGGCGTCCTTCGGTTCCTCGGAGCCGCCGAGCCGGGCCTCGGCCATCTCCTCCTCGGCTGCGGCCTGGGACCGCTTGGCGAGGACGCGCTTCTTCAGGGCCTTCATCTGCGGCTCGGCCTCCTTGAGGTCGGCGACGAGCGGCGTGGCGATGAAGATCGACGAGTAGGCACCGGCGGCGAGACCGACGAACAGCGACAGCGAGATGTCGTTGAGCGTGCCCGCGCCGAGGACACCGCCGCCGATGAACAGCAGGCCCGCGACCGGCAGCAGCGCGACGACCGTGGTGTTGATCGAACGGACCAGGGTGCCGTTGATCGACTGGTTGGCGATGTCGCTGTAGGTGAAGCGGGTCTGTTTGGTGATGTCCTTCGTCTGCTCCTTGAGGCTGTCGAAGACGACGACCGTGTCATAGAGCGAGTAACCGAGGATCGTCAGCAGACCGATGATCGTACCGGGTGTGACCTCGAAGCCGACCAGGGCGTAGATGCCGGTGGTGATGGTGATGTCGTGGATCAGCGCGACCAGGGCCGCGACCGCCATCCGCCACTCGAAGGCGATCGCCAGGTAGATCACCACCAGGACCATGAAGATCGCCAGACCCTCCCAGGCCTTGTTGGCGATCTGGTCACCCCAGCTGGGGCCGACCAGGTCGGCGGCGATGGACTCGGGGTCCATCTTCATGTCCTTGGCCAGCTCGGCCTTGGTGGCGTCGGACTTCTCGGTGTCCATGCCCGCGATCTGGATGCGCAGGCCACCCGCGCCGAGCTTCTGGACGACCGCGTCGTGCCCGGTGGCCGCCTTCGCGTAGTCCTCCGCCTGGGACACCGAGACGCTGGTCTTCGGGGTGGTGAAGACGGCACCGCCCTGGAAGTCGATGCCCATGTTCAGGCCGCGCACCGCCAGACCGACGATGGCCGTGATGGTGATCAGGATGGAGACGCCGTACCAGATCTTGCGCTTGCCGACGAAGTCGTAGCTGATCTCGCCGCGGTGGAGTCGGGCGCCGAGGTTGCCGAGTTTCGACATCGCTCACGCTTCCTTCGGGTCGACAGGGCCGGCGGCAGGTCCGGCGGGACGGCGGGTGCGGCGCAGCGGCGGTTGGGCGCCCAGACTCTTCGGGTCGAGTCCGGACCACTTGTGGCCCTGTGCGAAGAACTTCCTGCGGGCGAGGATCGTCATCAGCGGCTTGGTGAAGAAGTAGACGACGACCACGTCGAGCACGGTGGTCAGGCCGAGCGTGAACGCGAAGCCCTGGACCTTGCCGACGGTCACGATGAACAGCACGGCGGCGGCGAGGAACGACACGAAGTCGGAGACCAGGATGGTGCGTCGGGCACGCGGCCAGGCCCGCTCGACGGCCGGGCGCAGCGTGCGGCCCTCACGGATCTCGTCCCGGATGCGTTCGAAGAACACGATGAACGAGTCCGCTGTGATACCGATCGCGACGATCGCACCACAGACGGCCGGCAGGTTCAGCGCGAAACCGATGGCCGGGCCGAGCAGCGACATGATCACGTAGGTCAGGATCGCGGAGACCAGCAGCGAGGCCATCGCGACCAGCGACAGGCCCCGGTAGTAGACGACCAGGTAGATCACGACCAGGGCGAGACCGATGGCGCCGGCCAGCAGACCGGCGTGCAGCTGCTCGCCACCGAGGGCGGCGGTCACGGTGGTCATGCTCGCCACCTTGAAGGACAGCGGGAGCGCGCCGTACGACAGCATGTTGGCGAGGCTCTGGGCCTCCTCCTGGGTGAAGCTGCCCGAGATCTGCGCCTGGCCGCCGGTGATGGACTGGCTGACGTACGGGCTGGAGACGACCTCGCCGTCGAGGACGATGCCGAACTCGTTCTGCGGGGTCTGGTTCTGGGCGAGCTTGCCGGTGACGTCGGCGAACTTCTTGGAGCCGCTGGAGGTGAAGTCCATCTGGACCTGCCAGCCGGCCGCGGTCTGCGTGTCGAAGACCGCCTGCGCCTTCTTGACCTCGGTGCCGTCGACGGCGGCCGGGCCGAGCAGGTACTTGTACCAGACCTTGTTGATCTCGCCGCAGGCCACGGTCGTGTCGCCGGGCTTCGCCGTCTTGCCGGCGGTGGCCCGGTCCGCTGCCTTGGAGCAGTCCAGCTTGGCGTACTCGGCCTCCTCCTTGCTGGAGGCGGCGTCGGTACCGCTGTTCGCGGCGGAACCGGCGGAGTCCGTGGCGCTCGGGCTCGGGGAGTCCGAGGCGCCCGCCGACGAGGACGGTGTGGCGTCGGCCTTCAGGGCGTCGGTCACGGCCCGGCCCTGGGAGGTCGCGGAGGCCGTGGGCGACGAGGAGGAGGATGCCTTCTCGCCGGTCGACGCGCTGCTCGACGGCGACGGCGAGGTGCTGCCGCTGGGCGACGTGCTCGGCGACGCGCTCGGCGTGGCGGAGCTGGGCTCGCTCTGCAGGACCGGGCGGAAGTACAGCTTTGCGGTGGTGCCGACCTGCTGGCGGGCCTCTTCGGAGTTGGTGCCCTTGGGGATGTTGACGATGATGTTGCTCGTCCCCTGGGTCTGCACCTCCGCCTCGGAGACACCCAGGCCGTTGACACGGCGGTTCATGATCTCGACCGCGGTGTCCATGTTGGCCTTGTTGATCGCGGACCCCTGGTCGGCCTTCGCCTGGAGCGTGATGCTCGTACCACCGGCGAGGTCGATGCCGAGACGCGGGGTGGTGTGCCCGGAGGCGAACATTCCACCGGTGAGCGCCACGATGGCGATCAGGATGAGGACCAGCGAGCGCCCCGGCTTGCTCTGGGCGCTCGCGCTCCGGCCCTTCTTAGGTGCTGCCACCTTCTTGTACTCCCTCTCGGGCCGTCCCGCGCCGGGTCAGCGCGGCTGCGGCCATGACGTGGTTCGGGACCCCTGCGAGAAGCACACGCCGAGGGGTGCCCGAGCCGGAACCGCGCACCCCTGGACGTTACTACTTCGCGTCGGAGCCGCCGTCTGTCTTCTTCGACTCGTCGTCCGCCTTCGGGGCGTCGTCCGCCGCCGCACTGTCGGCGGGCTCCTCAGCAGCGGCCTCCTTGCCGGAGCCGACGGTCTTGTCGGCGGCGGGGGCGGCGTCGGCGGGCTCCTCGGCGGCGTCCTTCTTGCCGAGGTCGATGGCCTTGTCGGCGGCCGGGGCGGCATCGGCGGGCTCGTCGGTCTCGGTGAGGGAGGAGGCATCGTCCGGGACGATGTCGAGGTCCGACTTCAGGTCGTGCTCGATGCCGTGCACGATGCGGTTGTACTCGTCGTCGGTCAGGACGGCACCGATGGCGTTCTTCGCGAAGAGGAGGTCGACGCCCGGGCCCGCGTCAAGGAGGACGGTCTCCTCGTTGACCTCCTTGACCGTCGCGTAGATGCCCCCGATCGTGCGGACACCGGAACCGGGCTGCATCTGGTTCCGCATGTCACTGGCCTGCTGCTGCTTCTTCTTGGCCGAGCGTGTCATCAGGAACATGGCCGCGATGAGCACGATGAACGGGAGAAGGGTCAAGGTATTCACGGGTCGGGATTTCCTTCGCACGACCGCGACGGGCTGCGGCCTGGTGGCTGGGGGTGTGGACGGTGCCGCTTGTTGGGCGGCATCGGCGGAGTCTAAGCGAGTCCGCGCGCATGGAACAACGCTCAGCATGGCACCTGGGTTCCTGTCCCGGCCACCGTGCCCGCGGTCACGTCCCGAACAAGTCCTGTTGTCCGTTTCCCGCAGCCGCCGCGTGGGGCGGGGTGAGGCCGAGGTGCGCCCAGGCCGCGGGCGTCGCGATCCGTCCGCGCGGTGTACGGGCCAGCAGGCCCTCCCGGACGAGGAAGGGCTCGGCGACCTCCTCGACCGTCTCGCGCTCCTCCCCCACCGCGACAGCGAGGGTCGACAGACCGACCGGACCGCCGCCGAACAGCTTGAGCAGTGCCTGGAGGACGGCGCGGTCGAGCCGGTCGAGGCCGCGCTCGTCCACCTCGTACACGGCGAGGGCCGCACCGGCGATCTCGCGCGTGATGAGCCCGTCCGCCTTGACCTGCGCATAGTCCCGAACGCGGCGCAGCAGGCGGTTGGCGATCCGGGGGGTGCCGCGGGAGCGGCCGGCGATCTCGGCGGCGCCCTCGGGCTCGATCCCGACGTCGAGCAGATGGGCCGAACGGTGCACGACGCGCTCCAGTTCGGCGGGCTCGTAGAACTCCATGTGGGCGGTGAAGCCGAAGCGGTCGCGCAGCGGGGGCGGCAGCAGGCCCGCCCGGGTGGTGGCGCCGACCAGGGTGAACGGGGGCAGTTCGAGCGGGATGGCGGTGGCACCGGGGCCCTTGCCGACGATGACGTCGACCCGGAAGTCCTCCATGGCCATGTAGAGCATCTCCTCGGCGGGCCGGGACATCCGGTGGATCTCGTCGAGGAAGAGGACCTCGCCCTCCTGGAGCGAGGAGAGGATCGCCGCGAGGTCGCCCGCGTGCTGGATGGCGGGACCGCTGGTGATGCGGATCGGGGCGCCCATCTCGGCCGCGATGATCATCGAAAGGGTGGTCTTGCCCAGGCCGGGGGCGCCGGAGAGCAGCACGTGGTCGGCGGTGGCGCCTCGCGCGCGTGCGGCCCGCAGGACCAGGTCGAGTTGTTCGCGGACCTTCTCCTGGCCGATGAACTCGCCGAGGTCCTTGGGGCGCAGGGCGGCCTCGACGGCCTGGTCCTCACCGTCGGCGGCGGAGCCCACCAGCCGGTCCACGGAGGGGGCGACGGGCCGCTCGGGTGCGGCGCCGCCGGTCGTGTCGTCCCAGTTCACTGAGGTCTCCTAGCTGGGTGGCCCAGGTGGTCAGCGGGCACGGTTGAGGGTCTGGAGGGCGGCCTTCAGCAGCTGTCCGACCTGCGGGGCGCCGCCGGCCGCCTCGGCCTGCGGGGTCACCGCGGCGACCGCCTCGTCGGCCTCGCGGGTCGCGTACCCGAGGCCGATCAGGGCGGCGTGCAGTTGGTCGCGCCAGCCCTGGGTGACCGGCGCGCCGACGGCGGGGGCGCCGATCGGCTCGCCGAGCCGGTCCTTCAGCTCCAGCAGCAGTTTCTGGGCGCCCTTCTTGCCGATGCCGGGGACGGCGACGAGCGCCTTCTCGTCCCCCGTGGAGACCGCGCGGCGCAGCGCGTCGGGGGCGTGCACGGCCAGCATGGCCTGGGCGAGGCGCGGGCCGACGCCGCTCGCGGTCTGCAGCAGCTCGAAGACCTGGCGTTCGTCGTCGTCCACGAAGCCGTACAGGGTCAGTGAGTCCTCGCGGACCACCAGGGAGGTGGCGAGCTTCGCGGGCCGGCCCACACGGAGCGTGGAGAGCGTGTTCGGCGTGCACTGGACGGCCATGCCGACACCGCCCACCTCGACCACCGCGGTGTCGGGAGCGAGTGCGGCGACCGTGCCGCTCACGAAGGCGATCATGGCGTACGGCCTCTCGGTGCTACGGGCGGTTTTCTGGCTGCGTGCAGGGCCACGGCCTGCTGGAGGCGGTTCTGCGCGGGGGCGCGCCAGATGTGGCAGATGGCCAGGGCCAGGGCGTCGGCGGCGTCCGCGGGTTTCGGCGGCGCGTCCAGCCGCAACAGCCGGGTGACCATGGCACCGACCTGGGCCTTGTCGGCGCGGCCTGTGCCGGTGACGGCCGCCTTGACCTCGCTGGGTGTGTGCAGGGCGACCGGGATGCCCCGGCGGGCCGCACAGAGCATGGCGACGGCGCTGGCCTGGGCGGTGCCCATCACCGTGCGCACGTTGTGCTGGCTGAAGACGCGCTCCACGGCCACGTACTCGGGGCGGTGTTCGTCGAGCCAGGTCTCGATGCCCTGTTCCACGGCGACCAGCCGGTGGGCCGGCTCGGCGTCCGCGGGGGTACGGACGACACCCACGCCGAGCATCGTGAGCGGGCGCCCGGCGACGCCCTCGACCACCCCGACGCCGCAGCGGGTCAGCCCCGGGTCCACCCCCAGCACACGCACGCGCCCCATCCCTTCGCTCTCCCCCGGCTGGGCCGGGCGGTTCCCCCAGTTCGTGCAGGCTATCGGGTGCCACCGACAACGCCGGGCAAAGGGACGGGCCGACGGGTGTGTCCCGTCGGCCCGTACGCCCGTGCAGCCCCGCGGATGGTCGCGGCGTTACGCGTCGACCTTCTCCATGACCTCGTCGCTGACGTCGAAGTTGGCGAAGACGTTCTGCACGTCGTCGCTGTCCTCCAGCGCGTCGATCAGCTTGAAGATCTTCTTGGCGCCCTCCTCGTCCAGCTCGACCTGCATGGTCGGGACGAAGTTGGCCTCGGCGGAGTCGTAGTCGATCCCGGCGTCCTGGAGGGCGCTGCGGACCCCGACCAGGTCGGTGGCCTCGCTGAGCACCTCGAAGGACTCACCGAGGTCGTTGACCTCCTCGGCACCCGCGTCCAGGACGGCACCGAGGACGTCGTCCTCGGTCAGCTCGCCCTTGGGGACGAGCACGACGCCCTTGCGGTTGAAGAGGTACGACACCGAGCCCGGGTCGGCCATGGAGCCGCCGTTGCGGGTCATGGCGACACGGACGTCGGAGGCGGCGCGGTTGCGGTTGTCGGTGAGGCACTCGATGAGCACCGCGACACCGTTGGGGCCGTAGCCCTCGTACATGATCGTCTCGTAGTCGGCGCCGCCGGCCTCCAGGCCCGCGCCGCGCTTGACGGCGGAGTCGATGTTCTTGTTCGGGACCGACTGCTTCTTCGCCTTCTGGATGGCGTCGTAGAGCGTCGGATTGCCCTCCGGGTCGGCGCCGCCCATCCGCGCCGCTACCTCGATGTTCTTGATGAGCTTCGCGAAGAGCTTGCCGCGCTTGGCGTCGATCACGGCCTTCTTGTGCTTCGTCGTGGCCCATTTAGAGTGGCCGGACATCTGCCTGTCTCCTTCGCGTAACCCGTCTCTGCAGCGAACGCCAGAGATCCTACAAGGACTCCGCCGTGCGGTTCGCGCGCACCATGTCGACGAACAGGGCGTGGACCCGGTGGTCGCCGGTCAGTTCCGGGTGGAACGAGGTGGCGAGCGCGTTGCCCTGGCGGACCGCGACGATGTGGCCGTCGTGCTCGGCGAGCACCTCGGCCGCCGCTCCGACCGACTCGACCCAGGGGGCGCGGATGAAGACGCCCTCTACAGGATCGCCCGCGATCCCGGTGACGTCGACCGCCGCCTCGAAGGACTCGTTCTGCCGGCCGAAGGCGTTGCGGCGCACGATCATGTCGATCCCGCCGACGGTCTCCTGGCCGGAGCGCGGGTCGAGGATCTTGTCGGCCAGCATGATCATGCCCGCGCAGGTCCCGTACACGGGCAGGCCGTCCCGTACGCGCGCGCGGAGCGGGTCCATGAGGCCGAAGAGGACGGCCAGTTTGGAGATGGTGGTGGACTCGCCGCCGGGGATGACGAGTCCGGCCACCTCGGCGAGTTCGTCGGGGCGCCGCACCGGCCTGGCCACGGCGTCGGCCGCGGCCAGGGCGACGAGGTGCTCCCGTACGTCGCCCTGGAGGGCCAGGACGCCGATCACAGGGGTGCTCATGGGGTTACCAGCCGCGGTTGGCGTAGCGCTCGGTCTCGGGGAGGACGTCGACGTTGATGCCGACCATGGCCTCGCCGAGGTTGCGGGACGCGTCCGCGATGATCTTCGGGTCGTCGTAGAAGGTGGTGGCCTTCACGATGGCGGCGGCGCGCTTGGCCGGGTCGCCCGACTTGAAGATGCCGGAGCCGACGAAGACGCCCTCGGCACCGAGCTGGCGCATCAGGGCGGCGTCGGCGGGGGTGGCGACACCGCCGGCGGAGAACAGCACGACCGGGAGCTTGCCGAGTTCGGCGACCTCCTTGACCAGCTCGTACGGGGCGCGCAGCTCCTTGGCCGCGGCGTACAGCTCGTGGCTGTCGAAGCCGCGCAGCCGGGCGATCTCGTTCTTGATCTGGCGCAGGTGGCGTACGGCCTCGACGACGTTGCCGGTGCCGGCCTCGCCCTTGGAGCGGATCATCGCGGCGCCCTCGGCGATGCGGCGCAGGGCCTCGCCCAGATTGGTGGCGCCGCACACGAACGGGGTGGTGAAGGCCCACTTGTCGGAGTGGTTGACCTCGTCGGCCGGGGTGAGGACCTCGGACTCGTCGATGTAGTCCACGCCGAGGGACTGCAGGACCTGGGCCTCGACGAAGTGGCCGATGCGGGACTTGGCCATGACCGGGATCGACACGGCCGCGATGATGCCCTCGATCATGTCCGGGTCGGACATGCGGGCCACGCCGCCGTCCTTGCGGATGTCGGCCGGGACCCGCTCCAGGGCCATGACGGCGACGGCGCCCGCGTCCTCGGCGATCTTCGCCTGCTCCGGTGTGACGACGTCCATGATCACGCCGCCCTTGAGCTGCTCGGCCATGCCGCGCTTCACGCGCGCGGTGCCGGTCTCGGGGGCCTGGTTCTCCGGAAGCGTGCTGGACACGGGGTGACCTCACTCGGTGGAAGAGGGATTCTGCTGCACCGAGAAAACGTGATTGGGCCATTCCACAGCAAGGGCCAATGGTGAGTCGGTGGATCCTTTTGAGCGGGGACCGGGGTGGGGCGGGGGTGCCTGGGCCTTCGGGTACGGGCCCAGGGGCGTGGACCGTCAGGGCGGGCAGCGGGACCGTCAGGCCGAGGAGCAGGGGCCGCCCGGCCGGACGGCGGGGGCATCGGGGCACAGGGGCGCGGAGGTGACAGGGGGCGTGCGGAGGCGGTCTCCGTCGTGCGGAGTGCGCGGAGTGCGGGGAGTGCGGGGAGTGCGGGGAGTGCGGAGTGCGGGGAGTGCGGGGAGTGCGGTCTCAGGCGGCCCGGTCCACGAGGGCGGTGGGTGGCTCGTCGTCCATCTCGAAGGCCAGGGGGAAGGGCGCGTGGCCGGCCAGCCGGAACCAACGGACCTTCCGGTGCTCGCGCAGCCTGCGTGCCGCGCCGACCGCGTCGTTGTGGAAGCGGCGGGCCATCGGCACCCTGCGTACCGCCTCGGTCAGCTCGCGGGCCGCCGCCTCTCCGCCGGGTGCCCGGCGGACCTCCTCGACCTGCTGGACCTCCGCGAAGACGGCGCGCAGTGCCTGGCTCAGCTCGCTCTCGGCGACCTCACGCTGCTCCTCCTCGGACTGTCTGGCGGCATGCGCGGCTTCGTACAGCACCATCGAGGCGGCCGGGTCCAGCACGCCCGAGGTCGCCAGTTCCTGGGCGACGGAGGCCCTGCGCAGCAGCTGGGCGTCGAGGGCGGCGCGGGCCGCGTCGATCCGGGAGTGCAGGCGGTCGAGCCGGCCGGCCGTCCAGCTGAGGTACAGGGCGACGGCGACCAGGACGACGAGGATCCAGATGAGGGTTGCGCTCACGGCGGGAAAGGCTACCGGTGTGCTCCGCCGGGGTGGGTCGCATCGGCTGCCTCAGCCAGGATCACCGGAGGCACCGGGGTTCAGGTGGGCGCCGCGGGGGCCGCCGCCCCCGGGACGCCCGCTATGGCCTGGACGGCCTCGTCCTCAAGCGCCGGACAGGCTGTTCGGGCTGCCGGCCACCAGACCCGCGCCGCCGTCGGCCCCGAACACCGGACGGGCCCTTCCGGCCACCGCCCGACTCGGTCTCAGTCCCGGTCCCGGGCGAGGCCGAAGCGGGCGCGCAGGCCCGTGGTGCGTTCGTCCGTCGCGACCGCCGCCGTGCCCGTCGTCACCGTCTCGTAGACCGACAGGATGTCCGCGCCGACCGTGGACCAGTCGAACCGCCGTACATGGGCGCTGCCGCGTTCGCGCAGTTCGGTGCGGCGGGACGGGTCGGCGAGCAGGCGGATCGCCGCGTCGGCGAGGGCGTCGGCGTTCTCGTTGGCGAACAGTTCCCCGGCCGCGCCCTGGTCGAGGACCTGGGCGAACGCGTCGAGGTCGGAGGCGAGGACCGGGGCACCCGCCGACATCGCCTCGACCAGGACGATGCCGAAGCTCTCGCCGCCGGTGTTGGGCGCCACGTACACATCGATGCTGCGCAGGAGCCGCGCCTTGTCCGCGTCGCTGACCATGCCGAGGAACTCGACCCGGCTGCGCAGGTCGGCGGGAAGGGTCTCGACGGCCTCCTCCTCGTCGCCGCGGCCGGCCACCAGCAGCCGGGTCCCCGGACGGGCGGCGAGGATCTTCGGCAGGGCCTTCATCAGCACCGGCAGGCCCTTGCGGGGCTCGTCGATGCGGCCGATGAAGCCGATGGTGTCCCCCTGCCACTCGGGCTTCGGTTCGGCGCGCGCGAAGAAGTCGACGTCGACGCCGTTGGGGATCACCACCGCGTCCCCGCCCAGGTGCTCGACCAGCGTGCGCCGGGCGTACTCGCTCACCGCGATGCGCGCGCTGATCTTCTCCAGCGCGGCCTGGAGGATCGAGTACGCGGCGATCATCGCGCGCGAGCGGGGGTTGGAGGTGTGGAAGGTCGCCACGATCGGGCCCTGCGCCGCCCAGCAGGTCAGCAGGCCGAGCGACGGCGACGTCGGCTCGTGGATGTGGACCACGTCGAACGCGCCGTCGTGCAGCCAGCGCCGCACCCGTGCGGCGGAGAGGAAACCGAAGTTCAGGCGGGCCACCGAGCCGTTGTAGGGCACGGGCACCGCACGGCCGGCCGAGACGACGTACGGCGGCAGCGGGGTGTCGTCGTCGGCGGGCGCGAGGACGGAGACCTGGTGGCCGAGGCGGATGAAGTACTCGGCGAGGTCCCGGACGTGGAACTGGACGCCGCCCGGCACGTCCCAGGAGTACGGGCAGACGATGCCGATCCTCACGAGGTTCCCTTCGGCGGGTCCAGATCAGCGAGCCACAGCCGCTGGAGCATGTGCCAGTCCTCCGGATGGTCGGCGATCCCTGAGGCGTAGGCATCGGCCAGCGCCTGTGTCATCACAGACGTCTTTTCGGTCCGCGTACCTGTCTCGGGTACCTCGATCGGGGGATGGACCCGGCCGCGCATCACCGGGGAGTCGTCGTACCAGAGCGTGACGGGCAGCAGCAGCGCGCCCGTCTGCTGGGCGAGGAGGGCCGGGCCCGCGGGCATCCGGGCCGGCTCGCCGAAGAACGTGACCGGGACACCGCCGGCGGACAGGTCGCGGTCCGCGACCAGGCAGACCAGGCCGCCGTCGCGCAGCCGGCGGGCCAGGGTGCCGAACGCGGAGCCGCCGCTGTGCGGCAGCACCTCCATGCCCAGCCCCTGGCGATAGGCGACGAAGCGGTCGTACAAAGTCTCCGGCTTCAGGCGCTCGGCGACCGTGGTGAAGGGGGTGCGCAGCGCGGTGGTGACCCAGGCGCCCGCGAGGTCCCAGTTGGCCAGGTGCGGCAGGGCCAGGACGACGCCCCGGCCGGAGGCCAGGCCATCGGTGAGGTGGTGTATGTCCTTGGGGTCGAAACCGGTGCTGATCCGCTCGGGGCTCCAGGCGGGCAGCCGGAAGGACTCCATCCAGTAGCGCAGGTACGACCGCATGCCCGCGCGCGAGAGTTCGGCCAGCCGCTCCGGGGTGGCGTCCGGCACCACGCGCGCGTAGTTGCTCTCCAGGCGCCTGACGCCCTTGCCCCGCCGTTTCCAGGCGAGGTCGGCGACGGTACGGCCGAGCCGCACGGCGGCAGGCTCGGGAAGCGTCCTGACGGCGCTCCAGCCGACTCCGTACAAGGCATCGGTCAGGCGCTCCTTGGCGCTCACTTCGCCGCCTCGCTCCCCTGGGACGCGTTCGGATGGCCCGCCTCCGCCTCCGCCTGGGCGGACTCCCGGCGGACCGTGACGACGCGCTGGACGAGGGTGATCAGGCTGCCGACGGCGACGATCCACAGGGCGATCGGGAGCAGCCACTGGATGCCCGGCACACCGAACTTGTGGAAGCCGGCCAGTCCCGCCGCGACCAGCGAGATCACCAGTCGTTCGGCGCGCTCCACGAGGCCGTTGACGGCCACCGGCAGCCCGATCGACTCGCCGCGGGCCTTGGTGTACGACACCACCTGGCCGCTGGCCAGGCAGAAGATGGACACGGCACACAGGACATTGTTGTCCCCGTCGCCCGCGTACCACAGGGCGAAGCCGCCGAAGACGGCGCTGTCGGCCACCCGGTCCAGAGTGGAGTCCAGGAAGGCGCCCCAGCGGCTGGAGCGGCCGAGCTGGCGGGCCATGTTGCCGTCGACCAGGTCGGAGAAGACGAACAGCGTGATCACGACCGTGCCCCAGAAGAACTCGCCCCGGGGGTAGAAGACCAGCGCACCCGCGACCACACCGGCCGTGCCGATGAGCGTCACCGTGTCCGGGCTGACTCCCCTGCGGATGAGATACGCGGCGAACGGTGTGAGGACACGCGTGAAGAATGCACGCGCGTACTTGTTCAGCATGGCCTTCCCGACGGTCGGTGTCGCCGCGCGGCCCCTGCTGGCCACCGGCTGGCCCATCGTAGCCACGCGCGCGCGTACGCGACGGCGGGGCACCCGGACCGCCCCCGGAGACCGGCGGAAGGGTACGGCAACCCACTCCGGGCGGCGGGATCGCGTCGCTTGTATGGACGCGCCGTGACGGGAGTGGAAAGCTCGAATGACCGCGGGCGTCGCCTACGCCGCCACCACACGCGGCCTGCGCGCGTCCCGCGCCCACAGTGACCTCACCGTGCACGGGAGGCTAGGCCATGGGCGACAAGACGAACACACACCCTGGGGCCGCCGGCAGGGCTACGGCGGCCGACCACCCCGCGTCCGTACGGAATGTGGTGCTGGTCGGCCACTCCGGATCGGGCAAGACCACCTTGGTGGAGGCTCTCGCGCTGGCCGCGGGAGCGGTGAACCGGGCGGGCCGCGTGGAGGACGGCGGCACCGTCTCCGACTACGACGAGATCGAGCACCGGCAGCAGCGGTCCGTACAGCTCTCGCTGGTGCCCGTCGACTGGGACGGCTTCAAGATCAACCTTCTGGACACCCCCGGGTACGCCGACTTCGTCGGGGAGCTGCGGGCCGGTCTGCGCGCCGCGGACGCGGCCCTTTTCGTGGTCTCGGCCTCGGACGGGGTGGACGGCTCGACCCGGGCGGTGTGGGAGGAGTGCGCGGCCGTCGGCATGCCGCGGGCCATCGTCATCACCCATTTGGAGGCAGCCCGCGCGGATTTCGAGGAGATGACCCGGGTGTGCGCCGCGGCGTTCGGCGCGCACGACCCGGACGCCGTGCTCCCGCTCCACCTGCCGCTGCACGGCCCGCGGACCGCCGACGGGCACGCGCCCGTGACCGGGCTGATCGGCCTGCTGACGCAGCAGTTGTCCGACTACTCGGCCGGGCGGCGCGAGGAGTCCGAGCCGGGTCCCGACCTGCTCCCGCGGATCGAGGACGCCCGCAACCGCCTCATCGAGGGGATCATCTCCGAGAGCGAGGACGAGACGCTGATGGACCGCTATCTCGGCGGTGAGCCGATCGACGTCAAGACGCTGATCGAGGATCTGGAGCGGGCCGTGGCGCGCGGCGCGTTCTTCCCGGTGCTGGCCGCCGCGCCCGCCGCCGAGAACGCCCGCCAGGGGCTCGGCACGGTCGAGCTGCTGGAGCTGATCACCCGCGGCTTCCCGACCCCGGCGGAGCACACGGCGCCGGACGTCACCACGATCGACGGCAGGATGCGCGAGCTGCGGCCGTGCGATCCGGGCGGACCGCTGGTCGCCGAGGTCGTGAAGACCTCCTCGGACCCGTATGTCGGCCGGGTCTCGCTGGTCCGGGTCTTCTCCGGCACCCTGCGGTGCGACGAGACGGTGCACGTCTCCGGGCACGGGCTGGCCGACCGCGGCCACGAGGACCACGACGTCGACGAGCGGGTCGGCGCCCTGTCCACCCCGTTCGGCAAGCAGCAGCGGCCGGTGACGCACGCGGTCGCCGGCGATCTGGCGTGCGTGGCGAAGCTGGGCCGGGCGGAGACCGGGGACACCCTCTCCGCGAAGGACGACCCGCTGCTGATGGCGCCGTGGGAGATGCCCGACCCGCTGCTGCCGCTGGCCATCCAGGCGCACAGCAAGGCGGACGAGGACAAGCTCTCGCAGGGCCTCGGCAGACTGGTCGCGGAGGACCCGACGATGCGCCTGGAACAGAACCAGGACACCCACCAGGTGGTGCTGTGGTGCCTGGGCGAGGCGCACGCGGACGTCGCCCTGGAGCGGCTGCGCAGCCGGTACGGCGTCCAGGTCGACGTGGTGCCGCACCGGGTGTCCCTGCGGGAGACGTTCGCGCACCGGGCGTCGGGGCGCGGGCGGCACGTCAAGCAGTCCGGCGGGCACGGGCAGTACGCCATCTGCGAGATCGAGGTCGAGCCGCTGCCGGGCGGTTCGGGCATCGAGTTCGTGGACAAGGTGGTCGGCGGAGCCGTGCCGAGGCAGTTCATCCCGTCGGTGGAGAAGGGCGTACGGGCCCAGGCCGCCAAGGGTGTCGCCGCCGGTTATCCGCTCGTCGACGTGCGGATCACGCTGCTGGACGGCAAGGCGCACTCGGTGGACTCCTCCGACGCCGCTTTCCAGACGGCGGGCGCGCTCGCGCTGCGGGAGGCCGCGGCGGACGCGACGATCCATCTGCTGGAGCCGGTGGCCGAGGTGAGCGTCCTGGTGGGCGACGACTACGTGGGCGCCGTGATGAGCGACCTGTCGGGCCGGCGCGGGCGGGTGCTGGGCACCGAACAGGTGGGCCAGGGACGGACCCTCGTGCGGGCCGAGGTGCCCGAGTTCGAGATCGGCCGGTACGCCGTCGACCTGCGGTCCCTCTCGCACGGCACCGCGCGCTTCAGCCGTGCCTACGCCCGGCACGAGCCGATGCCGGCGCAGATCGCGGTAAGGATCCGCGAACAGGCGAAGGAGGCTTCGTAGTTGGATCTCTGACCACCGGCACGGGCGTTCGGCGGGCGGCTTCGGCCGTCCGCCGACGGTTGTCGGCGGCGGCGGATACGCTGATGACCTGATCAACAGGTGTGCGGTGGGCGGAAGTCGGGAAAGCCGCAGAAGCGGGACGGCGGGAAGTGGGGGCGGGAATGAGCTTTGAGGACTTCTTCGGGCCACAGGTGCCCAGGCCCGGCAGCGATGCGCAGGCTCCGACCTTCGCCCTGGCCTCGGCGGCCTACCGGGACACCCCGATGGAGGAGATCAAGAAGGCCGACAACGAGTGGCACCAGTCGTCGGTCAACGAGGGCCGCAAGTGGGCGAAGATCTTCCGGCCCAACTTCGGTGAGGCGTACTCGCAGGCGGTCATCGACCGGATGCTGGGCGTCGGCCGGAAGCCGCTCATCCAGTCCTTCGGCTTCGAGCCCCAGGTGGTGGTGGAGCACTGCCTCGCGGCCAACCGCGTCCGGCGGGAACGCGACAAGAAGCTGACCGCCCTCATGCTGCTGTGCGGCGTGCTGTTCCTGCCCGGCCTGGTGGTCTGGCTGCTCGTCTTCCAGCTCCGGGCCACCATGCTGAAGAACGGCAACAAGCGGGTCTCCGGGCTCGGCACCGGCCTGCTCGTGGTCGTCGGTGTCGCGGCGGTGATCCTGCTGATCCGGATGCCGTTCACCGGCCTGCTGGGGTGGTACGTGCGCGGCTGCATCGTGCTCCCCGTCGCCGGCTGGTACCTGGCCAAGCGGATCTGTGAGAACACCGCGAAGGACCTGCGGGAGAACTGGGGCGGTCTGCTCTCGGGCGGCAGCGTCGGCGCGAAGATCCCCGAGGCGGTGCCGACCAGCCCCGACCAGGCCGCGGCCGAGCAGCTGCGCCAGTCGCTGGCCCGGCTCAGCGCCGAGCAGCAGTCCAACTCGGTGTTCTACGCCGGTCCCAGGGGCATACTCGGCATGGGCACCCGCTGGGGCGCCTGGCACCTCGCCGAGGAACTGGTCCCGCTCGACCCGGTCAAGGGCATCCACGAGTTCCGCAGCTGGACGGTCGTCCGCGCGATCCACGACGAGCTGAGCGTGCTGCACCGGCAGCATCTGAAGACCGGCGGCTTCCCCGAACCGCAGGTGCGGCACTGGATCGTCACCCATGTCGGCGAGGGCGCCAAGTCGGTGTCCCGTCCCGAGGGGACCGACGTCGAGGCGTACCAGGTCAAGCCCAGGGCCGTCGAGGACATCTGCAACAACCAGCAGTTCAACAGCGGTGAGCGGCACTACCTGGGCGTGCAGTGGCCGAACCTGTGGAACGGCGATCTGGTCCTCACCATGATGATCACGGTGACGGTGCTGAAGGAGACCCTGCGCATCGAGGTCACCGGACACGCCCTCGGCCCGGTCAACGGCCTGTTCGGCGGCAAGCCCGAGGCCCCCACCAGGAAGGTCGCCAAGACCGTCCGGTTCTGGGAGACCCGGACCATCAAGCTGCCGCTGGTCACGCCCGACGAGGTGGTCCGGCTCGCCGCCCGGGCCGCCATCGGCTGGTACCCGCCGCTGCTGAAGTGGCTCGGCGGCTCGATCGGCCTGCCCGAGCCCTTCGGCCTGCGGCACGCCTGGGCCGACCAGCCCTGGAAGCACCGCTTCATGGCCGACGACGCGCTGCGCGCGGCCACGCCGATACTCCGCGCGGTGCACCGGGCCGCGCTCAGGGTGCTCAAGGAGCACGACGTCGACATCGAGAAGTTCAGCTCCCGCGCGTCGGCCCTCAGCGGATCCGTGCAGGACATCTCACCGAAGAAGGCGGACTCCTACGACGCCTGAGCGATCCGCCGGTCGGGCCGTGACCTGACGTCGTTCTCGCCCTGGTTCTCGCCCTGGTTCTCGCCCTGGTTCTCGCCCTGGTTCTCGCCCTGGTTCTCGCCGTGGTTCTCGGCCTCCCCCGGGTTCTCGGCTCCGCTGGGACCGGGGGCGCCACCGCGCCGCGACATCGTCGCGGTTCGCCCGCGCCCGTGGGGGCGCGGACGGACCGCAGCGGGCCCGACGGGACTCACGCGTTCGGCCAAGCCTCCGCGAGCATCTGCCGGGTGTCGGCCAGCAACTGCGGCAGCACCCTGGTGTGGCCCACCACCGGCATGAAGTTCGTGTCGCCGCCCCAGCGGGGCACGATGTGCTGGTGCAGGTGGGCGGCGATGCCGGCGCCCGCGACGGCACCCTGGTTCATGCCGATGTTGAAGCCGTGGGCGCCGGAGGCGGTGCGCAGCGCCGTCATCGCCTGCTTGGTCAGCTCGGCCAGCTCCGTGGTCTCCGGCCCGGTCAGCTCGGTGTAGTCGGCGACGTGCCGGTAGGGCACGGTCATCAAGTGACCGCCGTTGTACGGATACAGGTTGAGCACCGCGTACACGTGCTCACCGCGCCGGACGATCAGCCCGTCCTCGTCGGACTTGGCCGGGATCGCGCAGAAGGGACAGCCGTCGCCGGCCCCCGGACCGGTCGGCTTGTTCTCGCCCTGGATGTAGGCCATCCGATGAGGCGTCCACAGGCGCTGGAACGCATCCTGCGTCCCCACTCCGATCTGCTGTTCCGGCTCACTCGTCATGCTAGGCAGCATATGGCTTCGCCCGTTCGCGACGTGTCGTCGGGGCGGCCGCAACCGGGCCGCCGGGGGCACCGCGCGGAACCGCGACGCGGACCGCCTCGTGCGGGGCACCCCGCCGCCGTGTACGAGGTGCCGCCCGGTTTCCCGCGCGTGATGGACCGCGGCGGTCCGTCCCGCCAGGTCCACCGGGCCGTCCACCGGGCCCGTGATCCTGCCGCCGTGGCCCCGGGCGCCCTCGTCGCGTGGGACGACGAGCGGCCCCCGGGGAGCCGAGCCTCCCGGGGGCCGCCGCGTGGGCCGGGGTCAGACCTGGGCCCGCTCCTCCACGATCTTCACGATCTTCGCGATGGCGTCGTCGAACGGGATGCCGTTCTCCTGGGAGCCGTCGCGGTAGCGGAACGACACCGTGCCCGCGTTCATGTCCTCGTCGCCGACGATGACCATGAACGGGACCTTCTGCTTCTGCGCCGTCCTGATCTTCTTCTGCATCCGGTCCGAGGACGAGTCCACCTCGACGCGCAGACCCTTCTTCTTCGCCGCCACGGCGAATTTCTCCAGGTACTCGACGTGCGCGTCCCCGACCGGGATGCCGACCGCCTGCACCGGCGCCAGCCAGGCCGGGAAGGCGCCCGCGTAGTGTTCGAGGAGCACCGCGAAGAAACGCTCGATGGAGCCGAAGAGCGCGCGGTGGATCATGACCGGCCGCTGCTTGGAGCCGTCGGCGGCCGTGTACTCCAGGTCGAAGCGCTCCGGCAGGTTGAAGTCGAGCTGGATCGTCGACATCTGCCAGGTACGGCCGATCGCGTCCTTGGTCTGGACGGAGATCTTCGGACCGTAGAACGCGGCACCGCCCGGGTCGGGCACGAGCGGAAGGCCCTGCTTCTCGGCGACCTGGCGCAGCGTCTCGGTCGCCTCCTCCCATGCGTCGTCGGAGCCGACGAACTTCTCCGGGTCCTTGGTGGACAGCTCCAGGTAGAAGTCGGTCAGGCCGTAGTCGCGCAGCAGGCCCAGTACGAAGGTGAGCGTCTTGTCGAGTTCGTGCGACATCTGCTCGCGGGTGCAGTAGATGTGCGCGTCGTCCTGGGTGAAGCCGCGCGCGCGTGTGAGCCCGTGCACGACGCCCGACTTCTCGTACCGGTACACGGTCCCGAACTCGAACAGCCGCAGCGGCAGTTCACGGTAGGAACGCCCGCGCGCGTCGAAGATCAGGTTGTGCATCGGGCAGTTCATGGGCTTCAGGTAGTAGTCCACGCCCTCGTCGAGCTGCATGGGCGGGTACATGCCGTCGGCGTACCAGTCCAGGTGGCCGGACGTCTCGAAGAGTTTCCCCTTGGTCGCGTGCGGGGTGTAGACGAACTCGTAGCCCTCCTCCTCGTGGCGGCGGCGCGAGTAGTCCTCCATGACCCGGCGCACGATGCCGCCCTTGGGGTGGAAGACCGCGAGGCCGGAGCCGATCTGCTCGGGGATGGAGAACAGGTCGAGTTCGCTGCCCAGCTTGCGGTGGTCGCGCTTCTCGGCCTCGACGAGGAAGTCGAGGTACGCCTTCAGCTCGTCCTTGGACGGCCAGGCGGTGCCGTAGATGCGCTGGAGCATGGGGTTCTTCTCGCTGCCGCGCCAGTAGGCGGCCGCGTTGCGCATCAGCTTGAACGCCGGGATGTTCCGGGTGGAGGGCAGGTGGGGACCGCGGCAGAGGTCCTTCCAGCACAGTTCGCCGGTCTTGGCGTCCAGGTTGTCGTAGATCGTCAGCTCGCCGGCGCCGACCTCGACGTCCGCGCCGTCGTCGGCGGACGCCGACCCCTTGAGGCCGATCAGCTCCAGCTTGTACGGCTCGGCGGCCAGCTCCTCGCGGGCGGCCTCGTCGGTCACGGCACGGCGGGCGAACTTCTGCCCCCGCTTCTGGATCTCCTGCATCTTCTTCTCGATGGCCTTGAGATCCTCGGGGGTGAACGGCTTCTCGACGTCGAAGTCGTAGTAGAAGCCGTCCTTGACCGGCGGCCCGATGCCCAGCTTGGCGTCCGGGAACAGCTCCTGCACGGCCTGCGCCATCACGTGCGCGGTGGAGTGGCGCAGGATGTTCAGGCCGTCCTCGGAGGAGATCTCGACGCCCTCGACGGTCTCGCCGTCCTCGACCTCGTAGGCGAGGTCCTTCAGCTCACCGGCCACCCGGGCGGCGATGACGGAGCGCTCGCCGGCGAAGATCTCGGCGGCCGTAGTGCCCGTCGTCACCGTGCGCTCTTCCCGCCCGGAATCGCGTTGGATGATCACACGGACGTCTGACACCGGTCTCTCCTGACTGCAGGTGGATGCGGGCGCCGTACCAGGAGCGCGCGCAATAGGGGATCGTACCGACCCGGGCCCGCCGACGGCCAAACGGTGGCCCTCCGTGAGGGCCCGCCCGCGGTCAGTCGCAGTCGTCCCCGCTGCACGCCTCCTCGAAGAAGTCGAGGTTGTCCTGGAGGGACTTCAGCAGCCGGTCCCGCTCGGCATCGTCGACCTGCACCGGTACGACCCCGAAGGCGCCGGACAGGCGGCGGAATCCGCCCCGGCTCTCCAGTCGGCCGTGCACCCGCACGGGCAGCCCGACGAGATGCGCGTGCCCGGCGATGCGGTAGTCCTCCTCGTCCAGGGTGACCCGGACCTGCGGCACCTCGGCACCGGCGATCACCCGCAGCCGTACGGTACCCGGGCCGCGCGTGCCCGAGCGGCGCATCCGGATCACGGTGCCGGTGACGCGGACCGGGACGGAGGGTTCCGCGCGCAGGTAGCGGGCGCCGGCCTCGCGCAGCACGGGCAGGTCGCCGGGCGAGAACTCGACGGGTTCGCCGGTCACCGCGCAGTCCTCGGGGACACCGGCGGCGGGCGCCCACGCGACGGCGACGCGGGCTCCTTCGGTGCCGCGCACGAGGGTGATCAGCGCCTCGGTCAGTTCGCGGCTGACGCCGGCTTCGACGGCCGCGTCGAAGGCGTCCATGCCGTCGGTGGCCCGCTGGTAGTCGATCGCCTCACGGGCGGCGTGCAGGGCCTGGTGGAGGCGTACGGCGAGGGGGCGTGCGGTGTCCACCGGGACGAAGGCGGTGAGGCCGCCGTCGGCGGCCGGTCCGACGAGGACGTTCTCCAGCATGGCGGCGGCGGACCGGCGGTGCCGGGCGCCGTGGTAGCCCGCGCGGCCACGGTCGGCGAGCGCGCCCGCGAGCAGCATCTGCCGGGCGGCGGTGCGCAGTTGTTCCTCGGACGTCCAGGTCGCGGCGGGCGCCGGGCCGCTCGGCACGCCCCGCCACCAGTGGATCTCGTCGCTGGGCACGGCGAGTCCGACCAGCACCTCGCGCGCGGCGGGCGTGCCGCTGCGGGAGAGCGCGTCGAGGGCTTCGCCGAGCAGGTCGTCGCTGTCGGGGAAGGCGCGGTTCTCGGGCACGAGCAGGCTGGTGCCGCCGCCGCTGGGGCCGGGCGGGGTCCAGCGCCCGTACCGGCCGGGGGCGCCGCCGCGGCGCTGCCAGCCGTGCCGGTGCAGCAGGGCGCTGAGCACCGCGGGGTCGACCGCGGCGGGGTCGAGCCCGGCGGGCTCGGGTGCGGGGTTCCCGTACGCGTCGACGGGGTGCGGTCCGACCTCCCGCAGGGGCTCGTCGGGCGGACGACGCCTCATGGTCTGCCTCCCGTCCCGACCCGCGTCATGATCTCGCACAGCGCCCGGTCGTCGAAGATCCGCGTGGTCGGTATGCGCACGGTGGTCCGGTGGCGGCCGGTGACGGGCTGCCCGGCCAGGTTCACCCAGTAACAGCAGTGCCTGAGGTCGAGCCGGTCGTGGCTGGCGCGCAGCCAGTCGCCCTGGGATCGCGGGACGAGCATCACGACCAGGATCTTGTGCACCGAGACCGGCGTCCGGGCGAGCTTTCTCAGATGGTCGTTGTCGAGGGTGAAGGAGAAGAAGCGGCCCGGTGGGTTGGGCGCGATCTGGTAGGTGCATTTGAGCTGCACCTTGATGGTCACTTCGTCGTCGACGGTGTGTCCGGGCGCGCTGTGGCTGACGTGCCAGTCGATGCCGTTGTCCGGGAACGGCTGGGACAGTGAGCAGCCCGCGGCGGCGGCGACCGCGTGCAGATAGCCGACCTGCAGTGTCTCCATGCAGGCGGTGGTGGCGAGTGTGCCGCGATGGGGGCCCGTGCGTTCGGGGAGCAGCCCGCCCCGCTCGGGCTGCGCTATCGCCATGACCAACAGCCTTCCAAGCCGGATGTTTTCCCTCGACGGGCCGCTGAACTGCAAAGACCCGTACTCCTGTTGTGTCCTTCCGGCGTACGGCGCAAACAGCCCGGGTATCACCAAACGGGCAGAAGACGGATCGTCATCTGCCGTGGGTGAACGAGGAGTTGTGTAGGTATGACGTGCTGGTACGAGGGACCCCTGGCCGCCTTCGACACGGAGACCACGGGCGTGGACGTGGAGACCGACCGGATCGTGTCGGCCTCCGTCGTCGTCCAGGACGCGCCGGGCACCCGCCCCCGGGTGACCCGCTGGCTGGTGAATCCGGGCGTACCGGTGCCCCAGGCGGCGACGGCGGTGCACGGGCTGACGGAGGAGCACCTGCACCGCAACGGCCGCTGGCCGGCGCCGGTGATGTTCGAGATAGCCGAGGAGCTGGCGGGGCACGCGGCGATGCGCCGGCCCCTGGTGGTGATGAACGCGCCGTTCGATCTGACCCTGCTGGACCGGGAGTTGCGCCGCCATCGGGCGTCGTCGCTGGACCGCTGGTTCGAGTCGGCGCCGCTGCTGGTCCTGGATCCGCGGGTACTGGACAAGCATCTGGACCGCTATCGCAAGGGCCGCCGGACGCTGACGGACCTGTGTGCGCACTACGACGTGACGCTGGAGGGTGCGCACGACGCCGCCGCGGACGCGCTGGCCGCGCTGAACGTCGTACGGGCGGTGGGCCGGCGCTTCGCGACCCGTCTCGAACGCCTCTCCCCCGCCGAGCTGCACACCTTGCAGACGACGTGGCACGCGGCACAGGCGCGGGGTCTGCAGGCGTGGTTCGCACGCAGCGGCTCCGACGAGGCGGTGAGCACGGACTGGCCGCTGCGTCCGGAACTGCCCACGGCCGCGTGAGAGCGTGGGGCCGCCGCGACCGGCGCCCCGTAGGACACCCGGACCCGCCGTCTCCCCCATGGACGCCGCCGAGCCCCAGCAGGTGGCGCCGCCACCGCAACCGCCGCCGGGGCCCGCGGAACCGACGACCGGCACCCGGATCCGGCGCCGTCCAGCACCCGGACCCGCGCCGTCGCGCGGAGGCCGCCTCCCCGCCTTCGCTTTCGCCTGCCTCCCGCACCGCTCATGAGGTGCCGAGCCGCACCGAGCACGATGACCGGCCGCGAACGCGAAAAAGCCGGTCCGCGTGTGCGGACCGGCATCTCCCGGTGGGCGATACTGGGTTCGAACCAGTGACCTCTTCGGTGTGAACGAAGCGCTCTTCCACTGAGCTAATCGCCCGGGAACGCACTGAACAATACAGGTCCCGGCGGGTTCCGTTCAAACCGCTCTCAGGTGTGCGAGCAGTCCCCGCCGTCCCGCCCGCATCATCAGCCGGTGGTTGGCACGGAAGAACGGCCGCCCGGGGACCGCCAGTCGGCGCAGCAGCGGCTTGGTGACGTCGACGGCCTGGTCGTAGCGGGCCAGGGTGCCGGTCCCGGCGGCGGTGACCGTCCAGCGGGCCCAGCCCTCGATGTCGCCGGTCATCGCGATCTCCAGCACACCGGCCGCCGGATCGCGCCGCGCCGCGTGCACCGTGAACGTCATGTCGTACGGCAGGACCGAGCGGATGGTGATGACGCCGGTGGTGTCGTTCAGCCGGCTCACCGTGCGCACCTGGGGCCACCAGCGGGGGTAGTCCTCGGCCCGCTCCAGCGCGGCGTAGACGACGGCGGGCGGCGCGGGCAGGGGCCACAGGCTGCGGAAGCGGTAGTGGGTCCAGTCCATGGGCGGAGTCTGCCCAGGGGGTTCGTCCGAGTACCCGTACTCATGCCGCGTGGAGTGATCTGGACCACACTCGTGGGTACGAGCGCCGCCGCTCGTGCGACGGCGCTCCCCTCTCCTCCGTCTCCCGCGCCCGGCCCTCCCGGGTTCCCGGCGGCCGTCGCAGGTGACCCGGACTCAGTTCACCTGTCCGCTCTCACCACTTGGAGAGACGAGGGAAAATCTCTCTTGTCGTACTTCCGGAGAACTCGGACGGTATTCCAGAAATCATCCGGAGGATTTCCGTCCATGGCGGATGCGCGAGACTCCTCCCGGAATCTTTGGAACGTCCGGAAGTCGGCCTTGACCGGATCTTCGGGTGTTTCTCCGCGAAGCGCGCGATGCTCCGGCCGGTCTTACCGGCCGCTCCCCGCCGACCGTCCGGGAGTAACGGAACGTGACCGCTCCGTTCCGGTCCCGCTCGGCCCGCTTTCTGGCGGCGTCCTCGCCGATCGCCCGGGGCGGATCCAGCAAGCCCTTGCCGGAACGGGCGCCGGCGGACACCCGGCAAGCGGTCTCGGGGGGGGCGCCGCAAGCGGGTCGTCCGAGTGCGGACACGGCAGTGGCCCGCCTGCACGCTACAGACGGGCCACTGATCCGGGTGGGCGATACTGGGTTCGAACCAGTGGCCTCTTCGGTGTGAACGAAGCGCTCTCCCACTGAGCTAATCGCCCGGATGCAGGAAGAACATTACCCCATGTCAGGGAGTGCTTCCGCGCAGGACGGAGCAGCGCCGCCACCGGTCCGGGCGAGCGCCCCGCCGATCACTGGTCCTTGATCTTCCAGGGCATGACGACGCCGAACTTCCAGAGGTAGATCCCGAGCAGTACCGCCACGATCACCAGGCCGATCACCGTCAACGCGATGTTGCGGCGACGTACCCGGGGATCCAGCGCGCGCTGTGCCGCCTCGGTCACCTTGCGCTTGGTCCAGCGGAGCACGAGCTGGGCCCAGACGAACTCGGTCGCCCAGATCGCCATGCCGCCGAAGATCACCACCCAGCCGGGCCCGGGCAGCGGCAGCATGATGACGCCCGCGACCACGACCGCGAGGCCGACGACGAAGACGCCGACCTGCCAGCTCACATGCAGGGCGCGGCGCGCCTTGATGAACTGCGGCGCCCGGGACCCGAGCCCCCGCTGCTCCGGCGTCTCCGCCGACTCCGTCTCCGCCTCGTCCGGGCCGGAGACCGTGGCGGCCTCGCGCGATCCGTCACTCCCCGTATTCATACGACCAAACCCTACCCGAGTGAAACCGGTCACCGGAATGGTGGTCGCACCCTGATGATTCTCGGCCGGAAGAGGTACCTAAAGACACGCAAAACACTCAGAGGGGTTTACAACGGCATCGTAGGTGGCATGTCGATTTCGCCGACGTGCGAATCCCCGAGCGCACACTGAGCGAAAGGCCCTGGCGCTTATGAACACCACGGTCAGCTGCGAGCTGCACCTGCGCCTCGTTGTGTCGAGCGAGTCCTCCCTGCCTGTCCCCGCAGGCCTGCGGTACGACACGGCCGACCCCTACGCCGTGCACGCCACCTTCCACACCGGAGCCGAGGAAACCGTCGAGTGGGTGTTCGCCCGCGACCTCCTCGCCGAAGGGCTGCACCGGCCCACCGGCACCGGCGACGTCCGCGTCTGGCCGTCCCGCAGCCACGGCCAGGGCGTCGTGTGCATCGCCCTCAGCTCCCCGGAGGGAGAGGCACTGCTGGAGGCACCGGCGCGAGCCCTGGAGTCCTTCCTGAAGCGAACCGACGCCGCCGTGCCGCCCGGCACGGAACACCGGCACTTCGACCTGGATCAGGAGCTCTCGCACATCCTGGCGGAGAGCTAGGCCGCCCTCGAAGCAGCCCGGCGCCGTCCACTCGGGGAGACGGCTCGGGCCAAGACAACCGCATACGGCGTGGCCGTAGCCGCCACCGCGAGCTGTCGCGGAGGCGGCTTCGGTGTGCCCGCGGCCCGTCCGGCCGGGGCAGGGCCCGTACCACGGCGGGAACCGCGCCACGCGGGGAGCCGTTCTTCCGGCTGTCGGCCATTACCATCGGCCAGCATCGGCGGGCACCCGCCCGACCCTCACGCCAGGGAGCGAAACGTGCTGATCACCCACGACACCCGGTGCGCGCTCGACACCGTGGTGGATCTGGTGAACACCGTGCCGGAGGACGATGCGGCGCCGGACGGACTGCCGGACGTCGCGACGCTCACAGATTTCGTACGAAAACACAAAATCAGCGACGTCGGGGCGCTCTCCGAGTTCGATCTTTCGGCCGTGCGCAAGGTGCGCGGCCGGTTCGCGGCGATCTTCACCGCCCCCGACGCCCGGATCGCCGCCGGGATGATCAACGAACTGGTCGCGGCGGCCGGCACGACCCCGCGGCTCACGGACCACGACGACTACGACTGGCACGTGCACTACTTCGCGCCCGGCGCCTCGATGGCGGACCATCTCGCCGCCGACTGCGGGATGGCGCTGGCGTTCTTCGTGGTCGCCGGGGAGCAGGAGCGGCTGCGGCGCTGCGAGGCCCCCGACTGCCGGCACGCCTTCGTCGACCTCTCCCGCAACCGCTCACGTCGCTACTGCGACAGCCGCACCTGTGGAAACCGCTTGCACGTGGCCGCGTACCGGGCCCGGCGCAAAGAGGCGGCGGGCTGATCACCCGCGGGGTCCCGATGCCGACGCCCGCCCCGGCGGGTGGCGCCGGGACTGGCGTGTACGACTCACAGCAACAGCAGATCGTGCAGCGCAGCCATGAGGAGCAGACACCCGATCACCGCCAGGAAGATCATCAGCGGTGGCTGGGAAAGGGCGAAGAGGCACCCGCGAGGCTCGTCCTCCGGCGGCGCGGCCTCGCTCTGTGTCGTGTCCAGCATCTCGGGGCGATGATGACCCAGCTGACCTCACGTTCGCGATCAACACGCCCGAAATGTACGGGAGTTCGCTGAAATCCGCGATGTCCGGTTCGATTGGTTTCGGCGCATGATCGTTTCCGGGCGCGGTCCCGACGGACTGTGTCGTTTCCCCCGCGCGTGCCGGGATCAGGCGCCGAGGCGTGTACGCCGTGCTGCCCGGCTCATATGCCGTGCTTCTTGAGGATGGCCTCGATGTCGCTGAAGTCGTCCGAGGAGCCGGTGGCGCGCGGGGCGGTCGCGGGCGGGGCCGCGGGGCGGGTGGCCGGACCCAGCGCGGGCGCCGAGGAAGAAGAGGGAGCGGCAGTTGCCACCGGGTCGCGCTGTGCGTCCCGGGCCGCTCTCCGCTGCGCGCGGGTGCCACCGCGACGCCGCTCGACCGCGCGTGTGGTCGCGAACAGGGCCCAGGCGGCACCCAGCACGCCGAAGCCCGCCCACGCCACGGGACTGAACGCGGTGTGGGCCAGCCAGCCGACGACGCCCGTCATCACCAGCCCGACGGGGACCAGCGAATAGGCCGCGATACGGGCGGCCGCGACGAAACGCTTGCGGTAGGCCGTGACCACGGCGATACCCAGGCCGGCCGCGGAGGCGGCGGAACAGACGGTCTCGGCAATCATCCGGTCCTCCTGGCGGGCTCGGTCGGGCAGGTCGAGGCGCCGGTGCGCTTCGTCCCTTCCATCCTGCACCGTCCACTCCCCGCGATGCCATGGCCCGGCCCGAGATCAGGGACATCTCCGGGTCGCATCCTCCGCAGGTCCCGGTCGGACGCGTACCGCGCGGATTCGGCCGGGGGAGCCTCGCCTGGAAGACTGGTGCCCATGAGTGACTCCTCCCCCTCCCCCAGCGGCGCCCCCGTCCCCGTGCTCGACGTGTGGTGCGAACTCCAGTGCCCGGACTGCCGTACCGCCCTGGCCGACCTCCGTGCCCTGCGCGCCCGCTACGGCGACCGGCTGGAACTGCGGCTGCGGCACTTCCCGCTGGACAAGCACCAGCACGCCTTCGCCGCGGCGCAGGCCGCCGAGGAGGCGTTCGAGCAGGGGCAGGGCTGGGCCTATGTCGAGGCGGTCCTGGGCCGCGTCGCGGAGCTGGACCGCGAGGGAGAGCCCTTCCTGGTCCGGGTGGCCCGCGAACTCGGTCTGGACGCCGAGGAGTTCGACACCGCGCTGATCGACGGGCGGCACATCCTCGTGGTCGACGCCGACCAGGCCGAGGGCAAGGCGATCGGGGTGACCGGCACCCCGACCTACGTCATCGACGGGGAACGCCTCGACGGCGGCAAGAGCCAGGAGGGCCTGCGCGGGCGGATCGAGGAGATCGCCGACCGGCTGCTGTCGGCGCAAGCCTGACAGGAAGCCGTCCGCACGGGTCCGACCGGACGTGCGCGCCCGCGCTTCGGAGGCACCGGGCGCCTCAGAGCAGGTCCTTGTACAGCGCGTACTCCACCGGCGTGTACCCCAGCGACTCGTAGAGCCGCTCGGCGGGTGTGTTGCCCGCGAAGACGTTGAGGCCGAGGAAACGGTGGCCGGCGGCTGTCGTCTCCGCCTCGGCCAGCAGCATCAGGGCGCGGCCGTGGCCGCGGCCACGGAAGCGTTCGTCGGCCTCCACCCGGTAGACGTAGGCCCGGTCGGCGGCGACCGACAGCCACAGGGCGCCGACCCTGGTGCCTTCGTGCTCCAGGACGCTCAGCACGGTGTCCGCGGTCGCCGGGCCGTCCGGCAGCAGCCTGGCGTGGTCCCGCTCCGCCCTGGCCCGCGCCGCGTCCGCGGGCACGCCCCGGTCGATCCAGGACTGCGCGTAGCCCTTCATCGCCTGCTCGTTCCAGGGAACGAACTCGGCCTCGGTCATCGCTCTGCCCCGGCTGCCCGCGGGCAGGGCGGGCGGTACGTCGCCGAGCGGCTTGCGCATACGGCGACTGCGCTGGACGTAGCCGAGCGCCGTGGCCAGCCGCAACGCGGCTCCGGCCGCCGCGGGCACCGCGATCTCCACGCGCGCGCAGCCCCAGCCGCGGGCGATCTCCTCTGCGGCGAGGGCGGCCACCGCGCCCCGGCCCCGGCCGCGGTCCGGTACGTCGATGCCGAGGTCCGTGATCCGCGCGACGGCCGGCCCGAAGTCCTGGTCCGTGGCGAGGTGCACCGCACCGACCGGGCGGCCGTTGACATATACGCGGAAATGCCGGGACAGTGCCCCGCCCGCGGCGCGCTGAAGCGGCTCGGTCGGCCGCAAGGTCGTGGTCATCACCGCTTTCTACCCCGTGCGGAGATCCATGACAGCCCATTTTCCGCAGCGCTCGCTGATCGGGCAGCTCCCACGGACCGGGACCCGCTCACGGACCGGGCCGCGCTCACGGGTCGAGGTCGGCCGCGGACCGCTCGGCGAAGATCCGCATGGCCTTCGCGGTCACCGGGCCCGGCGCGCCGGGCAGTTCACGGCCGTCGACCCGGTGCACGGCCTGGACGTCGCGCAGGGTGGAGGTGAGGAAGACCTCGTCGGCGCGCTCCAGCACGTCCAGCGGCAGATCCGTCTCACGGGCTCCGGTCCATTCGACGGTCAGCGCGCGGGTGACGCCGGCCAGGCAGCCGGAGGCGAGCGGCGGGGTGTGGATCTCGCCGTCGAGCACGACGAAGACGTTCGAACCCGTGCCCTCGCAGAGCCGGCCGGCCGTGTTGCCGAACAGCGCCTCCGAGGCACCCTGTGCGCGGGCACGGGCGAGGGCGACGACGTTCTCCGCGTACGAGGTGGTCTTCAGACCGGTGAGGGCGCTTCGCTCGTTGCGGGTCCAGGGGACGGTGACGGCCGCGGTGGAGTCGGGGCGCGGGGTGGTCTCGCCCAGCGCGACCACGAGGGTCGGGCCCTGCTCGCCGCGGTCGGAGCCGAGCGGTCCCTGGCCGCCGGTGTAGGTGATGCGCAGCCGGCCGAGCGGCATCGGGTCGGCCGCCAGCACGGCCGCGCAGGCCCGCCGTACCTCGTCGAGGTCGGGTTCGGGCAGGCCGAGGCCGCGCGCGGAGCGGGCCAGCCGGTCCAGGTGGCGGGTGAGCGCGAACGGCCGGCCGGTCGCGGCCCGCACCGTCTCGAAGACACCGTCGCCCACGGTCAGCCCGTGGTCCAGGACGGAGACCCGTGCGGACTCGATGTCCCGCAGGCCGCCGTCGAGCCAGATCCTCACCTCAGGATTCCTCCCTGCTCGCGTCGTACGTCCCCGACGCTATCGCGAGCAGCCGGGCCGCCTTCAGCTCGGTCTCCCGCCACTCCCGCTCCGGGTCGGAGCCCCAGGTGATGCCGGCGCCGGTGCCGAAGCGGAGCGTCGCCCCGGCCGCGGCGGACCGGTCGAGCCAGAAGGTGCGGATGCCCACGGCCAGCTCGCCGGTGCCCCGGTCCGCGTCGACCCAGCCGATGGCGCCGCAGTACGGTCCCCGGGGTGCCGTCTCCAGCGCCTCGATGATCCGCAGGGCGCTCGGCTTGGGGGCGCCGGTGACCGAGCCGGGCGGGAACGCGGCGGCCAGCAGCCGCGGCCAGCCGGCACCGGCGCGCAGTTCGCCGCGGACCGTGGACACCAGGTGGACGAGGCCGGGGTGCTTCTCCACGGTGCACAGTTCGGGGACGGTCACGCTGCCGGTGGCACAGACCCGCCCGAGGTCGTTGCGGACCAGGTCCACGATCATCACGTTCTCGGCGCGGTCCTTGTCCAGGAGGTCGGCCTCGGTGCGCCCGGTCCCCTTGATCGGACCGGACTCGACGACCGTGCCGTCGCGGCGCAGGAACAGCTCGGGCGAGGCGGTGGCGATCTCGACGCCGTGACCGGGCAGGCGAATCGTTCCGGCGTACGGCGCCGGGTTGCCGCGGGCGAGCAGCGCGGTCAGGGCGTCGACGTCGGCGCCCGGGGCGACGGGCGCGGACAGCACCCGGCAGAGGTTGGCCTGGTAGACCTCGCCGGCCGCGATGTGCTCACGGATCCGGACGACGGCCGCCGTGTACGCGGCGCGGTCCAGGGACGACGTCCAGTCCTGCGGCCCCGGTCCCCGCCACCGGCCCGGCACCGGGGCCGGTACGGGCTCCGTGTGGACATCCGCGAAGCGGGCACAGGTCAGGCGGCCCTCGTAGTCCGCGCAGACGGCCCAGAAACCCGTGGAGTCCAGGGCCGCCGGGTCGTCGGTGACGTCGAGGAGGCCGCTTGCGACGCGGCCGCCGAACCGGGCCAGAGGAGGCAGATGGGACACGCCGCCGAGTCTAGGGCGCGTGTCCTCGGGGTGACCCGGGCCTGTCCCGCGGGTGCCCTGACCATGCCGTTCGCCGGGCACAGGGCAGCACGCTGCGCAAACGCGTTTTTGTGCTGGCCCCGGAATCCGCTAGAGTTCAACACGTCGCCGGGACGCTGATGCCGACCGAAACGACAAGCGGACGTAGCTCAGTTGGTAGAGCGCAACCTTGCCAAGGTTGAGGTCGCGAGTTCGAGCCTCGTCGTCCGCTCGAAGGAGCAGGGGACTTCGGGCCCTCTGCGCTCCTGGTGGAGTGGCCGAGAGGCGAGGCAACGGCCTGCAAAGCCGTCTACACGGGTTCAAATCCCGTCTCCACCTCCATGGACGATTAGCTCAGCGGGAGAGCGCTTCCCTGACACGGAAGAGGTCACTGGTTCAATCCCAGTATCGTCCACTGGATCCGCGAGGATCCCCCGCGCGATTAGCTCAGCGGGAGAGCGCTTCCCTGACACGGAAGAGGTCACTGGTTCAATCCCAGTATCGCGCACGCACCGTCCGTGATCCCCGGGTCACGGCCTTGAGGACGATTAGCTCAGCGGGAGAGCGCTTCCCTGACACGGAAGAGGTCACTGGTTCAATCCCAGTATCGTCCACACACCAAAGCCCCCGGCCGTCTCGTACGGCCGGGGGCTTCTTCGTGGTCCCGGCCGCCTCAGCTGGAGAACAGCATGTGGGCGAAGCCCTTGCTGCGGTGGTGGCCGTAGTGACCGCCGTGGCCGCCGTGGTGGCCGCCCGGAGCGCCCCAGGCGGGAGCGGGCGGGGCGGGGTACGCCTGCGGGGCGGGCGGAGGCGGCGGGGCCGGCTGGGACCACTGCGCCTCCATACGGGTCAGCGCCTCCAGCTCGCCGTAGTCGAGGAAGATGCCCCGGCAGCCGCTGCACTGCTCGATCTGGACGCCATTGCGGTTGTAGGTGTGCATCGGCGCATGGCACTTCGGACACTGCATGGTCGGCTCAACTCCTCGCCGGTCGGACCTGCTTCGCGGTACGCCAGGACAGACTCCGCCCGGCCCCGCTCGGTTGCAGCCTACTTCGGGATTCCGGGCGTCAACTCCGCAGGTGCGCAATCCATTCGGGCACAGGCGTCGACGAGTGCCCGCTCCACCTCGTCCAGCGGGCGGTCCGCGGCCAGCGCCTTGGTGATCGCCCGAGCGGCGGTCTGCACGGTGAGGGCGCGGGCAGGGACGTCCAGGGCGGGCCAGGGGTCCGCCCCGGCGGGGACGGCGGGCCCGCCCGCGGCGTGGTAGGCGCTCAGGAAGCGGGTCCACTCGTCGGGGGCGAGGAGCCCGCAGGCGTACCAGGCCGCGGGGCGTGCGAGATCCCAGGCCGGGACACCCACCCCCAGGTCGTCCACGTCTATGAGCCGCCATGGGCCGTCCGGCGCGGGGTACCGCACCAGCTGGCCGAGATGCAGGTCACCGTGGCAGAGGAACGCGGGGCCTGGCATGGGGGCGGCGCCACGCGCCCAGGCGGGCAGGGCGGCCCAGGCCCGCAGGACCGGGGGTGCGGCAGCACTGTCGGCGGTGGTGAGGGCGGTGCGCAGGCGGGTGATCGCGCCGGCTGCCTTGCGCGGTCCGCGCATCGGCGGTGGTGCGGGGGCCGGGCACGGGGGCGCGGGGGCGGCGGGCGCCGGGGTCCGGTGGAGACGGGCGAGGAGGGCGCCGGCCGCCTCCCACGGCGCGGCGTCCGGGGTGTCCGGGTCCACCGGAGTGCCGTACGGCCAGAGGGTGGCGAGGCGGTCGCCGAGCGTGGTCGGTGCCGTACCGAGGGGTGGGACGAAGACGTCGGGGAGGCGGGCGGCGGTGGCCAGCCGGAAGGCCAGTCCGGCCGGGTCGGTGTCGGGGGCGTGGGCCTTCGCCACCACGCCCGCGTGCCGCAGGACGGTGGCGTCGGGGCGCTCGGCGAGCGTGACGGCCGCTCCGCAGACGCACGGCGTTCCGCCCGGGTGGGCGGCTTCCCTGAGCCTCGCGGCCAACTGCGGCCGGACGGGTGCGGTCACGAGGGTTCCTGTGGACGGGTGGCCATTGCGGTGAGCCTACGCGGGCCGTCGGGGCGGAACAGGCCGTATCCCGGCGTCGGGTCCGGGGCTCGGGGCGGGGCGGCCCGGGAGCACGAGCAGGCTCGCGGGAGCACGACCGGGCAGGGGCCGGGTTTCGGCTCGGCGGGCGAGGCGCGGGCCGTCGGGTGTACGGGGAAAAGCAATGCCGGCGCAGCTCCCCAGCTGCGCCGGCATTTGTGCCGTCCGCCGCACCCCCGTCCCCACGGGGTTTCATGGGTGGATGTCCCCGCCCGGACCGCTCTTCCGGGCCTGGGGTCGCCGCTCAGCGCCCCAGCATCACGCCCACGGACGACGCCTGTGTGGCCACTGTCTCCCAGCCGTCGAAGACGACGAGGAGCAGGACCGCCAGGGGAAGGGCCATGAGCGTCGCCACCACGGGGTGGCGACGGCCCCGACGGCGGGTGCGGAACGGGGTGCGTCCCTGCGTGCGGAGCAGCGTCCGCGAAGCCGTGTGGGCCATGGTCCCTCTCCTGACCGTTCTCCGTAGTCCTTGGCAGCGGCGGGTGTCTGACCTCGGGGGACGAGTGCTGCACCCGCCGCTTGACCTCAAATCTAGGCGGGCGACGCCCCCTGGACGTCATGCCGTCGTATCGATTCACGGGCCTACGGGAGGATGAGCCATCGCCCGCTGAGTACTCCCCTGGGTGGAGACGGAGACCTAGGTCTCGGGGTCTTCCCGGAGGGGTCGCCCGGAGTGTGCGTGCTTTTCCCGGATGTCCGCGCGGGCCCTGCGAGTTCCCCGTGGTACGAGGGCGTGGCGGGGCACCGGGTGACTTCGCTCACTTCCGCCGTCCGCGGAGCGCCATCGCATCCGTCCGGTGGCCCGGCCGGCGGGCCGCCGTCCCGTGGGTACGTGTCGTGTCCCCGGCGTTCGTGGCCCGCCCGGCGCGGTCGGCCCGTGCGGAGCCAATCCCCGCTCCGTGAAGGCGGGTTGGCGCCGGTGTGCGGGCAAGGGCACTGCGGCGGCAGGGGCGCTGACCGACTTTCGGCTTCCCCCCGCCCGGCACTGACAATCCGTCGGAGCGAGAGGGCGCGGCCTCTGCGCGCGGGCGGCCCGGTAAACGTAAGCTGTGCCACGTCACACGGACCGGGCAGCGGGGATGAACATGGCGATGATGCGCCTGAGGCGCGAGGACCCGCGTGTCGTCGGCTCGTTCAGGCTTCACCGGCGGCTCGGCGCGGGCGGGATGGGCGTCGTCTACCTCGGTTCCGACAAGAAGGGGCAACGGGTCGCGCTGAAGGTGATCCGGCCCGATCTGGCGGAGGACCAGGAGTTCCGGTCGCGGTTCGCACGTGAGGTCTCGGCGGCGCGGCGGATCCGGGGCGGCTGCACGGCTCGGCTCGTCGCGGCGGACCTGGAGGCCGACCGACCGTGGTTCGCCACGCAGTACGTGCCGGGCCCCTCGCTGCACGACAAGGTCGCCGACGAGGGGCCGCTCGGCGCCGCCGAGGCCGCCGCCGTCGGTGCGGCCCTGTCCGAGGGCCTGGTCGCCGTGCACGAGGCCGGTGTGGTGCACCGGGACCTGAAGCCGTCCAACATCCTGCTGTCCCCGAAGGGGCCGCGGATCATCGACTTCGGTATCGCCTGGGCGACGGGCGCCTCCACGCTCACGCACGTCGGTACGGCGGTCGGCTCCCCGGGGTTCCTCGCGCCGGAGCAGGTGCGCGGCGCCGCGGTCACCCCGGCCACGGACGTGTTCTCGCTGGGGGCGACGCTGGCGTACGCGTCGACCGGTGACTCGCCGTTCGGGCACGGCAGTTCCGAGGTGATGCTGTACCGCGTGGTGCACGAGGAGCCGAAGCTGAGCGGGGTGCCGGACGCGCTCGCGCCGCTGGTGCGGGCCTGCTTGGCGAAGGACCCCGAGGAGCGGCCCAGCACGCTCCAACTGTCGCTCCGGCTCAAGGAGATCGCGGCCCGCGAGGCGCACGGCCTGCCCGAGGTACGGCCGCCCGCGCCGCGCGCCGCCGAGGCGGACCGGCCCACCGGACGGCTCACCGAGCCCTACCTGGAACAGCAGCGCACCCTGCGTCGTCCGCAGCCCGCGCCGGGCGGTACCCCGGCGCCGCGCGGCGGCGCTCCCGTGCGCGGCGGCGGCTCGCCCTCGCGCGGGAACGGCGCCGCGCGCGGCGGCGGGGCCCCCGCGCGGTCCGGCGGCGCGCGGCCGACGCCCGCGCCGCGCAGTACGACCCGGTCCGGCAGTGGGAGCAGGCCCGCGCCGCGCTCCGGCGCCGGTCGCCCGCAGCCGCGTCCCACGGGTACCGGGCGGCGGCCCGCCAATCCGCGGCTGCTGCGGCAGCGGCTGTTCGTGTTCGTCGTGGTGACCCTGCTGGTCGCCCTCGGCATCGCGGTGGCCCAGGGCTGTCAGGGGCCCGCGCACGGCCTGGGCCGCGTCGGGGGCGTCGTCGGCACGCGGGAGCGGCAGGTGCCGCCGCACGCCGGGGATCGGGACACCGCGCCGGCCCGGGGCGGCGTGGACGCCCCGGACATCGTGCCGCCGCGGCCGAGCTGACCGGTCCGCCGGGCGGGTCGGGGCTCCGAGCGGGCCACGACGCGCCGTGTCCGGCAGCGGCGGCGTCGTGGTCGGCGGCGCGGTGCCCGCCCTCCTTCGGGGCTGCTCAGTCGCGGGGACGTCCGGTGGCCACCGCGTAGAAGGCGACCGCCGCCGCGGCGCCGACGTTGAGCGAGTCGACCCCGTGGGACATGGGGATGCGGACCCAGGCGTCGGCGGCGACCAGGGCCTGGGTGGACAGTCCGTCGCCCTCGGCGCCGAGCATCAGCGCCACCCGCGCCATCCGGTGCGGCGCCGCCTCGTCCAGGGACTCGGCCTTCTCGTCCGGGGTCAGCGCCAGCAGGGTGAAGCCGGCCTCGCGGACCGACTCCAGGCTCTTGGGCCAGGTGTCCAGACGGGCGTACGGCACGGAGAACACCGCACCCATGGAGACCTTGACGCTGCGACGGTAAAGGGGGTCGGCGCAGTCCGGGGAGAGCAGCACCGCGTCCATGCCCAGGGCGGCGGCCGAGCGGAAGATCGCGCCGATGTTGGTGTGGTCGTTGACCGACTCCATGACCACCACCCGGCGGGCGGAGCGCAGCAGTTCGGCCGCCGTGGGCAGCGGCTTGCGCTGCATGGAGGCGAGGGCGCCGCGGTGCACGTGGTAGCCGGTGACCTGTTCCGCGAGTTCCGGGCTGACCGCGTAGACGGGAGCGGGCAGTTCGTCGATCACGTCGCGCATGACGTCGATCCACTTGGCCGAAAGGAGCATCGAGCGCATCTCGTAGCCCGCTTCCTTGGCCCGTCTGATGACCTTCTCGCCCTCGGCGATGAACAGTCCTTCGGCCGGTTCGCGCTTGCGGCGCAGTTCGACGTCGGTCAGGCCCGTGTAGTCGCTCAGGCGGGGGTCTTCGGGGTCCTCAACGGTGATGAGATCGGCCACAGAGAGATACTGCCTTGTCCTGGGTGCGGTGCCAACGGCTCGGGAAAGGTTGTGTTACCCGCGGTTACTCAGCGCTCGCGGTCACGGGGAGCAAGCGGTCGCCCGGAGCGCGCGGTCACCGGAAGCGAGCAGTCCCCGGGGAGGCGCGTTCACCGGGCGGGCTCGGCGGCCGAGCGCGGGCCGACGGCGACGACCTCGCCGATGACGACGACCGCGGGCGGCCTCACGTCCTGGGCGCGGACGGTCTCGGCGACCGTCGCGAGGGTCGCGTCGACCCGGCGCTGGGCGGCCGTCGTACCCTCCTGGACCAGGGCGACCGGGGTGTCCGGGGACTTGCCGTGGGCGACCAGTGTCTCGGCGATCCGTCCGATCTTGTCGACGCCCATGAGGACCACGAGGGTGCCGGTGAGTGAGGCCAGCGCCGCCCAGTCGACCAGGGACCGCTCGTCGTCCGGGGCGACGTGGCCGCTGACCACGGTGAACTCATGGGCGACGCCCCGGTGGGTGACCGGGATGCCGGCCACGCCGGGCACCGAGATCGAGCTGGAGATGCCGGGGACGACCGTGCACGGTATGCCGGCCTCGGCAAGCGCCTGGACCTCCTCCATGCCGCGGCCGAAGACGAACGGGTCACCGCCCTTGAGGCGGACCACCGACTTGCCCTGCCGGGCGTGCTCGACGAGCGCCCGGTTGATCGCCTCCTGGGCCATGGCGCGGCCGTAGGGGATCTTCGCCGCGTCGATCACCTCGACGTGCGGCGGGAGTTCGGCGAGCAGGTCGCGCGGTCCGAGCCGGTCGGCGACGACCACGTCCGCCTCGGCGAGCAGCCGGCGCCCGCGCACCGTGATCAGGTCGGGGTCGCCGGGTCCGCCGCCGACCAGGGCCACGCCCGGGGTGCGGGTGCGGTGGTGCGGGGCGACCAGCGTCCCGTCGCGCAGTCCCTCGACGACCGCGTCGCGGACGGCGGCGGTGTGCCGGGGGTCGCGGCCCCGCGCGTCGGTGGTGAGGACGGCGACCGTGACGCCCGCGCTGTGGCCGGTGGCGGGGGTCCAGGCGGTGGCCGCGTCCGCGTCGTCGGCGCGGACGCACCAGACGCGGTGCCGCTCCGCCTCGGCGGAGGCGGCGGCGTTCGCCACCGGGTCACTGGTGGCGATGAGCGCGTACCAGGCGTCCGCGAGGTCGCCGTCCTCGTACCGCCGCCGCACCCAGGTGATCTCCCCGGCGTCCGCCATCGCCTCGACCGAGGGGGTCGCCCCGGGGGACACGAGGAGGATCTGCGCGCCGGCCGCGGCGAGCGCCGGGAGGCGGCGCTGGGCGACCTGGCCGCCGCCGAGGACGACCACACGGCGGCCGGCGAGGCGGAGACCTACGGGGTAGGCGGGATGTACGGCCATGGCGGACGGCTCCTCGGGCGGGCGGTGCGGTGGGCACGCTGCGGCTCCGGAGCGGCCCTGACGTGCGGATTTTAAGGCGTCGGCGGGACGTACGGCACGGGTGGTCCGGCTGCCGGGCGCCGGACCACCGCGCGGGTGCGCCTACTTCTCAGTTACGCCCGCCGAGTCGAACGTCGCCACCTCGTGCATCGCCCGTGCGGTGCTCTGCACCAACGGCAGCGCCAGCAGGGCGCCGGTACCCTCGCCAAGCCGCAGATCGAGGTCGACCAGGGGACGCAGGCCCAGCTTGTTCAGGGCGGCCACATGACCGGGCTCGGCGCTGCGGTGGCCCGCGATGCAGGCCGCCAGCACCTCGGGGGCGATGGCGCGGGCCACCAGGGCGGCGGCACCCGCGCTGACCCCGTCCAGGATCACCGGCGTACGCAGCGAGGCGCCACCGAGGAGCAGGCCGACGATGGCCGCGTGCTCCAGGCCGCCGACCGCGGCGAGGACCCCGATCGGGTCGGCCGGGTCCGGCTGGTGCATGTCCAGGGCGCGGCGGACGACCTCGGTCTTGCGGGCCAGCGTCTCGTCGTTGATGCCGGTGCCGCGGCCGGTGACCTCGGCCGGGTCGGCGCCGGTGAAGACGGCGATCAGGGCGGCCGAGGCCGTGGTGTTGGCGATCCCCATCTCACCCGTGAGCAGGGCCTTGTTGCCCGCCGCGACCAGGTCGCGGGCGGTCTCGATGCCGACCTCGATGGCCTGCTTGACCTCCTCGCGGGTCATCGCCGGACCGGTGGTCATGTCGGCCGTGCCGGCGCGCACCTTGCGGGGCAGCAGGCCGGGCGTGGCCGGCAGGTCGGTGGCGACGCCGACGTCGACCACGCAGACCTCGGCGCCCACCTGGCCGGCGAACGCGTTGCAGACCGCTCCCCCGCCCAGGAAGTTGGCCACCATCTGCGCGGTGACCTCCTGCGGCCAGGGCGTGACGCCCTGCGCGTGCACGCCGTGGTCACCGGCGAAGACCGCGACGGCGGCGGGCTCCGGGATCGGCGGCGGGCACTGCCGGGACAGGCCGGCCAGCTGCGCGGAGATGATCTCCAGCATGCCGAGCGCGCCCGCGGGCTTGGTCATCCGCTTCTGGCGCTCCCATGCCTCGCCGAGCGCCTTGGCGTCCAGCGGGCGGATCCCGGCGACGGTCTCGGCGAGCAGGTCGTGCGGGTCCTCGCCGGGCAGCGCGCGGCGGCCGTACGTCTCCTCGTGCACGACCCAGGACAGCGGGCGGCGCTTGGACCAGCCGGCCTGGGCCAGCTCGGGTTCGTCCGGGAACTCGTCGACGTAGCCCACGCACAGGTAGGCCACGACCTCCAGGTGCTCGGGCAGGCCGAGGGCGCGGACCATCTCGCGCTCGTCGAAGAAGCTGACCCAGCCGACGCCGAGGCCCTCGGCCCGCGCGGCGAGCCACAGGTTCTCCACGGCGAGCGCGGAGGAGTACGGCGCCATCTGCGGCTGGGTGTGCCGGCCGAGGGTGTGCCGGCCGCCGCGGGTGGGGTCGGCGGTGACGACGATGTTCACCGGGGTGTCGAGGATGGCCTCGATCTTCAGTTCCTTGAACTGCTTCGCCCGGCCCTTGGGCAACGACTTGGCGTAGGCGTCGCGCTGACGCATCGCCAGCTCGTGCATGGTGCGGCGGGTCTCGGCGGACCGGATGACGACGAAATCCCAGGGCTGCGAGTGGCCGACGGAGGGCGCTGTGTGGGCGGCCTCCAGGACGCGCAGCAGCACCTCGTGCGGGATGGGGTCGGCGCGGAAGCCGTTGCGGATGTCGCGGCGCTCGCGCATGACCTTGAGGACGGCCTCGCGCTCGGCGTCCGCGTAGCCGGGGGCGGCCGGTCCGGCGGGCGGACGGGCCGCTTCCGTGACGGTGTCCTCCTCCTGGTCGGCGGCCCTGGTCTCCAGGTCCGCCGCCTGCTGGACGACGTCGGGGGCGTCCGGCGCGGACTGCGCGGCGGCGGGTTCGGCCTCGCGGGGTCCGGGGACCGAGGCGACCGGCTCCGGCGGGGCCGCCGGGACCGGCTGCGGTTCGCCCTGTTCCTGTGCGGGCAGGACGACGGGCTGCGGCGGCGTGGGCGCGAGGTGCGGGGTCGTCGGCACGGTGCCGTCGACCGGCACGAACTGTCCCGGGGTGTGCTCCGCGTCCGGCTCGGCCGCGGCGCCCGGCGGGGGCGTCGGCTCGCCGGACGACTCGCCGCCGGAGAGGTCGGCGGGAGCCCCGGCCGGGGTCTCGGCGGCGGGTTCGTCGGGAGCGGGCTCGGTGGGGACGGCCTCGGTGGGGACGGCCTCGGCGGGGACGGCCTCGGCGGGCGTGGGCGCCGCTGCGGTGCCGGGCTCGGCCTGCGCGGGTGGCTGGAGCTGCGCGCCGGGCGCGGTCTGCGGGCCCGGTACGGTCTGCGGCTCGGCGGTCTCGGGCGCCGGGGGCGCGGCCTGCGGTCCGGTGCCCTCGTGCGCCGGGGCGGCCGGAGCCGACGGGGTGGCCGCAGTCGGGTCCTCGGGTGCCGTGGGCACCGATCCGGCGGGGGCCGCGCCGTGCGGGTCCGCCGCGGCGGCCTGCTGCGGCGGCTGTGACGGCTGCGGTTCCTGCCCCGGCAGCCCCTGGGGTCCGTCGGTCGCCTGCTCCGGTACGGGTGCGCCGGGCGGCGCCTGCTCGGGATGCGGCCCCTCGGCCGGCGCGGGGGCGTCTGACTCGGCCTGCTGCGGGGCGCCGGGCACGGGGACGCCGGCCGCGGGCGTCGGCGTACCGAGGGCGGCGGTCGGAGTGCCGACCGCCGGTGTCGGCGTACCGAGGCCCGCCGTCGGAATGCCGGCCGCCGGTGTCGGCGTACCGAGAGCCGCCGTCGGAATGCCGACGACGGGTGTCCGGGGCGCGTCGCCGGTGGGCGCCAGCGGCGCGGGGCCGGTGGCGGGCGGCACGGGCACGACGCCGGGCTGTCCGGCGGTGGTGGCCTGTGCGTCCGGAGCGACGTGCGGGGCGGCCTCGGGGGCGAACACGTCCGGGGCGGCGTGCGGAGCCTGGGCGGCCGGGGTCCGGGCACCGTCCTCAGGACGGGCCTGCGCACCGTGGGCGGCGGCCGGATCCTGCGGGGCGGTCTCCTGGGGCACCGCGGCCTGGGCCGTCCCCGGGGCCGGAGCCGCCTCGGAACGCGACGCGTCGGGTGCCACGAGGACGGTCTGCCCACCCTGGGTGCCGTCCGGACCCGGTGCGGGGGCCGCGGACGGCGCCACGTCCAGACGGGCACCGCCGTCCGGGCCGTACCCGCTCCCGGGGCCGGCCGGCGCGGCCACCGGACCCTGCGCACCCACGGGTGCCGGGCCGTGCGCGCCCTCGGGTGCCGGGCCGTCGGTGACGGCGTGCGTCCCGTCGTGGGCGGGCCCCCGGCCGTGCCCTGGCGCGTGGGCGGTCCTGAGGTCCAAAGGTCCTTGCGGTTCGGGGCCGCTTCCCGGTGCCTCGACGGTCGCCAGGGCGGGCCCGGCCGGCTGGGTCGGGTGGGCCGCCACAGCGGTGCGACCCGCCACGACCGCTCCCGGCGCGAGCCTGGGCACGGTCGGCTGGGCGACACCGGAGAGGCCGGGTCCCGGAAGGTCGACCGGAGCAACCGTTTCCGCGACCGACGCCCTGGTGTTCGTCTGGGCCAGGGGTGCCTGCGGCGCGCTCCACGGGGCGGCGCTCTGCGGGGCCAGGTCGCGCAGCGGCTGGCCGTCGAGGTACTCGGGTCCCGCCGCGGGCACGCCCTGCTGCCGTACCGGCGCGTCCGCGGGGCCGCGGTCGGCCAGGGAGCGGACCGGGCTCGTGGAGGCGTCCGGGGTCGGCGGGCCGAGGTGCAGCGGACGGCGCGAGGCCGCGGCCTGGTCGTGCGGGGACGGCGGCGCCGACAGGACGGGGGACGCCGCGGCGGACACCGCCGCGGGGTCCGGCAGGCGCACGCCGCCGAGGTCGACGGAGCCGGTGTCCCGGCCGGCCGTCTCGTGCGGCCCCGGCTCGTGGACGGCCTCGACGACGGGCTCCGGGGCGGGCGGTGGCACTTCGTTGCCCCAGGCGCCCTGGGCGCCCGGCAGCAGCAGCTCGTCGTCCTCGGCGGGAGCACCGGAGAGGTAGTGGTACGCACCGTGCGCGGGGACGCCCGGCTGTTCCACCATGCCTGCGCTCTCCGGCAGCCCCTCGCCCGGGACCTGGCCGGTGTCGGTCATGCGTATCCCTCGCCCATCGGTTAGTGCTCCCTACGACCAGCTCACCCGGAGCGGCGCACCGACCGCTCACAGTGAAGAACGAGCGTGCGTGCCCAGCGGCACGAACGACCGCCCGGAAAAGGCGACAAAGCCATTCGATGGCATTGTCCCGGCTGTTCCACCGTCGCGACAGCATGATCCGCGACAGTCCGCTGTGGACTGCGCCACGTTGCGCGCCCTCCGGATCCGCCCTACCACACTTGCCCCCAAAACCGGCGCGTTTTCCGGACATTGACGAACGAATTTCCGGGCCACCGAGTGCGGTACAACGATCGGCCAGCCTACCGCGCGCAGTACGACAACAGGATCACGGGCCGCGGTGCGGACGGGGTCGTCCGGCGTCCGCCCACCGCTTCTCAGCGGGGCGTTTCACGCGCCGGCAGCTCTCCGGTGAGCAGGAACACGACGCTCCGCTCCGTCTCCGTCCAGGCCCTGGTGTCGAGTTCGACGGACTGGAGCAGGGCGCACTCGACCCGGTATCCGTGCTCGGTCAGGTCACGGCCGACGAGTTCGGCCGCGTCCCGGGTCGCGGCGTGCGTGACGATGCGCTGCGGGCGGCGGTCGGCGACCGCCGACACCACGGCCGCTCCGCCGCCGCCGACCCGGACGACGTCCGGCTCGGGCAGGTTCTCCAGGGCCAGCGGGGCGGTGCCGTGCACGAGCTGGAGCTGCACGCCGAAGGCGCGGGCGGCGGCCTCGGTGCGGGCGCACGCCCCGGAGCTGCGGTCCACGGCGATGACGGCGGCGCCGGCCCGCGCGGCCTCGGTGGCGAACGCCCCGCTGCCGCAGCCGATGTCCCACACCAGGTCGCCGACGCGCGGGCCGAGGCGGGCCAGTTGGGCGGACCGCAGCAGTTCCGTCTCGCCTTCGCCGAGTCCGCCGCCGTACGCCTCGTCGGGCTGGACCCAGCCGCGCCGGCCCTGGCCCGGATCGCGCCCGGCGATCCAACCACCGCTGTCCGCGGCGCCGGCCGGGCCGCCGATGACGATGACGATGTTGGGGTCGCGCCAGGCGTGGTCGGCGGCGTTGTCGGAGGTGACGACGGTGACCCGCTCGCGTTCGGTGCCCAGTTCCTCGCAGATGACGAAGGTGCGGTGCACCCCTTCCAGCAGCAGCCCGAGTTCGGCGGGCCCGGCACCGGGTGAGGTGAGCACGGCGACCTTGGTGTGGGCGCGGCACACGTTCACCGCGCGGCGCAGGGTGCGCCGGTGTGCGACCACCACCTGGGCGTCGTCCCAGGGCATCCCGGCGCGGGCGAAGGCCGCGGCCACGGCGGAGACCGCCGGGACGACTTCCACCTCCAGCCCGAACTCGGGTGCGCGCAGGCTCCGTACGACCCCGAAGAACCCCGGGTCGCCGTCGGCGAGCACCACCGCGGTGCCGCGGTGGGCGGCGATGCGGCGGGCGGCCAGGGCGACGCTGCCGAGGCGGATGCGCTCGGCGCCGGGGGGTACCTCGGGCAGGGCCAAGTGGTGGGCGGCGCCCGCGACGAGGGTCGCGGCGCCCAGCGCGGAGCGCGCGGCTGCGGTCAGCGGCGAGCCGTCCCAGCCGATCACCGTGACCCGGTCGGCCATGTCCACTGTCTCCCGTGTTGTCGCAGGTTGTTCTTGCAGGCCGGCAAGGAGCGGGCGTCCGCACGCGGGCTTGGTGAGAGTACCTGGCGGACCGGCCGGGCGCGCGGCGGGGCGGTGCCGGGGTCAGGTCCGGTCGGGCGCGGTCGCTGAAGCCGGGTCAGTTCCAGTCGGGGAACCTGGTGAAACCGCCCGTATCGGCGAGCTGCTCGCCCGCGCCCTCCAGGTCCTCCGGGAGGAGGCTCCACACGATGAAATCGGTGCGCAGGTCGGTCCAGGTGCCGTCCTCGGCGCGGACTCGGGCTATGCAGGCGTTGCGCAGCACGCCCTCGCTGATGCAGCCGATCTTCTGGGCGACCTGCTGGGACGCGGTGTTGCCCGCGGCGGTGCGCAGTTCGACGCGCTCGAACTTCTGGTCGTTGAACAGCCATCGGGCGGTGGCCAGGGCGGCCTCGGCGGCGTAGCCCTCGCCGCGGGCCCAGGGGGCGATGACGTACGTCAGTTCGACGGAACGGATGCGCCAGTCGGCCTTGGTCAGCTGGACGATGCCGACCAGGCGCTGGGTGAGGAACTCGGTGACCGCGAAGTCGAGCCCGCGGCCGGCGGCCCGCTCGGCCGGCGCGTACGAGGTGATCCAGCCGCGGGCACCCTCCTCGGTGAACGGCTGCGGGACATGGGTCCAGGCCGCGACCTGCTCGTCGTTCATCATCTCGGTCAGCTCGCGCACGTCGTCCTCGTCGAGGGGCCGCAGCACCAACCGCTCCGTGCTGATGGAGATGTTGGGGAAGGTGCTAGTCATGCGCCGCTCCGTAACCGTCGGATGAGCCTTCAGGGCCTGCTGAACTGCCCAGCATGCAGCATGGGAGCACCGAACCGCACCACGGGGGTCCGCACCCGGTGCGGGTGCGGACCCCCGTGCGGGCGATACGCGGTATACGCACCCCCGTCCGCGGCCGGCCGGCGGCGGCGGCCGCTCAGAAGGACGCGATGACGGACCCCTGATACTTGTCCTCGATGAACTTCTTGACCTCGGGCGAGGTGAGGAGCCCGGCGAGCTTCACCACCCGCGGGTCCTTCTCGTTGCCCTCCTTGACCGCGAGGAAGTTGCCGTACGGGTTGTTCTTCGCGGACTCCAGGACGAGCGCGTCCTTGGCGGGGCTCAGCCCGGCGGAGATGGCGTAGTTGCCGTTGACGACCGCGGCGTCCACGTCGTCCAGGGAGCGCGGTGTCTGGGCCGCCTCGACCTCCTTGAACGTGAGGTTCCTGGGGTTCTCGGCGATGTCCCGCGGGGTGGCCTCGTTGCCGACGCCGTCCTTGAGGGTGATGAGGCCGTTCGCGGCGAGGAGTTTCAGGGCGCGGGCCTCGTTGACGGTGTCGTTCGGGACGGCGACGGTCGCGCCGGACTTCAGGGCGTCGGCGTCCTTCACCTTGTGCGAGTAGAGGCCGAGCGGTTCCAGGTGCACGGTGACGACGGGCACGATGTGGGTGCCGCGCTTCTTGTTGAAGTCGTCGAGGTAGGGCTGGTTCTGGAAGTAGTTGGCGTCCACCGAGCCGTCCTCGGTCGCCGTGTTCGGCGTGATGTAGTCGGTGAACTCCTTGACCTCCAGGTCGAGGCCCGCCTTCTTCGCCAGGTTGTCCTTGACGTAGTTCAGGATCTCGGCGTGCGGGGTGGGGCTCGCGGCGACGACCAGGGGACCGTCGGAGGAGGAGGAGTCGTCGTTGCCCGAGCCACAGCCGGTGAGCCCGAGGGTGAGGGCTCCGGCGGCGAGGAGGGCGGCGGTGATCTTTGCGGTGTTACGCACGAAAAGTGCCTTTCCTTAGGGCGATACGGCCCCGCTGTCGGGTGTGCGGGGAGATCTGGGCGGGATCGGGTGGTCGGGCGGCGGCGCCGGGTCAGGCGGCTTCGCCGTCCGCGGCCGGATCCTTGAGCAGGCGCAGCCTCGGGGCCGGTCCCGACCTGCCGCCGCGCCGGTGCAGTCCGCGGGCCGCGTAGTCGCCGGCGAACTGGATGACGGAGATGACGACCGCGAGGACGGCGACCGTGATCCACATCAGCTGGGTCTCGAAGCGCTGGTAGCCGTAGCGGATGGCGATGTCGCCGAGGCCGCCGGCGCCCACGGTGCCGGCCATGGCGGAGTAGCCGATGAGGGCGACGATCGTGGTGGTGGTGCTGGAGACCAGCGAGGGCAGGGACTCCGGCACCAGGACCTTGCGCACCACGGTCCAGGTGTTGCCGCCCATCGCCTGTACGGCCTCGACCAGTCCGTCGTCCACTTCCCGGACGGCCGTCTCGACGAGCCGGGCGAAGAACGGGATCGCGCCGACGGCGAGCGGCACGATGGCCGCCTCACGGCCGATGGTGGTGCCGGTGACCCAGCGGGTGAAGCCCATCAGCGCCACCATCAGGATGATGAACGGCATCGAGCGGGCGATGTTCACGGTCTGCCCGATCACCTTGTTGGCGACGACGTTCTGGGCCGGACCGCCGCGGTCGGTGAGGACGAGCAGGACACCGAGCGGCAGTCCCGCGACGACGGCGACGAGCGTGGACCAGCCGACCATGTAGAGCGTGTCCCAACACGCCTGGGACAGCAGCGGCTGCATCTCCGACCAGGTCATTCGGCACCGTCCTTCACCAGGGTGGACTGCTGGCCCGCGGGGCCGACGACATCGATCTGCAGGCCCTGTTCGCGCAGGAACCCGATCGGTACGACGTTGTCCTCGTAGCGGCCGGGCAGTTCGATCCGCATCCGGCCGGTCTGCAGGCCGCCGATGGTGTCGATGGCGGCGCCGAGGATCGATATGTCGATGTTGTAGGTGCGCGACAGCTGGGAGACGACCGGCTGGGTGGCGGCCTCGCCGTGGAAGGTGATGTCGAGGACGGTGCGGTCGGCACCGGAACTCTCGCCGCCCACGGGGAACAGCGCGGCGGCCAGTTCGGAGCCCGGGGTGGCGAGGATCTCGCCGACCGTGCCGGACTCGACGATGCGGCCCCGCTCCATGAGGGCGGCCGAGTCGCAGATCGACTTCACGACGTCCATCTCGTGCGTGATGAGCAGGACGGTGAGGCCGAGCTGCCGGTTCAGGTCGCGCAGCAGGTGCAGGATCGAGCGCGTGGTCTCCGGGTCGAGGGCGCTGGTGGCCTCGTCGGAGAGCAGCACGTCGGGGTCGCCGGCCAGCGCGCGGGCGATGCCGACGCGTTGCTTCTGACCGCCGGAGAGCTGGGCGGGATAGGACCGGGCCAGGTCGGCGAGACCGACCAGGTCGAGGAGTTCGAGCGCCTTGCGGGTCCGGTCCTTCCCGGACCTGCCGAGGATTTCGAGGGGCAGTTCGACGTTGCCCTGGACCGTCCGCGAGGACAGCAGGTTGAAGTGCTGGAAGACCATGCCGATCCGGCTGCGCGCCCGGCGCAGCTCGCGGTTGGCCCCGGCACCGCGACCGGCCAGCGCGGTCAGCTCCTGGCCGGCCACGGTGACCGTCCCGGACGTGGGGCGTTCCAGCAGGTTGACGCAGCGGATGAGCGAGGACTTGCCGGCGCCTGACTGGCCGATGACGCCGTACACCTCGCCCTCGCGGACGTGCAGGTCGACGCCGTCGAGGGCGGTGACCTCGCGGCCGCGGGTGCGGTAGACCTTGGTCAGGCCCGTGGTGGTGATCACGTGGGTTTCCGTCACTGTCGGGGGCGTGGGTGTGCCCTCAGGGCGCGTTCGAGCGAGGACGCGATGCGGTTCTCGCGGTGGCGCGGGGAGAGATGGACCGGGTGCGCGGGGCCGAGCCGCTGCGCGGGCCGCACGACGACGCGCGGCCGTGCCGCGCTTCGGGGCGCGGGGCTCAGGCGGTGCGGGGGTGCGCTAGCAGGCGCACATTCGACACATACAACGAGCACCGGGCGTGCTGGTCGCCTCGGTCGCAAGGGTGCGGCTGCTCGTCATGGTCATGCGGCCAGTTAATCAGACCCACGGTGCTGACAGGCCGCCGCCGTCCGTATGCCGGACGGCGGTGGGCAGCGGCGGGCGGCGGCCGGCTGAAGCCGAAGGACCCCGTTCCACGGTCGGTGACCAGCGCGGAGAGGGCCGGCGGGGGTTCGCTGCCCGGCCCGCGGCCGGCTCGTACGCGGGGCGGGTTGTGGCCAACGCCACGGTGCCGGGGCGGACCGCGCGGCCCGCCCGGACGGCACCGCCGCCGCCCCGGCTCCGCCACCGGTCGCACCGGGCCCGGACGCGGCCGGGCACCGGCACCGTAATAGGGTCACCGCATGCTCAATCCCCTGACGCTGGTGACCGGGGTCGCCGCGCTGCTGCTGGCCGCCTGGTGCGGCTGGGCGGCCTACCGTGACCAGCCGACCAAGGACTGGCACTTCATCGGGATGGCCGTGGTGTCGCTGCTGGCCGTAGTGCAGTTGGTGGCCGGGATCGTGCAGCTGGCCCGCGGCGAGCACCCCGAGCAGGGGACGACGATCTTCGTGGCCTATCTGCTGGGCGCGTTCGCGTGCATCCCGGCGGCGGGTTTCATGTCACTGACCGAACGCACTCGGTGGGGCTCGGTGACGGTCGCCGCGGGCGGCGTCGTGCTCGCCGTCCTGGAGGTACGGCTCTATGACATCTGGGGAGGCTGAGTTGACCACGACCGAGGGCAAGCCGGCGAAAGCGCGGCTGATCAGCGGGCCCGGGATGCTGCTCGTCTGGTTCTACGGCGTGATGGTCGTCGGCGCCGTCTCGCGGTCCGTCTACCAGATCGCGACCGAGTTCGACCGGGCGCCGCTCGCCTACTCGTTGTCGGCGGTGGCGGGCGTGGTCTACGGATTCATCACGTACTCGCTGGTGCGTGGCGGGGAACGGGCGCGCAGGGCGGCGCTGGTGTGCTGCGCCGCCGAACTCGCGGGTGTGCTGACCGTCGGGACCTGGACGCTGGTCGACCCGTCCGCCTTCCCGGACTCGACGGTCTGGTCCGACTACGGCATGGGGTACGTCTTCATTCCGGTGCTGCTGCCCCTGACGGCCCTGTACTGGCTGCGCCGGGCGCGGGCCGGTGTCACGCCGTAGTCGCGTAGGTCCCGGCCGGCTTCTCCAGGACGATCATCGGCACGCCGTCCGAGCCCTCGGAGGTGCCGACCCTCTGGTAGCCCACCCGCCGGTACAGCCGCAGGTTGCTCTCGCTGCGGTGGCCGGTCTGCAGCCGGAACGTGGTGGCGCCGCGTTCCTCGGCCAGCGCGGCCTCGGCGGCGCGCAGCAGCCGGGCGCCGATGCCGTGGCCCTGAAGCCGCGGGTGGACGCAGAGTTTGCCGATGGCGGCCGCGCCGTCCTCGCTGATCGTGCCGCGGACCGAGCCGACCACCTCGTCGCCGAGCCGGGCGACGAAGACGCAGTCGGCCGCGACCTCCTCACGGACCGAGTCGAGGGTCTCGACGAGCGGGTCGATGCGGTAGTTCCCGTACAGTGCCGCCTCGCTCTGAAAGCACAGGTACTGAAGCCTGAAGATCTGCTCCGTATCCCGCTCGGTCGCCGCCGAGATGGTCACGCTCATGCCCATGTGCGCACGCCTCCCGCTCACCTGATCGCCAATGGTTCCCCACTCCTATCCCCGCGCTCAGCGGCCCGCAACCTCCGCCGACAGCAATCGCCGCAGACATCCCAGACATCTGGAACGTTCCGGCCCCAGACTGCCCTGTGAGATACCCAACTCCCCCGCGATCTCCCGGTAGGTGAGGTCCTTCGGGGACAGCAGCGCCTCCAACAGCCGCGGGCAGCGGCCGGGCAGCCTGCGGACCGCCTCCCGCAGCGCGCGGTGGCGTGCCGCGGTGAGCGCCGCCTGTTCGGGCCCGTCGGCCGCGCCGTCGGCGGGCTCCGTCTCGTACGGCCGCTCCACGCGGGCCCTGCGCCTGCTGCGCCGTGCCTCCGCACGCACGGCCCGGCGCAGCCAGACCTGCGGGTCCGGCGGTGGCCCTGCGGCCTCCAGGCGTTCCAGGAGGCGCAGCCAGACCGCCTGCTCCAGATCCGCGGGTTCGGTTCCCGTGGCATGTGCTTCGGCACCGGCTTCGGCGGTGAGGAGCGGGCGCAGCGCGGCAACAAGATCGTGCGTCATATGCGCAACGACGTGGCCGCCCCGGCACCAGTTGCCGGGGCGGCCGGGGATCGACCCGAACGGGCGTCGGGCGCTCAGCCGTTGACGAAGTCCGCGCGGGCGAGCAGACCGGTGTCCGTGTTGTCGGTGAACACACCGTCGATGCCGGTCGCGAAGTACGCCTTGAACGCGCCGAACGCGTCTCCGTAGGCGTCCGCGTCGGTGCCCTTGCGGAACTCCTTCGGCAGGAAGGGGTTCTCGTTGCGCATGGTGTAGGGGTGCAGGACCAGGCCCACCTTGTGCGCGTCCGCGACGAGCGTGGTCGTCCTGTCCAGGCTGCCGTCGGCCTTCTTCGTGATGATCAGGTCCAGGGTCGGACCGATGCCCTGCGCGTAGCCGGCCAGCTCCCGCAGGCCCTTCGGGGTGATCAGGTCCGCGGTCGTGCGCGGGTCGCCCGCGTCGACGAAGTCGTAGGGGCGGCTGTCCGCCGACGAGAGCAGGACGACCAGCGGGTTGTCGACCAGCTCGTTCAGCCGCTGGATGCTGGTCGGCTCGAAGGACTGCAGGATGACCGGCGAGTTCCGCTTGTCCTTGCCGTACTTGCGCAGCAGCTTGGCGACCCGCTCCTCCAGGCCGAGGCCGAGCTTGCGGAAGTAGGTGGGGTGCTTGGTCTCCGGGTAGATCCAGACCTGCTTGCCGCGCTTGCGGGTCTGCTCGTCCTGCCACTGCAGGACCTCTTCGAACGTGGGGATCTCCCAGCGTCCGTCGTAGAGGGTGTTGTGCGGGCGGTTGGCCGGGATGCGCTCGACGGCACGCAGGGTCTTCAGCTCGGCGAGGGTGAAGTCCTCGGTGAACCAGCCGGTGGTGGAGACGCCGTCGAGGACCTTGGTGGTCTTGCGGGCGGCGAACTCGGGGTGGGCCGCGACGTCCGTGGTGCCGCCGATCTCCGGCTCGTGCCGGCACACCAGGTGGCCGTCCTTGGTGGGCACCAGGTCACCGGCCTCGACTATGTCGGCGCCGAGGTCGAGGGCCAGCTGGTAGGAGCCGAAGGTGTGCTCGGGGCGGTAGCCGCTGGCACCCCGGTGGCCGATGATCGTCGGCACGGGCAAACTCTTCAGGCCGGCGCCCTGTCCGGCGGACCGGGAGTCCGCCGCCCGAGCGGCGCCGGGCAGTCCGAGGACCGCTCCGCCCGCGCCGAGCACCGCGGCGCCGAGGAGCGCTCGCCGTCCCGTTCCCTGCGTCTGACCGTTCGACTCGTGCGTGTTCATGAACGCCTTCCTGCCATCCGCTCGGCCGCTGTGTCCGGCACCCCGCCGCGGGGCGCCCGGCCGGAATCATCGTCGGTGCGCGCCGATCGTAGGGGCGTGGACATGACGCAGGGGAGACTCCGGGCCCAACACCCGGGTGATGTCAGATGTCACCCGGGAAGCCGGGGGTGACGGGCCGTCCGGGGCGGGACGAACGGGTGTCCGGCGGACGGCCGGGCGATGTCCGTCACATCGACACGCGCGCGCCGCCCGGTCCCGTGGCACGCCACCGCAGGTAAACCCACGTCAATTGTGAGTAAGACATCGGTGAACGGGACACACGTGATGTGCGCTTCGCCCATGCCACGAGTATCGTCCTCACCTGCAAAGACTCATACCGCCCTCGACATCGGAGGACCCGTTGTCCCGCTTCGCGCTCATCAAGGCAGTGCTCGGACCGATCATGCGCCTGATGTTCCGCCCGCAGGTGGAGGGCGTGGAGCACATCCCGGCGGACGGTCCGGTCATCATGGCGGGCAACCATCTCACGTTCATCGACTCGATCGTGCTGCCGCTGGTGTCCAAACGGCAGGTGTTCTTCATCGGCAAGGACGAGTACGTCACCGGCAAGGGGTTCAAGGGCCGCCTGATGGCGTGGTTCTTCACCGGTGTCGGCATGATCCCGGTGGACCGGGACGGGGCGAGCGGGGGCGTGGCCGCGCTGATGACCGGGCGGCGGGTCCTGGAGGAGGGGAAGGTGTTCGGCATCTACCCCGAGGGCACCCGCTCCCCCGACGGGCGGCTCTACCGCGGCCGTACCGGCATCGCCCGGCTGACCCTGATGACGGGCGCGCCGGTGGTGCCGTTCGCCATGATCGGCACGGACAAGCTGCAGCCGGGCGGGCGGGGCATTCCGCGTCCGGGGCGGGTGACCGTGCGGTTCGGTGAGGCGATGGAGTTCTCCCGGTACGAGGGGATGGACCGGGACCGCTATGTGCTGCGGGCGGTGACCGATTCCGTGATGACGGAGGTCATGCGGTTGTCGGGGCAGGAGTACGTGGACATGTACGCCACCAAGGCGAAGGCCGCCTGACGGGGGCCTCCGGCGGTTGGGGCGGGTTGGGTGGCAGTGGGGACTGCGGTCCTTCAGGTGCGGGTTCGTCGTGGTTGCTCGCGCAGTTCCCCGCGCCCCTGAAGGGGGTTGCCGGTCAGGTCCGGCGGACCGGCTCGGTGAACCTGCGGGCCTTCAGATGCGGGTTCGTCGTGGTCGCTCGCGCAGTTCCCCGCGCCCCTGAAGGGGGTTGTCGTGCTGGGGTTTGCTGGTGCACAGGGTGGGTTTTTCTCAGGGGGAGTTTTCCAGTTTCTGGTTCTTCAGGAGGAACCAGGCTGCCGCCGAGGTGGCCAGGAGGACCACCGCTCCGGCGCCGGCGGCCAGGTGGAGGCCCTGTACGAAGGAGTCGCGGGCCGCGGTCAGCAGGGCCTGCGCGGTGTGGGCCGGCAGGTCCGACGCCGCCTCCACCGCGCCGCCCAGTGACTCGTGGGCCGCGGCGGGGGTGCCCGCCGGGCCGGTGAAGCCCCGGTAGACGCCCGTCACGATGGAGCCGAGCAGCGCGATGCCGAGGGCGGCGCCGAGTTCGTATGCCGTCTCGGAGACCGCGGAGGCGGCGCCCGCCTGCTCCTTGGGCACGCTGGAGAGGATCACGTCGGCGGTCACCGTGAAGGAGAAGCCCGCGCCCACGCCGACGACCAGGAGCGCGGCGCCGAGGAGCGGATAGCCGGTCGTCCGGGTCAGGGTGGTCAGCGCGGCGAGCGCCAGGCCCACCGCGGCGAGGCCGCCGGAGACCACGGCCCGCACCGAGAAGCGCCGCGCCGCCCGGCCTGCGACCAGTCCGGTCACCACCGCGCCGACGGCGGCCGGCAGCTCGGCGAGGCCCGCCTCGAACGGGCGTCTGCCCTGGACGAGTTGCAGGTACTGGGAGAGGAAGAACACCAGCCCGGACATGCCGAGCACGGTCAGCAGGTCGGCGAGGACCGCCCCGCTGAACCCGCGCCGCCAAAACAGCCGCATGTCCAGCAGCGGGACCGGCAGGGTGAACTGGCGGCGCACGAACCCGGACAGCGCCGCCACGCCCAGCAGGCCCGTGCCGAGGACGGCCGGGGAGAAGCCGTGCGAGGCGGCCTCCTTGATCGCGTAGACGACACCGATCATGCCGGCCAGTGACAGGACCACGCTCGCCAGGTCCCACGGGCCGGGGTGCGGGTTGCGGGACTCGGGCAGCGTCCTCGCGCCGACCAGGACGAGCACCGCCATCACCGGCAGGTTGATGAGGAAGACCGAACCCCACCAGAAGTGCTCCAGCAGGAATCCGCCCACGATCGGGCCGACGGCCGTACCGGCGGAGGCCATGGCGCCCCAGACGCCGACGGCAAGGCTGCGCTCGCGCGGATCGTGGAAGAGGTTGCGGATCAGCGCGAGCGTGGCGGGCATCAGGGTGGCGCCCGCGACACCGAGCAGCGCCCGCGCCAGGATCATCAGCTCGGGGGTGGTGGCGTAGGCGTTGAGCACGGAGACCGCGCCGAACGCCGTGGCACCGCCGAGCAGGATCCGCTTGCGGCCGATGCGGTCGCCGAGGCCGCCCATGGTGACGAGCAGACCGGCGATGACGAAGGAGTAGACGTCACCGATCCACAGCAGCTGGTTGCCGGAGGGCCTGAGGTCCTCGCTGATGAAGGGGGTCGCGAGGCCGAGGACGGTCGCGTCGACGGCCACCAGCAGCACGGCCAGTACAAGGACGGAGAGCGCGAGCCAGCGGCCCGGGCGCCGCTCCGTCTCCGTCGGCCGGGCAGCCCGCAGGGTGGTGCTCATGATTCCGCTCTCCGTACGGCACCGCCGAGCAGCAGCTCGACGATCATGTGGCTGAAGTCCTTGGGGGCGACCCGGCCTGCCAGGACCGCCCAGGCGCCGGAGGCCAGCAGGCCGTACAGCGCCTCGGTGAGCCAGGCTGGGGTCAGATCGATACGGAACTCCCCTTCCGCCTGGCCCCTGCGGAACAGGGCCGCGATCCGCTCGTCGATCCGGGCCCAGCCCTGGTTCTGGTCCTCGCCCTCGAACAGCTGGCTCTCGGAGTAGAGGAAGGCCAGCAGGCCCGCGGCGGGCTCGATCTCCCGCACCAGCCGGCGTACCGCGTCGCTCGCCGGGCCCTCGTCCGGGCGGGCCGCGTCCAGCGCGGCCCGGCACTCCTCGATGCCGAGCGTTTCCAGCGCCCGCACCAGTGCGTCACGCCCGGCGAAGTGACGGTGCAGGGTGGCCCGGCTGATCCCGGCGGCCTTGGCGACCTCGTCCATGGTCGCGGTGGATCTGCGGGTCAGCAGGGCGGCTGCGCTGCGCAGCACACGGTCGCGGTCCAGAGCCATGAGACGAGGGTAAGTCATGTGAGACGTAAATGTCTCATCGCAGGCATGGCGGTATCAGGAGTGCGGGATCGGTGGGGTTCAGTGCCAGGGGAGCTGTCCGCGCTGCTCCCAGTAGACGGCCGGTTCCTCGGCGAGCGGGGCGAGCCGGTCCAGTTGCTCCTCGTCCAGGTCGCCGGCCGCCGCCTGGAGATTGGAGGCGAGCTGGCCGGCGGTCGCGGCGCCGGACAGGACGACGCCCGCCCAGGGCCGGCGCAGGATCACCGCGAGGGCGACGGCGTCGCACCCCAGGGACGTCTCCTCGGCCACGGCCCGCAGCACCTGCGGTGCCTGCGCGGCGGCCAGCCGCCCGTTGGCCATACCCTCCTTCACGATCACCGTGAGCCCGGCGTCGTGCGCCTCGGCGAGGGCCGGAGCGGCCGACGTCTCCAGGAGGTTGTACGTCGACTGGACGGTACGGAACAGGGGCTCGCCGTCGACCGTCACGGCGAGGGCGGCGCGGACCGCGTCCGCCTGGGCCGGGCCGCTGGTGGAGAACCCGATGGTCAGGCCGCCGGCGGCGGCCTCGGCGAGCCTCGCGTGGAGTTCCTTGTCGGCGAGGGCAGGGCTGTGGGGGGTCACCGAGTGGATCTGGTAGAGGTCGAGCCGGTCGCCGAGCAGCGCGTCCGTCTCGGCGCGCTGGCGCTCGTACGTCCGCAGGCTGTGGTCCTTGACCTCGTGCTGCGCCGCGTCGGTGGACCAGTCGGCGGTGTAGGTGTAGCCCCACTTGCTGCCGACGACGACGTCGGTGACGTCCGGACGGGCGCGCAGCCAGTCGGCGAGGAACTCCTCGGAGCGGCCGTAGGAGCGGGCGGCGTCGAAGTAGCGCACGCCCTGGGCGTAGGCGGCGTCGAGGAGTTCGTGGGTGCGCTCGCGCAGGGCGTCGACGGTGCGGTCGGCCGGGAGGTCCCGCTCCCGGCCGAGGTTGATGTACCCGGGACGTCCGACGGCGGCGAGCCCCAGGCCGATGTGGCACGTGGCCGTCGTCGCTGAGGCCAGTCGGGCGAAGGACATCGCGGGCTCCGTTCGGTCGGCTGTGACACGCGTGCACGACCAACGTAACCGCGACGGCCGGGCCGCACGCGCGCGTGGTGGCCGTGATCACGCGCGCGGGGCCGGTGAACCGTGATCACGAGCGCGGGGCGGGCCGGTGCCCGCCCCGGTGTCACTTCGCGTTCTTGGCGACGGCCCACGCGTGCTGGGCCACCACGTCCGCCTTGACCTCGGCCAACTGGACGGCGACCGCGGCCGGTGCCGTCCCGCCGCGGCCGTCGCGGGAGGCAAGGGCGCCGGGGACGTCGAGGACCGTGCGGACCTCGGGGGTGAGGTGGGCGGAGATCTTCGCGAACTGCTCGTCGGTCAGTTCGTCCAGCTCCTTGCCCTCGGCCTCGGCGGTCTTCACGCACTCGCCGGCCACCTCGTGCGCGACCCGGAAGGGCACGCCCTGCTTGACCAGCCACTCGGCGATGTCGGTGGCGAGTGAGAAACCGGCCGGGGCCAGCTCCTGCATGCGCTCGCGGTTGACCGTGAGGGTGGCCATCATGCCGGTGAAGGCCGGCAGCAGCACTTCGAGCTGGTCGCAGGAGTCGAAGACCGGCTCCTTGTCCTCCTGGAGGTCGCGGTTGTAGGCCAGCGGGAGCGCCTTGAGGGTGGCGAGGAGGCCGGTCAGGTTGCCGATCAGCCGGCCGGACTTGCCGCGGGCCAGCTCGGCGATGTCCGGGTTCTTCTTCTGCGGCATGATCGACGAGCCGGTGGAGAACGCGTCGTGCAGCGTCACGAAGGAGAACTCCTTCGTGTTCCAGATGATGACCTCCTCCGCGATCCGGGAGAGGTCGACGCCGATCATCGCGGTGATGAAGGCGAACTCGGCCACGAAGTCGCGGGAGGCCGTGCCGTCGATGGAGTTGCCCACGCTGCCGTGCTCGAAGCCCAGGTCCGCGGCCACCGCCTCCGGGTCGAGACCGAGCGAGGAGCCAGCCAGGGCCCCCGCGCCGTACGGCGACACGGCCGTCCGCTCGTCCCACTGGCGCAGCCGCTCGGCGTCCCGGGACAGGGCCTGGACGTGCGCGAGGACATGGTGGGCGAACAGCACCGGCTGGGCGTGCTGGAGGTGGGTGCGACCGGGCATCGCCACGTCGGGGTGGGCCTCGGCCAGGCCGATCAGCGCGTCCTGGAGCCCGGCGATCAGGCCGCCGATGATCCGGGCGTGGTCCCGCAGATACATCCGGAACAGCGTGGCGATCTGGTCGTTGCGCGAGCGGCCCGCGCGGAGCTTGCCGCCGAGGTCCGGGCCGAGCCGCTCCAGCAGGCCGCGTTCCAGAGCGGTGTGGACGTCCTCGTCGGCGATGGTGCCGACGAAGGAGCCGTCCGCCACGTCCGCCTCCAGCCGGTCGAGACCGGCGGTCATCCGGGTCAGCTCGTCCTCGGTGAGGAGCCCCGCCTTGTGCAGCACGCGCGCGTGGGCACGCGAACCGGCGATGTCGTAGGGGGCGAGCCGCCAGTCGAAGTGGACGGACGCGGACAGCTTCGCCAGGGCCTCGGCGGGACCGTCCGCGAACCGGCCGCCCCAGAGCCGGACGTCACCGCTGTTGCTGCTCACTTGCGTTGCTCCTAGGAGAGACCTGTGGGAGAGGTGGATGTGGATGTGGATGTGCCGCCGCCTCCCCACTCGGACACAAGTGAGGAGGCGGGTGTCAGGCCGGTGCGGCTGGGGTGCCGTCAGGCGCTCACGCCAGGTCGCGCTTGGCCGCGATCTTCGACGACAGACTGTAGATGTCGATGAAGCCCCGGGCGGCGGACTGGTCGAACGAGTCGCCCGTGTCGTAGGTCGCCAGGTTGAAGTCGTACAGCGACTGGTCGGAGCGGCGGCCGGTGACCACGGCGCGGCCGCCGTGCAGGGTCATCCGGACGTCGCCGGAGACGCACTGGTTGGCCTCGTCGATGAAGCCGTCCAGGGCGCGCTTGAGCGGGGAGAACCACTGGCCGTCGTAGACCAGCTCGCCCCAGCGCTGCTCGACCTGGCGCTTGTAGCGGGCCAGTTCGCGCTCGACGGTGACGTTCTCCAGCTCCTGGTGGGCGGTGATCAGGGCGATGGCGCCCGGAGCCTCGTACACCTCGCGGGACTTGATGCCCACGAGCCGGTCCTCGACCATGTCGATCCGGCCGATGCCCTGGGCGCCGGCGCGCTCGTTGAGCTGCTGGATGGCCTGGAGGACGGTGACGGGCTTGCCGTCGACGGCGACCGGGACGCCCTCCTTGAAGGTGACGATCACCTCGTCGGCCTCGCGGGGCTCGGCCGGGTTGGAGGTGTACTCGTAGATGTCCTCGATCGGGGCGTTCCAGATGTCCTCCAGGAAGCCCGTCTCGACGGCGCGTCCGAAGACGTTCTGGTCGATGGAGTACGGGGACTTCTTGGTGGTGGCGATCGGGAGCTGCTTCTGCTCGCAGAAGGCGATCGCCTTGTCGCGGGTCATCGCGTAGTCGCGGACCGGGGCGATGCACTTGAGGTCGGGGGCGAGGGCGACGATGCCGGCCTCGAAGCGGACCTGGTCGTTGCCCTTGCCGGTGCAGCCGTGGGCGACCGTGGTCGCGCCGTGCTTCTTGGCCGCGGCCACCAGGTGCTTGACGATCGTCGGCCGGGACAGCGCGGACACCAGCGGGTAGCGGTCCATGTACAGCGCGTTGGCCTTGATCGCCGGGAGGCAGTAGCCGTCGGCGAACTCGTCCTTGGCGTCCGCGACCTCGGCCTCGACGGCGCCGCAGGCGAGGGCGCGCTTGCGGATGACGTCCAGGTCCTCGCCGCCCTGGCCGACGTCGACCGCAACGGCGATGACCTCGGCGCCCGTCTCCTCGGCGATCCAGCCGATGGCGACAGAGGTGTCCAGACCGCCTGAGTAGGCGAGTACGACGCGCTCGGTCACGGGTTTCTCCTCACAGTGCACTGGCTGACATGCATGAGTATGCAGCACTCTGCATGATTCGTCAATCCGGGTGGGGGGAGGTGGCGCGTCGCACGGCTCGGGGCGCACCGGACACCGGAGAGCGGATGCCGGGCACCGGGTGACGGGCGCCGTGCTGCCGGCTCCGGGCCCCCGTGCGCCGGGGACCGCGGCGGGGACGGCGCCGGCCACCATCCACTCCCGGCCGGATGGCGCGTTTTTTTCTTCGACCTCCGAACGGATTACGGCAATACTCGGCAGACATGGGAAAGACTTATGAACGCATCGACGGCAGACTCCGCACGTTCATCGAGGAACAGCCCCTCTTCTTCACCGCCACCGCCCCACTCTCCGGCGAGGGCACGGTGAACCTCTCCCCCAAGGGCCTCAAGGGCTCCTTCGTGGTGGTCGACGCGCACACCGTCGCCTACCTCGACTTCGCCGGGTCGAACGCCGAGACGGTCGCCCATCTGCGGGAGAACGGCCGCATCACGCTGATGTGGTGCGCCTTCCAGGGCCCGCCGAACATCGTCCGGGTGCACGGGCGGGGCGAACCGGTCTTCCGCGACGACCCGCGGTTCAAGGAACTGCTCGGGTACTTCCCGGACATCGACCCGACCCCGCACGGCCTGCGCGCGATCATCGTCGTACACGCCGAACTCGTCCGGGACACCTGCGGCTACGCGGTCCCCCTCATGGCGTACGAGGCCGACCGGGATCTGCACGAACGGCGCTTCGCGCGCGAGGACGACGCCTCACTGAACGACTACTTCACCAGGAAGGACCACGTGGCGAGCAGCCTGGACGGCCTGCCCGGACTGCCGTTGCCGCTGCCGCCGTCTACCGTCTGAGCCATGCGCCCAGGTGTCGTCGCCACCCTCGTCTCCGCGTCCCTCCTCGCGCTCGGTGCGGCGCCCGCCACCGCCGGGGCGCGCCCGCTGCCGGCCGGCATGGCCGACACCGGGGGCGGCACCCAGCTGATCACCGCCGAGGCGCCGCGCACCGGCGCGACCAAGGGCACCGTCACCTGGTGGGACCGCCGGGGCGGGCGGTGGGTGCGGGCCGGATCGGCGCCGGCCCGGTTCGGCGCCGGGGGACTCGTCGAGGGCACGGCCCGCAAGCAGGGCACGAACACCACCCCGACCGGGCTGTACGACCTGCCGTTCGCCTTCGGCGTGCGGCCGGCACCGGCCGGCACCGGCCGGCACCTCCGTGCGGTACCGGCGGGTCCACGAGGATTCCTGGTGGTGCCAGGACACCGCGTCCCTCGCCTACAACCGCTGGACCGAACCCCGGCCGGCCGACTGCCGCGCCGCCGAGTCGGAGCACCTGATGGCGTACGGCACGCAGTACGCGCACGCGCTCGTCATCGGCTTCAACTACCGGCATCCCGTGCGCGGCCGGGGTGCCGGGATCTTCCTGCACGTCAACGGGCCGGGAGCGACCGCCGGCTGCGTGTCGGTGCCCGCCGACGCCATGCGCCGGATCCTCCGCTGGGCCCGCCCGGCGGCCCGGCCGCACATGGCGATCGGCACGACGGGCGGGGCCACGGCGATCACCCGGTACTGACACCGGCGCGCGCGGCCCCCGACGGTCGACCGGCACGGACACCGACCCACGCGGCCCCGACGATCAACCGGCACGGACACCGGCCCACGCGGCCCCGACGATCAACTGGCACCGGCGCCGGCCCGCGCGGCCGAGGGGTGACATGCCTCACCGCCGCCGGTCGGCCGGATCGCGGGCCGGACGCGGGACGCCGGTCGGCGGTGCCGACTCGGGGACCTGGTCAGGAACATCGGACGACGGTGCCGCGTGGCGGAGCGGACCGGGAACACCGGACGAGGACGCCGCGTCACGCACCCGATCAGGAACACCGGGCGGGGACGTCGAATCACGGACCCGATCAGGAACACCGGACGATCCAGCCGCGTAGGCACCACCCTCCGCAGGCGCGTCGTGGACCGCACCGGAAGCACCAGCCGGCCCTGGCGCGGTACCCCCCTGGCCCGCGGCCGGCAGCCGGACCGTGAACGTCGTGGCGCCCGGCCCGCTCTCCAGGTCCACGGCGCCGCCGTGCGCCTCGGTCACGGCCGCCACGATCGAGAGGCCGAGACCGGCGCCGCCGCCCGTGGCGTCCGTGCGGCGGCGGTGCTCGGCGCGGGTGAAACGTTCGAAGACGCCGGGGCGGATCTCCTCGGGCACGCCCGGCCCGGTGTCGTGGACGTGCAGCCGGACGGTCTCGCCGTCGGTCCGCAGGGACACCGTCACCTTCGTGCCGGCCGGTGTGTGCGACCGCGCGTTGGCCAGCAGGTTGGCCAGCACCTGTTGCAGGCGGTGGGCGTCCCCGGTCACCGTCACCGGTTCCTCGGGCAGCTCCAGCGCCCAGCCGTGGCCGGGGCCCGCGGCCCGCGCGTCCGCGACGGCATCCAGGACGAGGCGGGTGAGGTCGACGGGACGGCGCTCCAGGGGCCGTCCGGCGTCCAGCCGGGCGAGCAGCAGCATCTCGTCGACGATCTCGCCCATGCGCGCCGACTCGGCGGCGATCCGTTCCAGCGCCCGCGTCACTTCCGGGGGCACCGGTCCCGGATGCAGCAGGGCGAGTTCGGCGTGGCCGCGCACCGAGGCGACCGGGGTGCGCAGCTCGTGGCTGGCGTCGGCGGCGAAGCCGCGCAGCCGTTCCTCGCTCGCCTGCCGCTTGGTCAGCGCGTTCTCGACGTGGCCCAGCATGCGGTTGAAGGCGGTGGCGACCTGCCCCACCTCGCCGTGCGGGTCGGTCTGCGGGGCCCGCGCGGGCAGGGCGACCTCACCGCTGGCCAGCGGCAGCTCGCTGACCCGGGTGGCGGTCGCGGCGACCCGGGTCAGCGGCCGCAGCGACCAGCGCACCCACAGGGCGCCGGCCACGCCGGTGATCACCAGGGCACCGCCGAAGACGATCCCGGCGACCAGTTCGAGCTGGTGCACGGCGGACTGCAACGGTTCCAGCGGCAGCCCGGTGACCAGTACGTCACCGTCCTGGCCCGAGCAGGCGGCGACCCGGTAGGCGGCGTGCAGGGAGCCGAGGTCGACGGTGCGGGCCCGGCTGTCGAGGGGCAGGGCCGCGAGCCGCGCCTGGTCCGCGCCGGACAGGGCGACGGGGCGCAGGTTGGCGGTGGCGCTGCCGGAGGTCACGACGGCCGCGTTGGTGACGTGGCCGTCGACCAGGCGGGCGCCGAAGGTACCGGTCGCCTGGCGCCGGGTGTCGCCGTACTCGTCGCCGTCGTGGTCGTTGGGCGCCAGACCCTGGCCCTGATGCTCCAGGCTGGCCGGGAGCCGGCTCCCGACGTCGGTCAGCTGCTGATCGAGGCGGCGGGTGAGAAAGCCGTCCAGTTCGACGACCGCGGCCACCCCCACGGCGGCGCAGCTCACGGCGAGCAGCACCACGAGTCCGGCGATGAGCCGTGCCCGCAGGGTGCGCGGCCAGGACAGCCGCCGCAGCCCGCGCGCCACACCCCGCGCGATGGGCCTCACGGCAGCGCCGGCTTGATCAGATAGCCCGCACCGCGCACGGTGTGGATCATGGGCGCGCGGCCCGCGTCGATCTTCTTGCGCAGGTACGAGATGTACAGCTCGACCACATGGGCCTGACCGCCGAAGTCGTAGGACCACACCCGGTCGAGTATCTGCGCCTTGCTGAGCACCCGGCGCGGGTTGCGCATCAAAAAGCGCAGCAGTTCGAACTCGGTCGGGGACAGTTCGATCAGTTCGCCGGCCCGGGTCACCTCGCGGGCCTCCTCGTCCATCACCAGGTCGCCCACGGTCAGGCGCGGGCCCTCCTCCTGCTGCCGGGCCATGCCCGCGCGGCGCAGCACTCCGCGCAGCCGGGCGACGACCTCCTCCAGGCTGAACGGCTTGGTGACGTAGTCGTCGCCGCCCGCGGTGATCCCGGCGATGCGGTCCTCCACGGCGTCCCGCGCGGTGAGGAAGAGCACACAGACGTCGGGCTTCACCTCGTGCAGACCGCGCAGCACGGCGAAGCCGTCGGTGTCCGGGAGCAGCACGTCGAGGACGACCGCGTCCGGCCCGAGGTCGCGGGCCGCCGCGAGCGCCGACGCGCCGTCGCCGGCCGCGCGGACCTGCCAGCCCTCGTAGCGCAGCGCGCCGGTGAGCACCTCTGCGAGATCGGGGTCGTCGTCGACGACGAGGACACGCAGGGGGGTGCCGTCGGGACGGGTCAGGGCGGGGCGGCCGGAGCGGGTGGTGTTCATCTCGCCCTCCAGCATCGCCGGTGCCGCGCGGCGGCGGAAACCGGTGAAGCTCTGAGTTTCCTCTGAGTCCGCTGCGCGCGGCCGAGCTCTCAGGAGGCTCAGAGGTTCGGGCGGCATAGTGACGGCCCCGGCGGGAGAGCACGCTCGGCCCCGCGGACGAAAGGACGCAGCATGGCAGCGGTGCACGAGCGGCGGACGGCACGGCCGGCTCCGCCCGCTCACCGGCGCTCCCCCGCGGTCCGGGTCCTGGTGCCGCTGTGGGCCGGCGCGGCGGCCGTGCTCGCCCTGTGGTGGACGGGCACGGGCTCGGTCATCGGCGCGGCGGGCTGGCTCACCGGAGGCGGGCGGATCGCCGGACTGCTGTGCGGTTACACCTGCGCGGTGCTGGTCGGGCTGATGGCGCGGGTGCCGTTCCTTGAGGTGCGGGTCGGCTCGGACCGGGTGGCGCGCTGGCACGCGATGGCGGGCCGGTACACGGTCTGTCTGCTGGTCGCGCACGTCGTGCTGGTCCTGGCCGGGTACGCCGCGCAGGACCACGCCTCCCTGGTCAAGGAGGCGGTCGGCGTCGTCCTGGACTACCCGGACATGCTGAAGGCGACCACCGGCGGGGTGCTGCTGTGCGCGGTGGGCGTCGTCTCGGCCCCTGCCGTGCGCCGCCGCACCGGATACGAGTTCTGGTACTACACGCACCTGCTGACGTACGCCGCCGTCTTCCTCGCCTTCTTCCACCAGCTGACGCTGGGCGAGGCGTTCATCGGCAGGCCCGCGGCGGCCGCCGCCTGGTACGTGCTCTACCTGGGGGTGGCCGCGCTGGTGGGGTGGTACCGGATCCTCACCCCGATCCGGCTCAACCTGCGGCACCGGCTGCGGGTGGAGTCGGTGCACAAGGAGGCACCGGGTGTGTACTCCGTCGTCGTCCGCGGCCGACGGCTGGACGACCTGGGCGCACGGCCGGGGCAGTTCCTGCGCTGGCGGTTCCTCGGCGCCGGTCTGGGCTGGACGTCGACGCCGTACTCCCTGTCGGCGCCGCCGCGCCCGGACCTGCTGCGGGTCACGGTCAAGGCGCTGGGCGGGCACAGCGGCGCGGTACGGCGGCTGCGTCCGGGCACCCGGGTGTGGGCGGAGGGTCCGTACGGCTCCCTGACCGCGGACCGGCGCACCGCGCACCGGTCACTGCTGATCGCCGGCGGCGTCGGCATCACCCCGCTGCGGGCGCTGTTCGAGACGCTGCCCGGTGATGTCACGCTGCTCTACCGGGCGCGCACGGCCGAGGACCTCGCCCTGGGCGGCGAGCTGGAGGCCATCGCACGGTGGCGCGGGGCGACGGTGCACTACGCGCTCAACGGGGCCGACGGCGCGCGCCCCGGACTGACCGCGGACGCGCTGCGCACCGCGTATCCGGGGCTCGCCGGGCACGACGTGTACCTGTGCGGTCCGCCGGGCTTCGCGGAGGACGTGTACGCGCAACTGCGTGCCGCGGGGGTGCCGGACCGCCGTATCCATCACGAGTCGTTCGAGCTGTGACAGGAGTGCGTGAGAGGAGTGCGTGAGAGGAGTGCGTGAGAGGAGTGGGAGGACAGTGAGCGACACGAGGGCACCCGGAGTCATGGGGGCCGTGCGCGGCCCAGGTGCGGTGAGGCCGCCGTGCACGGGCTGAGGAGGACCCGGCCGCTGCGCCGCGTGGTGCTGGCGAGCGTGGCGACCGTGTGCGGCACGGTGCTGCTGCTGGCCCTGAAGCCGCACACGAACCACCCGGTGGCGGCCGGTGCCCCGGTGGCAGGCGCCCCCGCGCCCCCGGCGCCCGTGCCGTCGGGCGGGGCGAGCGGGTCGGCGACGGCTCCGGCCACCGGCAGCAGGACCGTCACCGGTGACACGGCGCAGACCCGCTACGGCCCGGTCCAGGTGCGCGTCGTCGTGCGCAGCGGCCGGCTCACCGACGTCACGGCCGTCGTGTACCCGCAGGAGAGCCCGCGCGACGCGCAGATCAGCGCCGACGCCCTGCCCCAGCTGCGGCAGGAGGCGCTGGCCGCGCAGAGCGCGCAGATCGACACCGTCTCGGGCGCGACCTACACCAGCGACGGCTACCGGCAGTCCCTCCAGTCGGCGCTGGACAAGGCCGATGGCTGACCCGTCGGAGGGACCCGCACAGGCTCCCGCCGCGATACGGCACGCGGAGGAGGTCATGGGCACGGTCTTCTCCTTCGACGTCCGCGGCGGGCGGCCCGGTGCGGTACGGGCGGCCCTGGACGAGGCGGTCGCCGGGCTGCACCGGGTCGACGCGGTGTTCAGCACGTACCGCGAGGACAGCCAGATCTCCCGGCTGGCCCGGACCGAACTGGCCGTGGCCGAGTGCGTTCCCGAGGTCGCCGAGGTGCTGGAACTGGCGGCCGAGGCGGAGCGGTTGAGCGCGGGATGGTTCAGCCCGACATACCGGGGACCGCTCGATCCGACCGGGATCGTCAAGGGCTGGGCCGCCGAGCGGGCCGCGCGGCGGATCGCCGCGACCGGTGTGCACGGGGTGAGCGTGAACGGCGGCGGGGACGTCCAGGTCTTCGGCACGCCCGAACCGCAGCGGCCCTGGCGGATCGGGGTGGCCGATCCGCTGCGGCCGGGCGGCCTTGCGGCGGTGGTGTCGGCCGCCGGGGCGGACCGGCTGGCGGTGGCGACCTCCGGGACGGCGGAGCGCGGGGCGCACATCACGGATCCGCGGACCGGGGAGCCCGCGGTGACCGACCTGGTGGCGGTGACCGTGGTGGCTCCCTGTCTGACCTGGGCGGACTGCTGGGCCACCGCGGCCTTCGCGATGGGTTCCCGAGCCGCTCTGCCGTGGCTCGCATCCCTGCCGCAGGTGGAGGCCCTGCTGATCACGGCCGACGGGGAGGCACACCGCACGGAGGGTCTGGCACCACACCTCCGGTGACCGCTAAGGGCACCGCCCTCAGCGGCACGGGGAACTGCGCGACCGGCTCCCGGCGCCCCGCATCCGACCGCAGGACACCACCACCGCCCCCTCCCGACCACCTCACCCCGCCCAGGGGCGCGGGGAGCTGTGCGGCCGACCCCCGACGCCCCGCACCCGCCGACGGCGCAGCCGCAGCAGTCCCCGCCCCGACTCCCCCGGTCCGCCAACTGCTCGCCCCGCCCGAAACCCTCAGTGACCGTTCTGCGCCAACCGCAGCAAGTGCCCCGCGAGCGCCTGTCCCCCGGTGGGCTCCCGGCTGATCAGCAGCACCGTGTCGTCGCCCGCGATCGTCCCGAGGATGTCGTGCAGTTCGGCCTGGTCGATGGCGGACGCGAGGAACTGCGCGGCCCCTGGAGGGGTCCGCAGGACCACGAGGTTGGCCGATGCCTCCGCGGAGATCAGCAGCTCCTGGGACAGGCGCCGCATCCGCTCCTCCTTGGCCGACCCCCCGAGCGGCGCGCGGGGCGTGCGGAACCCGCCCTCGCTCGGCACCGCGTAGATCAGGTCGCCGTCGGTGTTGCGGATCTTCACCGCGTTCAGCTCGTCCAGGTCCCGGGAGAGCGTCGCCTGGGTGACGCTCAGCCCGTCGTCGGACAGGAGCTTCGCCAACTGGCTCTGCGACCGCACCGGCTGCCGGTTGAGGATGTCCACGATCCGGCGGTGGCGTGCGGTGCGGGTCTGTGGCACGGCGGGCCCGGCGGCCTGCTCGGTGTCCTGCCCCTGCCCCTGGTCCTGCCCGTGGTCCTGCTCCTGACTCATCGTCGTCTCATTCTCCGGATCGTCCGTCCCCGCCCACTGCGTCGAGGATGCCGGGAAGCACCCGGAGGAACGCCTGCACCTCTTCGTCACCGACGATCAGCGGCGGCATCAGCCGCACGATGTCGGGGACGGGCGCGTTCACCAGGAGACCGGCCTCCTGAGCCGCCTGCTGGACCTGGGGCGCGAGCGGCTCGGTGAGCACGATACCCAGGAGCAGTCCGGCCCCCCGGACGTGGGCGATCAACGGGTGGCCGAGCGCCTCGATACCGTCCCGCAACCGCTCGCTCTGCCGCTTGACGTTCGCCAGCAACCCGTCGTTCGCGATGGTGTCGAGGACGGCGAGTCCGGCGGCGCAGGCCACCGGGTTGCCGCCGAAGGTCGTACCGTGCTGGCCGGGCCCGAGCAGGTCTGCGGCGCGGCCGAAGGCGACGGTGGCGCCCAGCGGCAGCCCGCCGCCGAGTCCCTTGGCGAGGGTGACGACGTCCGGCAGCACGCCTTCGTGGGCCTGGTACTCGAACCAGGTCCCGGTGCGGCCGACACCGGTCTGCACCTCGTCCAGGACCAGCAGCGCGCCGGTGGCCGCGGTGATCGCGCGGGCGGCCTTCAGATACCCGGCGGGCGGGACCACGACGCCGTTCTCGCCCTGGATCGGTTCGATGACGACGAGGGCGGTCTCCTCGGTGACCGCGGCGGCCAGTGCCTGCGCGTCGCCGTAGGGCACATGGGTGACGTCGCCGGGCAGCGGCCGGAACGGGTCCTGCTTGCCGGGCTGGCCGGTGAGGGCGAGGGCGCCCATCGTCCGGCCGTGGAAACCGCCGTCGGTGGCGACCATGTGGGTCCGCCCGGTGCGCCGGCCGATCTTGAACGCGCCTTCGTTGGCCTCGGCGCCGGAGTTGCAGAAGTACACCTTGCCGTCGCGGCCGAAGAGGTGCAGGAGCCGTTCGGCGAGGGCGACGGGCGGCTCGGCGATGAACAGGTTGGAGACATGGCCGAGGGAGGCGATCTGCCGGCTCACCGCCTCGACTACGGCCGGGTGGGCGTGGCCGAGCGCGTTGACCGCGATGCCGCCGACGAAGTCCAGGTACTCCTTGCCGTCGGCGTCCCACAGTCTGGCGCCGGCGCCGCGCACCAGCGGCAGCCGCGGGGTGCCGTAGTTGTTCATGAGCGCGCCCTGCCACCGCGCGGTCAGTTCCTGGTTGCCCGTCATGAGGCGTCCCCCTCCTGCTCGTCGGGCACGACCATGGTGCCGATGCCCTCGTCGGTGAAGATCTCCAGCAGGATCGAGTGCTGGACCCGGCCGTCGATGACCCGGGCGGTCCGCACACCGCCGCGCACGGCGTGCAGACAGCCCTCCATCTTCGGCACCATGCCGGCGGAGAGTTCCGGCAGCAGCTTCTCCAGTTGGGAAGCGGTGAGGCGGCTGATCACCTCATCGGAGTTCGGCCAGTCCTCGTACAGTCCCTCGACGTCCGTGAGGACCATGAGGGTTTCGGCGCCCAGTGCCGCGGCGAGCGCCGCGGCCACCGTGTCGGCGTTGACGTTGTAGACGTGCCCGTCGTCCTGGCTGCGGGCGATGGAGGAGACCACCGGGATCCGGCCGTCGGCGAGCAGTGCCTCGATCGCGCCCGTGTCGATCGCGGTGATCTCGCCCACCCGTCCGATGTCGATGCGTTCGCCGTCGATCTCCGGCCAGTGCTTGGTGGCGGTGATGGTGTGCGCGTCCTCGCCGGTGAGTCCCACGGCGAGCGGCCCGTGCTGGTTGAGCAGCCCCACCAGTTCGCGCTGCACCTGCCCGGCGAGCACCATGCGGACGACGTCCATGGCCTCCTCGGTGGTGACCCTCAGGCCCGCCTTGAACTCGCTGGCGATGCCGTGCTGGTCGAGCGCCGCGCTGATCTGCGGGCCGCCGCCGTGCACCACGACCGGCCTGAGGCCGGCGTGCCGCAGGAAGACCACGTCCTGGGCGAACGCGGCCTTCAGCTCCTCGTTCACCATGGCGTGGCCGCCGAACTTGACGACGATGGTCTTTCCATGGTGCCGGGTCAGCCAGGGCAGTGCCTCGACGAGGATCCGTGCCTTGGGCAGCGCGCTGTGTTTGCGGTTGGTTCCGGTGCTCATGAGCTGTAGGCGCTGTTCTCGTGTACGTAGTCGGCGGTCAGGTCGTTGGTCCAGATGGTGGCGGTCTCGGTGCCGGCCGACAGGTCGGCGACGATGTGCACCTCGCGGTAGCGCATGTCGACCAGCTCGCGGTCCTCGCCGACGCCGCCGTTCTTGCACACCCATACGCCGTTGATGGCGACGTTCAGCCGGTCGGGCTCGAAGGCGGCGGCCGTCGTGCCGATGGCGGACAGGACGCGGCCCCAGTTGGGGTCCTCGCCGTGGAGGGCGCACTTCAGGAGGTTGTTGCGGGCGATGGAACGGCCCACCTCGACGGCGTCGTCCTCGGTCGCGGCACCCACCACCTCGACCTTGATGTCCTTGCTCGCGCCCTCGGCGTCCCGGATGAGCTGCCGGCCGAGGTCGTCGCAGACCTGCCGTACGGCCTCGGCGAACTCCGGGTACCCAGGGGTGACGCCGGATGCACCGGAGGCGAGCAGCAGCACGGTGTCGTTGGTGGACATGCAGCCGTCGGAGTCGACCCGGTCGAAGGTGACCCGGGTGGCGGCGCGCAGCGCCCGGTCCAGGGTCTCGGCGTCGGCGTCGGCGTCGGTGGTGAGGACGACCAGCATGGTGGCGAGGCCGGGGGCGAGCATGCCGGCGCCCTTGGCCATGCCGCCGACGGTCCACCCTCCCCGGGTGACGACGGCCGTCTTGTGCACGGTGTCGGTGGTCTTGATGGCGATGGCGGCCTTCTCACCGCCGTGCTCGGACAGCTGGGCGGCGGCGGCCTCGACGCCCGGCAGGACCTTGTCCATGGGCAGGAGTTCGCCGATCAGGCCGGTGGAGCAGACCGCCACCTCGACGGCGCCCCGGCCGAGGACCTCGGCCGTCTTCTCGGCGGTGGCGTGCGTGTCCTGGAAGCCCTGAGGACCGGTGCAGGCGTTGGCGCCACCGGAATTGAGGACGACGGCCGACACCTGGCCGCTCCTGAGGACCTGCTCGGACCAGAGCACCGGTGCGGCCTTCACGCGGTTGGAGGTGAAGACGCCCGCGGCGGAGCGGCGGGGCCCGTCGTTGACCACGAGGGCCAGGTCCGGGTTGCCGTTCTCCTTGATCCCGGCGGCGACACCCGCCGCCGTGAATCCCTTGGCTGCCGTGACACTCACGGTGCGACTCCGATCGTGGAAAGCCCCGTGGTCTCGTCGAGCCCCAGGGCGATGTTCATGCTCTGGACGGCACCGCCCGCGGTGCCCTTGGTCAGATTGTCGATGGCGCTGATCGCGATGATGCGTCCCACGGCGGCGTCGTACGCGACCTGTACCTGAACGGCGTTGGAACCGTGGACGGACGCCGTGGCCGGCCACTGTCCCGCGGGCAGCAGGTGGACGAAGGGTTCGTCGGCGAATGCCTTCTCGTAGACGGAGCGCACCGACTCGGCGGTGACCCCCTCGTGCGCCTTCGCGCTGCACGTGGCGAGGATGCCGCGGGGCATCGGCGCGAGGGTCGGCGTGAAGGAGACGGCGACCCGCTCGCCCGCCGCGGCGCTGAGGTTCTGGATCATCTCGGGCGTGTGCCGGTGGCCGCCCCCGACGCCGTACGGCGACATGGACCCCATGACCTCGCTGCCCAGCAGGTGCGGCTTGGGGGTCCGGCCCGCGCCGGAGGTGCCGGAGGCGGCGACGATCACGGCCTCGGGCTCGGCGAGGCCCGCCGTGTACGCGGGGAAGAGGGCGAGGGAGACGGCGGTCGGGTAGCAGCCGGGCACCGCGATCCGCTTGGACCCGGTGAGCGCGGCGCGGGCACCCGGCAGTTCGGGCAGTCCGTAGGGCCAGGTGCCGGCGTGTTCGGAGGCGTAGAACCGCTCCCAGTCGGCGGGGTCGTGCAGCCTGAAGTCGGCGCCCATGTCGATGACGAGGACGTCGGGTCCCAGTTGCTCGGCGACGGCGGCGGACTGCCCGTGGGGCAGTGCGAGGAACACCACGTCGTGTCCGGCCAGGGCCGCCGGGGTGGTCGCCGTCAGCACCCGGTCGGCCAGCGGCGGCAGGTGCGGCTGGAGCGCGCCGAGCCGCTGGCCCGCGTTGGTGTTGGCGGTCAGGGCACCGATCTCGACCTCGGGGTGCGCCAGGAGCAGCCGCAGGACCTCTCCGCCCGCATACCCGCTCGCTCCGGCCACCGCCGCACGTACCGTCATGTCACCCTCCTCTGGATGGCATGACTATACGTTTCTTTGCACGTTTATGCAATCCTATGCAGCGGCGTCCCCCTCGGACGCCCGCGGCATCATGACCCAGCGGGAGACCACGAAGGTCACCGGAATCGCCGCCATGGAGGCGAGCAGCGGCGCGAACCGGCTGCCCGCGTGCAACACGTCGACGATCACGTACACACCTACCGTGGTGATCACGAAATTCGTGGCATTGGTCAGCGGGAACAGCAGGAATTTCCGCCAGGTCGGCCGTGTCCGATAGGTGAAGCGGGCATTGAGGAAAAAGGACCCGACCATGCTGAGCAGGAATGCCAGCACATGCGCGAAGAGGTAGGGCAGTCGCATGAGGAACAGCAGATAGAGGCCGTAGTACGTGCCCGTGTTCACGACGCCGACGGCGGCGAAGGTGATGATCTGCCGCGGCAGGGGGCGGGTGGCGGGGCCGGTTCCGGGCCGGGGCGCCGGACGGGGCGTGCGGCGGGTCGTCGCGGTACGCATCAGGGGATGAGGTCTTTCGTCCGTTCCACGTTGGTCGCCTTCACCAGGAAGTGCGGGCGCCGCTTGACCTCGTAGTAGATCCGGCCGATGTACTCACCGATGACCCCGAGCATGATCATCTGTACTCCGGCGAGGGCGGTCACGGCGGTGATCGTGGTGACGTAGCCGGGTGCGGTCACGCCGTTGACGAGCGCGGAGCCCACGATCCAGGCCGTGTATACACCCGCCAGCAGCACCAGGCCAAGCCCGAGGTGGAGAGCGGCGCGCAGCGGACGGTTGTTGAAGGACAGCAGGCCGTCGAGACCGTAGTTGAGCAGGCTGCGCAGCGTCCAGGAGCTGCGGCCGTGTTCGCGCAGCGCGTTCTCGTACTCGAAGGTGGTGCTGGGGAAGCCCACCCAGGCGAACAGGCCCTTGGAGAAGCGGTTGTACTCGGTGAGGTCCAGCACCGCGTCCACCACGCGCCGGGACATCAGCCGGAAGTCGCCGACGCCGTCCACGAGTTCCACGTCGACGAGCCGGTTGATCAGCCGGTAGTACAGGCGGGCGGTGAAGGTGCGGGTGAACCGGTCACCGGCTCGGGTCCGCCTGGCTATGACCTGGTCGTAGCCCTGGCCGCGCAGCTCCACCATGCGCTTGATCAGCTCCGGCGGGTGCTGGAGGTCGGCGTCCATGACGATCACGCAGTCCCCGGTGGCGTGCCGCAGACCGGCGAGCAGCGCCGACTCCTTGCCGAAGTTGCGGCTGAAGGAGACGTAGCGCACCCGGGCGTCCAGGTCGGCCAGTTCCTTCAGGACGGTGAGCGTGCGGTCGCGGCTGCCGTCGTCGACGTACACGAACTCCATGTCGTGGCCGAGCGGCAGCAGTTCCTCCGCGATCTTCTGCACCGCCTCGTGGAAGCGCCCGAGGACGTCCTCCTCGTTGTAACAGGGCGCGACGATCGAGATGAGCATGGGTTCTTTCCCCCTGGTGCGGGTCACGGAGCGTGGGTGAGGGGCTCGGACGGTCGGACGGTGGCCGGCTGCGGTGCCGTGGCACGCCGCCGGCGGACGGCGCCGAAGACGCCGAGGACGATCAGGCCCAGCAGCGCGGCGCCGCCCACCGCCGAGCCCAGCCGCAGTCCCGGCGGGTGGAACGTGCAGGTGAGGCTGGTCGCGGAGCCGTCCAGGGGAACCGCGATCAGCCCGTAGTACTCACCGGCCGGCCGCTGCTCGGCGTCGCCCGCCGCGCACCGCCAGCCGGCGATCCGGGGCGCCGCGACGACGGCCGTCCCCTTGCTGCCCGCGGGGAGTTCGGCGTGGATGGTGCCGTCGTCGACCCTCACCTCGGTGGCGGCGGTGGCCCGGAGCCCGTCGACCGCGGTGCGCAGGGCGGCGGTGTCCAGGCAGCCGACCGCGCCGTCCGGTATCCGGCTGGGCCGGTTCGGGGACAGCTCGATCTGCACCCGCCCGGAGGCCGGGACCCGGCCGAGCGGCTGCATGGCGGCGATCTTGGCGCCCTGGACGTCGGACCGGTACAGGGAGTCCGGGCCGCCGGTCAGCCGCGCCATGCCCGAGAAGTGCGGCGCCCACAGGAACACCTGGTCGCCGGGTGTGCAGCGAGCGGTGATCGCGGGCGGCGGCACGTCGGAGCCGCGGGCGGGGGCGGCGACGAGCAGCCCCGGCTGCGCGGCGCCACCGTGCTGCGGCGGCTTGCCGGTGCCGGTGCGCACCGTCTGGCGGGGCAGGGTGTAGACCCGGCTGCCGAGCAGGCGTTCCTGGTTGCGGTACGGCGACGGCCCGAAGGCGGAGACGTCGGCGCGCGCGGAGGTGCCGACAGGACGCACCGTCACCAGGGGCGGCACCTCCTGGCGGGAGACGGTCACCGGGCCGCCGCCCTTCGGCAGCCAGTGCTGGTGCGGGTCCGGCGGGTTGTGCACCCGCGCCCCGACGGAGAACACCGCGTCCGTGACCGGGTTGTCCAGGCTCTGCACGCTCCGGGCGTGCGAGGTCCAGCCGTCGCCGAGGGCGGTGAGCATGCGGCTGAGGACGTCGGAGGTGAGGCTGCTGTAGTACTGGGCGCCCTCGCCGCCCACCATCAGCGCGTCGTTGCCGACGGTCTGGTAGCGGCCCGGCTCGGTGCGGTAGCGGGGCCAGGCGTCGGCGCTCGCGATGGCGTCGGCCTCCCGCTGCTGCCGCTGGCCCCAGGGCGTGTAGTCGTCCAGGTGGTTCAGGCGCAGCCTGGTGGCCACGGCGGAGGTGGCGGCGGTCTCGCCGAGTTGCCCGCCGACGAGCAGGACGACGGCGCAGCCGGCCAGCACGGTGCGGCGGCGGGCGGCGGACGCGCCCCGGTCCGCCAGGACGAGCAGGGCGAGTCCGCCCAGCGCGCCCATCACGGCCAGCAGCAGCACCGCCCAGGTGTACGAGTGCACCAGTGCGCTGCCGCTCGCGATGGCGCAGATCAGGGCGAGCAGCGCGCTCGCCGCGCCCAGCGCCCGCCAGTCCGGCAGACCGTGGGAGAGCGCCTGCCAGCCGGCCATCACCAGCAGGGCGCACACGACGAACGCCTCCCGGTACGCGCTGCCCTGGGGGGTGGCGAAGGCGTGCCAGACCAGTTGCGTGGGGGCCCATTGCAGCGACAGGGTCACCGCGACCACCAGCACCGTCCATCCGGCGCGCACCCGGCGGGGCACCCCGCGGTGGAACGGCAGGGCGAGGGCGAGCAGCAGCGCGACGGCACTCACGTACAGGGCGGGGCTGCCGAAGCTGTACGTCGTCGGCAGCAGCCGGGCCAGCAGGTCCCGCAGCGCCACCGGGACGAACTGTCCCTCCTGGCCGGGGTAGGCGTGTTTGGTGCCGAAGTAGACGACCGCCACCAGCGGTGCGGCCAGGCCCATGCCGAGCGCGACCGTGCGGACCGCCCGGCCGACCGCGGCGAGGGCCTGGCGGCGGTCGAGTCCGGCGAGCAGCAGCCGCAGCAACAGCACCAGTCCCGCGGCGAGGGTGGCCATGTAGGCGGTGTAGAAGTTGGCGATCCAGGCGAGCGCGACGATCACCACGCCGAGCAGCGGGCGTCTGCGCTCCAGCGCCCACTCGCCGACCAGGCACAGCAGGGGCAGCGCGATCAGGCCGTCGAGCCACATCGGGTTGTAGTTGGCGACGGCGACGGCCCAGCCGCACAGGGCGTAGGAGGCGCCCAGCAGGCCCGCCGTCCACCAGCGGCCGCGGCGCAGCGCGAGCAGCAGGCAGGTCATGGCGGCGGCCGCGGCGGCCGTCTTCAGCACGGTGACGACGTACACCGCGAGATCGATCCGGTCCCGCGGGAACAGGCCGACGAGCAGGGCGAACGGGCTGCCGAGGTAGGTGCCGAGGTCGGGCAGGAAACTCGCGCCGAAGCCCGACTGCCAGTTGATGAGGAGCCCGCCCTGGGCCCGGCCGTGCAGCAGGTCCCAGAGGTGGGCGTGGAAGGGCACGTACTGGTTGCCCAGGTCGTTGACGTTGCGCGTACGGGGGCCGAACGGGTAGCTGCGGGCGATGGTGTCGGCCGCGCACAGCGCGGTGACGGTGATGGCCGCGGCTAGCAGGGCTGCGGTGCGCCCGGTGACGCGGCTGTCACCGGGCGGGGTCGGGCGGTGCATTCTCGGGAGGCCCCCAGGGCAATGACGGGACGCACACAGCGTCTCGGCCGGGGGCAGGAGTCCCCCGTATCTCGCTGATTCGCCGACTTAGACGGTCCCGGATTCCGGATGGTTGTGTCACTCCCGAAAAGTTATGCACAGAATTCCGAAAGCCCGCGCCAAGGGAAATCGCCAGCGACTTTCGATAAAACTATGGTTTTCGTAATGGTGTAGGGCAGATGAATAAGGGCGGGTCCGAGACGGGTCCGAGACGGGCCCGAGACGGGTCCGAGACGGGTCCGAGACGGGTCCACGGGGATGGAGCCCCTCGATGGGAACGGCGACGCGGACGTAGGGTCGACGGCATGGCCGCGCCGCCGCCGCACCGCCGGGGCCGCCCGGATGTCGCGGTGCGCGGGACGGCTCGTGGCGGGCGGCAGGGCAAGTGGCGGGCGGCACGGCAAGTGGCGGGCGGCACAGTTGTGGCGGGTCCGGCGAGGGCAGGAGACCCGCCGAGGGCGGGAGGCCCGGCTAGGGCACCGGGCCCGACGACGACATGACCAAGATCGAGGACGGTATGACGACGGGTGACGGGTTCTGGCCGGTGCCGGACGTGCTGGCGTACCTGGCCGGGCGCTGGCACGTGGAACGCACCGCGCGGGATCTGGCCGGCGGCGACGAGGGGCGTTTCGCGGGGAGCACCGTCTTCAGCGCGCTCCCGGACGGCGGGCTGCTGCACGAGGAGTCCGGCACGTTCACCTGGCGCGGGGTGTCGCGGCCCGCGGAGCGGACCCTGCGTTTCCTGCCGGGCGCCGCCGCGGGCACCGCGGACGTCCGCTTCGCCGACGGACGGCCCTTCCACGACCTGGACCTGGGCTCCGGCCGGCACGTCGCCGACCACCCGTGCGCGGCGGACCTCTACCGGGGCGAGTTCACCGTGCGGGACCACGACCACTGGCGCACGGTGTGGCGGGTCGGCGGGCCCGCGAAGGAGCTTCTCCTCGTCACCGACTACAGGCGCGACGGCTGAGCCGGCGGGCCGTCGACACGGAGGTTCCAGCGGCCCGCCCGGCCCGTGACCGTGGTCGCGGACAGCGGGCGGACGTCGATGTTCCAGTAGGTCGCGGGCGGCGCCTTGAGCACGTAGACAAGGGCCGCCCGGATCACGGAGGGCTCGGCCACGGCGACGATCCGGCCGCCGTCGTCGGCGGGACGGGTGTCCAGCCAGCCGCCGACCCGGGAGATGAAGGCCAGCAGCGACTCGCCGCCGTGCGGCGTGGAGCGCGGGTCGGCGAGCCAGGAGTCCACCGCGCCGGACTCCCGGGCCATCGCCTCGCCCAGGGTGAGCCCGCGCCAGCGGCCCATGTCGCAGTCGCGCAGGGCGAGTTGCACGAGCGGCGCGTATCCCAGGGCGTCGCCGGTGGCCCGGCTGCGGGGAGTCGGCGAGCAGTAGCGCAGCTCGGCCATGGCCAGCGGGCTCAGTTCCCCTGCGACCCGCAGCACCTCGTCCCAGCCCGCCCGGTCCAGCGGCCGGTCGTCCTCGAAGCGCTCCGCCAGCAGCGGTGAGTTGCGCGCGGCGGCGACGAACGTGACCCGAAGCGGCATGCCGTGATGGTGTGCCGTCCGCGCACCCGGGTCAAGGGGGGTCACCTGTGGGATACCGAGGGTGTCCGGGTCCTCACTCGAAGCCGTACGCCATCCACTGGTCCGGCCGGTCGAGCGGGGCGAAGCCGAGCTTCGCGTAGACGCCGTGCGCGTCGTGGGTGGCCAGCAGCAGACGGCGCAGGCCGTACGGCCGCAGGTGCTCGACCACGGCCCCGGCCAGTGCCGTGCCGACGCCCCTGCCGCGCACCGACGGCTCGACGTAGACGTCGGCGAGCCAGCCGAACAGCGCCTGGTCGGTCACCACGCGCGCGTACGCCACCTGCTCGCCCGAGGCCGTGTCGTACACCCCGAAGTTGAGCGAGGTCGCGACCGCGGTGTCGTGCTTCTCACGGGAACGCCCCTTCGCCCAGTACGCGTCGGTCGACAGCCACCGGTGCACCCGGTCGACGTCGATGCGCGCGCGGTCGGCGGAGAACTCGTATCCCTCGGGCATCCCGAATGCATCGCTCATGCATCGATGATCCCAGCGCTCCGGACGGGCCCGGACGCGCCCTCCCCCGCGGTGGCAGGTGTCCGGACAAGGCGACGTGAGCGCCGGGGTGGTGGCCGCCGGTCCTCGATCAGAGGATTTCGTCGCAGGCCGCGCGCAGGCGGCGTACGCCCTCCGTGATGTCCGCGGTCCCGGAGACCGCCGCGAAGCTCACCCGGATGTGTGCCGCGGAAGGTTCGGCGCTGAAGTAGGGGCGGCCGGGGATGACGGCGACGCCCGCGCGCAGCGCCGCGGTGGTCAGGGCCGACTCGTCGGCGCCGTCGGGCAGCCGGAGCCAGAGGTGATAGCCGCCGGACGGCACATGGGGCAGGGCGAGTTCGGGCAGCCGCAGGCGCAGCGCGGCCGTCATGGCGGTGCGGCGGGTGGTCAACTCGGCCGACAGGGCCCGTAGATGACGCGGCCAGGCCGGTGAGCCGACGAGTTCGAGCGCGGCCTCCTGGAGCGGGCGGGGCACGAAGAACGTGTCGACCACCTGGATCGCGCGCAGCCGTTCCAGCACCGGCCCGCGGGCGGCCAGCGCGCTCACCCGGAAGCTCGGCGAGGTCGCCTTGGTCAGCGAGGCGACGTGCACGACCACGCCGTCCGGGTCGTCCGCGGCCAGCGGCGGCGGCAGCGGACCCGAGTCCGTGTGCGCCAGCCTGCGGATGAAGTCGTCCTCGATCACGAACGCGCCGGCCTCCCGGGCGATCCGCAGCACCTCGGCCCGCCGGCCGGGGGCGAGTACGGCGCCGGTCGGGTTCTGGAACAGGGGCTGGCAGACGAAGACGCGGGCGCCGCTGCCGCGGAACGCGTCGGCGAGCAGCGCGGGCCGCACGCCGTCCTGGTCCACCGGCACGGGCACGGGCCGCAGCCCGGCCGCGCGGGCGAGCGCGAGCATCCCGGGGTAGGTGGGGGACTCGACGAGCACCGGCGCACCGGGCGGCGCGAGCGCCCGCAGCGCGGTGGCCAGCGCCGTCTGCCCGCCCGCCGCGATCAGTACCTCGGCCGCCGTGACGCCGCCGCCGATGCCGCGCGCGAACCACTCCCGCAGCTCCGGCAGTCCCTCCAGGGGCGGGCGCTCCCAGGCGCCGGGGCGCCGTCCGGCGCGGGCGAGCGCCGCCGCCATGGCCCGCTCGGGCTGGAGCGAGGGGTGCGGGTAGCCGCCGCTGAACTCCAGCACACCGGGTGGCGGCGCGGCGAGACAGATCGTGACACCGGAGGCGTCGACGGTGCGCGGTACGAGGTCGGCGGAGCCGTCGGCGCTCAGCGCCACCTCCTGCCAGGAGGTGTCCCCGGCGGGCGCGGCCGCGGCGCGGGGGTGGGCCCGGAAGGCTCCGGCGCCGGGCCGGGTCACCACCAGTCCCTCGGCGGCCAGCTGCGCCAGGGCCCGCGACACCGTCACCGGACTGACCCGGAACCGCTCGACAAGGGACCGACTCGACGGAAGCTTTCCGTCCGGAGAGTAGCGGTCCAGCTCACCCCTCAGCCGTTTCGCCAGTTCATCCACGCTGCTACGCTCTTGCATGAGAACACAGAGTAGCGCTACTACCCCTACTGGGATAGCGGTCACCGCTCCCCGCGAGCGCGTCCGTCTCGGCACGGCCCAGGCCGCCCTGGGCGTCGTCGTCTTCTCGCTCACCTTCCCGGCCACCGCCTGGGGCCTGGAGGGCTTCGGCCCCTGGTCGCTGGTGGCCGTCCGCAGCGTCCTGGCGGCGCTGATCGCGGGCTGCTGTCTGTGTGCGGCGGGCGCCCCCGGACGGCAGGGCCCGCTACGGCGCATCCCGCTGCCCGACCGCCGCCAGTTGCCCGGCCTCGCCGTGGTGGCCGCCGGAGTGGTGATCGGCTTCCCGCTGCTGTCCACGCTCGCCCTCAAGACCTCCACCACCGCGCACGCCGCCGTCGTCGTCGGCCTGCTGCCGCTGGTCACGGCGCTGGTGGCGGCCCTGCGCACGGGTATCCGGCCCTCCCGTACCTTCTGGGCGGCGGCACTCGCGGGCGCCGCCGCGGTGGCCGCCTTCACCGTGCAGCAGAGCGGCGGGGCGCTCACGGCCGCCGACGGCTATCTGTTCGCGGCGCTGCTGGTGTGCGCGGCCGGCTACGCCGAGGGCGGCCGGCTGGCCCGGGTCATGCCGGGCTGGCAGGTGATCGGCTGGGCGCTGGTGCTGTGCCTGCCGCTGTCCGTGCCGGCCGCGGCGCTGGCCCTGGCGTACGAGCCCGTGCGGCTGACCGCGCACAGCGTGGCCGGGCTGCTGTGGGTCGCGGTGGGCTCGCAGTTCCTCGGCATGGTCATGTGGTACCGGGGCATGGCCGCCATCGGCGTCCCGAAGGCCAGCCAGTTGCAGTTGGCCCAGCCACTGCTCACACTGGTGTCGTCGGTACTGCTGCTGGGCGAGCACCTGACGGTGGCTGCTCCGGTGACCGCCGTCGCGGTGCTCGTGTGCATCGCCGTCACCCAGCGATCACGATCGTGAGGAGGCCCGCAGATGCGTGCAACCGTGGGCGACCAGCTTGTTCAGCACGGCAGGGTGGTCGGCCAGCACGACCAGGTCTCGGAAGTCGTCGAAGTGATGGGCACGGAGGGCAACCCGCCCTACCGCGTGCGCTTCCCGGACGGCCACGAGGCCGTGATGGCTCCTGGCCCCGACTGCGAAATCCGCCACCGGAGCCAGGAACCTCAGGTCCAGTAGGTCAGCGCGGGGGATCCACCGGCCGCCCGTAGTGGTCGGCGACGACCCGCGCCATGGCCCCGATCGGGTCCTTCGCCACCTCCCGACCGGCGAAGAAGACGTGCCCGCGCACCTGCGCGTGGCGCGCGGCGAGGGTGAGGTGCCGGGACAGCTCGGCCGGGTCCTGCCACTCGGCGGGCTGCCCGGCGGCGCCCGCCTTGTAGAGGGCCTCGCCGATGTAGAGCCGGGTCCGCGACCCCGCGGCGACCGCCGCCCACCAGGGGACGAGTTCGGCGTAGTCGGCGGCGCCGAAGCCGATGTGCCAGTAGAGCTGCGGGACGATGTAATCGATCCAGCCCTCCCGCACCCAGGTGCGGGTGTCCGCGTACAGGTCGTCGTACGTCTGCACGCCCGCCCGGGTGTCGGAGCCGCGGCTGTCGGTTGCGGCGTTGCGCCACACGCCGAACGGGCTGATCCCGAACTGGGTGCCGGGCCGGATCCGCCGGATCCGCTCGGCCGTCTCGCGCACCAGCTTGTCGATGTTGTCGCGGCGCCAGGCCGCCCGGTCGTCGAAGGCGCCGCCGTACCTGTCGTACGCGGCGTCGTCGTCGAAGCTCTGCCCGGCGACCGGATACGGGTAGAAGTAGTCGTCGAAGTGGACGGCGTCCACGGGGTACCTGGCCACCGCGTCGAGCATGGCGTCCTGCACGAAGGCGCGGACCTGCGGCAGGCCGGGGTTGTAGTAGAGCTTGCCGCCGTAGCGCACCACCCAGTCGGGGTGCTTGCGGGCCGGGTGCGAGGCGATGAGTCTCGCCGGGTCGGAGTGGTTGGCGATCCGGTACGGGTTGAACCAGGCGTGCAGTTGCAGTCCGCGGGCGTGGGCCTCGGCGACGGCGGTGCCCAGCGGGTCCCAGCCCGGGGACCTGCCCTGGGTGCCGGTCAGGCACCGGGACCAGGGTTCGTGGGGCGAGGGCCACAGCGCGTCCGCCGTGGGCCGCACCTGGAGGATCACCGTGTTGAGGCGGTCGCGGACGGCCCGGTCCAGGTGGGCGATCAGTTCCTTCCGCTGTGCGGCGGCGCTCAGGCCGGGCTTCGACGGCCAGTCGCGGTTGTCGACCGTCGCCAGCCAGACGCCCCGCAGCTCGGTGCTGTACCGCCGGCCCGGTGCCCCGCCCGCACCCACGGCGCCCAGCGGTGACTGGGCACCGGGAGCCGCCGCCGCGCCCGGCGCCGTCACCAGTGCTGACAGCGCCGCCGCCGCAAACGTCCGCCGTGACACTTGCCTCATCTGTATGTACTCCCCCACACCCGGTGGATCCTTGCCGTCGTCGGATCGTACGGGCCCCGGGGGGCCCGCCCGCACGATCGATCATCGATACTTGGGGGTAACGTGCACGATCGGAGCAGGCATGCGACCAGCGGCCCGCGCGCCGGCCGTGGAACAGCGAAAGGGACGATGTGACGGGCAGCTCGGATATCGCACGTGTCGGGGTGGTCGGCTGCGGTCAGATGGGGGCGGGCATCGCCGAAGTCTGTGCCCGCGCCGGACTGGACGTCAAGGTCGCGGAGACCACCGGAGAGGCCCTGGAGATCGGTCGCACCCGGCTGTTCAACTCCCTGGCCAAGGCCGCCGAGCGCGGCAAGATCAGCGAGGCGGACCGGGACGCCGCGCAGTCGGCCCTCGACTTCACCACCGACCTCGGCGAGCTGTCGGACCGTGACCTGGTCATCGAGGCCGTCGTGGAGAACGAGCAGGTGAAGACGGAGATCTTCCAGGTGCTCGACCAGGTGGTGACCCGGCAGGACGCGATCCTCGCCTCCAACACCTCCTCCATCCCGCTGGTGAAGCTCGCGGTCGCCACGTCACGCCCCGACCACGTCGTCGGCATCCACTTCTTCAACCCGGCCCCCGTGCAGCAGCTCGTCGAGCTGATCCCGGCGCTCACCACCTCCGAGGGCACGCTCAGCCGGGCGCAGCTGTTCGCGGAGAAGGTGCTGGGCAAGCACGCCATCCGCGCCCAGGACCGGTCCGGTTTCGTCGTCAACGCGCTGCTCGTGCCGTACCTGCTGTCCGCGGTCCGCATGTTCGAGTCCGGCATCGCGGGCCGCGAGGACATCGACAACGGCATGGAGCTGGGCTGCGCCCACCCGATGGGCCCGCTGAAGCTGTCCGACCTGATCGGACTGGACACCATCGTCTCCATCGCCGACTCGATGTACGAGGAGTACAAGGAGCCGCTGTACGCCGCTCCCCCGCTGCTCCAGCGCATGGTCGAGGCGGGCCGCCTCGGCCGCAAGACCGGCTCGGGTTTCTACACCTACGGCTGATTACCCGCAGCGACGGCGTACGGGCCCGGCACCGGATTCGGTGCCGGGCCCTCGCGTTTCACACACCGTGTGCGTACCGGACCCGCGTATGCCCTTCACACACGCTCCCCACGCACCCACCAGGCGAGTTGACTCCTCATGCGCATGCAAGGGATGCGGAACCCCCCGTTCGACTACGGAAAGGAGTGGACCCGTGACCGCCGATCCGAAGCATCCCGTGGTCCATGGAGAACTCGCAGAGTTACGGCGCCGCCTCGACGTGGCCTACGCACGTGTCGAGGGCGGCCTGGCGCTGCTCAGCCATCGCACCGAGGAGACCGCCAAGGAACTGGACGATCTGAACACCCGGATGACCTCGCTGGAACACACCCGCTGGCCGGTGTCCTCGGTCGCCGCGCTCACGTCCCTGGGCGCGCTCGTCGTGACGGTCTGGCAACTGCTGTCCCGCTGAGCGGACCGGACGCCTTCCGCTGCCGCCGGGGCCGAGGCGGGGACCGGGCGCTTTGCCGGAGGGACGCTGCCGGACCGAAGGGGACGTCGCCCGTTCGGCTCAGGCACCGGCACTCCTGAGATGGTGCAGCAGCAGTAGCGCGGCCGCCATGTTGGCGGCCGGGACCTCGCCGCGGGCGATCAGGTCGGGGACGAGCTTGAGCGGGACCCACTCCCGGCGGTCCGACTCGAAGTCGTCCACGGGGTGTCCGACGTACTCGCCCTCGTCGGCCCAGTAGACGTGGTGCCGCGCGTCGGTGAGACCGTTGGACGGCTCCACGCTCATCAGATGGTGCAGGGGTCCCGGCCGCCAGCCCGTTTCCTCCTCCAGTTCCCTGGCGGCCGCGTGGGCGATGTCCTCGCCGTCCTCCACGACTCCCGCGGCGAGTTCCCAGCCCCAGCTGTCCGTGATGAACCGGTGGCGCCACAGCAGGAGCACCTCGTCCGCCTCGTTCACCACCGTCGCCACGGCCACGGGCCGCAGCCTTATCAGGAAGTGGTCGAGGTGCCGGCCGTCCGGCAGCTCGACATCTGCGAGATTGACGCTGAACCAGCGGTTTGCATACACAGTTTGTTCGTTCTGTTTCATCCACTGCACGGTTCTGCCACCTTCCGCCGAGTAAGTGGCAATATCGCAGCAGTGACGTGGGGCGGCCTACAGCGGCACGCGCAGCGCTCCGTCGATGAGTTCGGCTGCTTCGGCGGTTCCGGCGCAGCCGCTGCGCGCCAGGTGCTCGCGCACCGCGCGCAGTCTGTCCCGCAGCCGCTGGGACTCCATGCCCCGGGCCTGCTCCGCCATCTGCACCGCCGTGGCCACCGCGGTGTCGGCGTTGCCCCGGCGGAGCTCGATCGTGCTGAGCATGGCCAGCCGGTGCACCCGGCCCCGGTCGTGGGCCGGGTTGCCCACGGCGGCCGCGGCGTGCTCCCGGGCCGCCGCCAGTTCACCGAGGCTGAGCAGCGCCTCGGCCACCTGGACGTTGACGAGGCCCGGCTGGACATAGCCGGTCTCGTCGGGTTCGTGTCCGCGCCGGATGCGTTCGGCGGCCGTCTCGGCCCGCCGGATGCAGGACAGGGCGCTCGTGCCGTCGCCCAGGTGGGCATATGCCTTGGCCTGCATCGCGTACAGGTCGGAGGCCAGGGCGGGGGTGATGTGCTTGCCCGCGGCGCGCAGCGCGGCCTCCGCGAAGGCCACGGCCTGCCGGAACTCCCGCATGAACAGCGCCTGGTTGACCAGCAGCGCGATGACGTACGCCCCGAGTCCGCGGTCTCCGCTGGCCTTCGCCAGCCGGAGCGCCTGGTGGAAGTAGCGCTGGGCGAGTCCGTGCGCGTCGGAGTCGTAGGCGCAGATGCCCGCGATCGCCACCAGTCCGCCGGTGGCCCGGTGCAGTTGGCGGCCGGTGGCGTCGGCGTAGCTGCCGCGCAGCAGCGGGGCCGCCTCGGCGTTCAGGAAGCCGACGATGCGGGTGCGGGTCGCGATGCCACCGGCCTTGCGGTACATCTGCTCGTAGTGCGCGCGGGCGGCGCGCAGCGTGTCGAGGTCGCCGGCGGTGACCCGGTGTCTGCCGCCGCGTGAGACGTCCACGTCCTCGGGCGGGTTCTCCCACTCCCAGACCGGCATCACCGCGGGCGTGCCGGTGACCGCGGGGGCGCCGAGCACGTGCGGGCGCTGCTGTTCGTCGGAGCGCCACAACGCGGTGGCGCGTTCGACGAAGCCGGACAGCGAGGTGGCGTGCGGGGTCGGGGGCCCGCCCGGGACCCCGAGGCCGATGTCGTCGAGGGTGACGGCCCGGTGGAGACGGGCGGCGAGCACCTCGCAGATCAGGTCGGGCACCTGGCCGCGTGGCCGCTGTCCCTTCAACCACCGTGCCACGGCGGTGTGTTCGTAACGGAGCGCGAGGCCCCGTGCCCGGCCCGCCTGGTTGACGTGGGCGGCGAGACCGGCGTGCGAGATCCCGGCCTCGTCCAGGATCGCGTCGAGCAGAGTGTTGGGCTGCATGGATGCCCCCCCGGTGGCCTGGTGTCGACAGCGTAGTGCGTACGGATTCACACGGGGTGTGAACGGAGTGCGCGAATCCGGGCGGTACGCGCGCTGTTGCGGAGAGTGGTGTGCCGATTGACTGAAATACCTCGCAAGAGGCCGGCCGGGCCGCCGGCTCCCCCTCGTACAGTACGGCGGCCTGGCCCCGCGGCTCATGCGGTGGGCCGACTGTGCCGGGGCGGCTGCCGGTCGGCGCCGCCGGGGCCGGCCCCCTGGGACAGGCTCAACCGGGCCTCGTCCCGGTCGTCGCACAGGACCAGCAGGGCGATGTCGTCCGCCGGGGTGCCGGAGATGTGCCGGTGCAGGGACGTGAGGACCGTGCGCAGGATCGACTGGGCGGAGACCGGGTGGTCGCGGGCCGCCTCGGCCAGTGCCCCGGGCAGGGAGAAGAACCGGCCCTGTGCGTCCCGCGCGTCCTCCGCCCCGTCCGTGTACAGGACCAGGGACTCACCGGCGAGCAACTGACCGCAGAGCGGGTCCACGTCGCGCGGCAGCGGGAACGGGCCGAGCGGCGGCAGGGGTTCGGCGTCGGCGAGCGGCTCGACGCCGTGGCCGCCGAGCAGATACGGCCAGGGGTGCCCGCAGCTGAGCGCCCGCAGTTCGCCGTCCCGGCGGATCTCCAGCAGCAGGACGGTGACGAACTCCTCGGCGACCGGGTTCTCGGGGCCCTGACCGGCCGAGAGGTGTTCGGCGCGGGCCCGCTCCCGCAGATGGCGGGCCAGGGCCCTCTCCAGCCGGCGCAGCACCCGGCCGAGGTCCGGCTCGTCGTGGACGGCCTCGCGGAAACTGCCGAGGACGGCCGCGGCGGTGGCGAGGGCGGCGAGTCCGTGTCCGCGTACGTCGCCCATCACCACCCGGACTCCGTGCTCGGTGGCGATCGCCTCGTACAGGTCGCCGCCGATGGCCGCGCTGCGGTCGGCGGACAGCTGGGCGGCGGCGACCCGGAGGCCGTCGAGCCGGGCGGGCGGGGGCCGCAGCAGCGCGCTCTGCGCGGCGCCCGCGACCTTGCGGACCTGCCGCAGCTCGCGCACCAGGGCCCGGCGGACATGGACGATCAGTCCGGTGCCGACCGCGAAGAACACGGCGCTGGTGACGATCCGCGCGCCGAACCCGTTCTGCTGGGCGAGCGGGCAGGCCAGTTTGTACGCGACGGCCGCGCCGCCCCAGAGCGTGGGCAGCGCCAAGGCGCGGGCGCGGCGCAGACCGGGCCCGGTGGCGGATCCTCGTCGCATGGGTGCCCGTGCCTCGATACGGATCATGCCGATGCCCCCATGGAATACCCGACAGAGCAGACGGACCGACCCCGAAAGGCCGGTCCGATTCTGTCGACGCCATGGTCCGGAAAGACCAGATCACCGGCAGTTCCCACCCGAACGAGTGAGCCCCCTTCGGCCTCCCCGCATTTATGCGGGAAGCAGCGCCCCGAAAGGGCGTGAGGAGACAGGGGTCCCTGTTCAAGCGAAGCCGCGAAGGCCGCGGGCCCGAGGCGGAGCGACCGGCCACGACACCGGGGCGGGCGCAGCACTCCACCGCGCCCGCCCCGGCCGCCGCGCCGAAGCACTCACCCCGGCCCAAGCGCTCAGCCCCGCAGTACCGCCCCCACGCGCCCGCCCGCGAGGGCAACCGCCGCGTCCCGCGCGGCCGACGCCTCGTCCACTGTCAGTGTGCGGTCCGCCGCGCGGAACCGCAGCGCGTACGCCAGCGACTTCTTGCCCGCGCCGAGCTGCTCGGCGCTCTCGTAGACGTCGAACAGCCGGATGGACTCAAGGAGTTCGCCCGCTCCCTCGCGCAACGCGGCCTCGACGTCGGCGCTCGGCACGTCCGTGTCGACCACGAGGGCGACGTCCTGGGTGGCCACGGGGAACGCCGAGATGCGCGGGCCCTGCACGAGCGGGGTCCCCGCCTGCTCCAGGACGTCGAGGTCCAGCTCCATCGCGCAGCTGCGCTCGGGCAGCCCCAGCGTCTTCAGGACGCCGGGGTGCAGTTCCCCCGCGTACCCGATGACCCGCTCGGCGCCGTCGACGACGACCGCCAGTTCGGCGCAGCGGCCCGGGTGCCAGGGCCCGTACTGCCCCTTGCGGACGATCAGGTCGGTCCCGGTCTCGCGGGCGAGCAGGCGCGCGGCCTCGACGGCGTCCGCCCAGTCGGCCGGGCGGCCCTTGCCCCACCAGCCGGCCTGCTCGCGGGCCCCGGCGAGGACGACGGCGGCGTGCCGCGGCTGCTCGGGCAGCGCCAGGTCGAGCGAGGCGATCTCCTCGTCGGTGGGCCGCCGGTCGACGGGCAGCCGGACGGCGAGGGCCCGCTCCGCGCGCGGCTCGAAGACCAGCCCGGTCTCGAACAGCGCGAGATCGTGCGAGCCGCGGCCGTCGTTGCGGCGCAGCGCGCCGAGCAGGCCCGGCAGCAGCATCGTGCGCAGCGCGGGCTCCTCGTCGGAGAGCGGGTTGACCAGCTTGACCACCCGGCGGTTCGGGTCGTCGGCCGCGAGGTTGAACTGGTCGAAGACCTGCTCGCCGATGAACGGGTAGTTCAGCGCCTCGACATAGCCCGCGCCGGCCAGCGCGCGCCCGGCCCTGCGGTACATGCGCTGCCGGTCGGTCAGGCCGAGGCCCGCCGGGGGCTTGGGCAGCGTCGAGGGCAGGTTCTCGTAGCCTTCGAGGCGGATGACCTCCTCCGCCAGGTCGTTCGGGTCGGTCAGGTCGGACCGCCAGGACGGGACGGTGACGACCAGCTCGTCCGGCCCGCCCGTCTCCCGGCCGACCCTCGACGACGCGTCCCACGCGGCGGAGTCCCCGAAGACGTCGCAGCCGATCTCCTGGAGCCGCCGGACGACCGTCTCCCGGCCGTAGTCGACGCCCGCGACCCGGTCCGGGTGGTTCGCCGGGATGGTGATGGTGCGCGGTGCGGACGGCGCGACGACCTCGGTGACGCCGGCGTCCGCGGTGCCGCCCGCGAGCAGCACCAGCAGGTCGACGGTGCGCTGGGCGGCGGCCGACGCGGCCTGCGGGTCGACACCCCGTTCGAAGCGGCGGGACGCCTCGGAGGACAGCTTGTGGCGGCGGGCCGTGCGCGCGATGGTGATCGCGTCGAAGTGCGCGGCCTCGACGACGACCTCGGTGGTGGTGCCGTCGGTGTCGTCGATCTCGGTGTTGGCGCCGCCCATGACACCGGCCAGGCCGATCGGACCGCGGTCGTCGGTGATGACCAGGTCCTCCGCGTCGAGGGTGCGGGTCACCCCGTCGAGCGTGGTCAGTTCCTCGCCCGGCTCGGCCCGGCGCACGCCGACGGTGCCCTGGACACGGGAGCGGTCGTACGCGTGCAGGGGCTGGCCCAGCTCCAGCATCACGTAGTTGGTGATGTCCACGGCCAGCGAGATCGGGCGCATGCCGGCCTTCTGGAGGCGCCGCTGGAGCCAGATCGGGGAGCGCGCCTCCGGGTCGAGGCCGGTCACGGTGCGGGCGGTGAAGCGGTCGCAGCCGACGCTGTCGGCGACCTGGACCGGGTAGCCGAAGGCGTTCGCGGCGGGTACGTCGAGCAGCGCGGGGTCGAGCAGCGGCAGGCCGTAGGCGATCGCCGCCTCGCGGGCGACGCCGCGCAGGGACAGGCAGTAGCCCCGGTCGGGCGTCACCGCGATGTCGAGGACCTCGTCGACCAGTTGCAGCAGCTCAATGGCGTCCGAGCCGACCTCGCACTCCGGCGGCAGCACGATGATGCCCTTGGAGTTGTCGTCGCCCATGCCCAGCTCGTCGCTGGAGCAGATCATGCCGTGCGAGACCTTGCCGTAGGTCTTGCGCGCGGCGATCGCGAAGCCGCCGGGCAGCACGGCGCCGGGCAGCACCACGACGACCTTGTCGCCGACCGCGAAGTTGCGGGCGCCGCAGACGATCTCCTGGGGTTCGCCGGTGCCGTTGGCCTGACCGACGTCGACGGTGCAGAACCGGATCGGCTTCTTGAAGCCCTCCAGCTCCTCGATGGTCAGCACCCGGCCGACGACGAGCGGCCCCTTGAGGTCGGCGCCGAGCTGCTCGACGGTCTCGACCTCCAGACCGACCGAGATCAGCTTCTCCTGGACGTCACGGCCGGTCTGAGTCGCCGGCAGCTCGACGTACTCCCGCAGCCAAGAAAGCGGGACCCGCATCAGATCTCCATCCCGAACGGCCGGGTGAACCGGACGTCACCCTCGACCATGTCTCGCATGTCTTCGACGTTGTGGCGGAACATCAGCATCCGTTCGATGCCGAACCCGAAGGCGAACCCGCTGTACTTCTCCGGGTCGACGCCGCAGGCGACGAGCACCCGCGGGTTGACCATGCCGCAGCCGCCCAGCTCGATCCAGCCTTCGCTGGAGCAGGTGCGGCAGGGCCGGTCGGGGTTGCCGACGGACTCGCCCTTGCAGACGTAGCAGAGCATGTCCATCTCGGCGGACGGCTCGGTGAAGGGGAAGTAGTTCGGCCGCAGCCGGGTCTTCATGTCCGCGCCGAACAGGGAACGGACCATGTGGTCGAGGGTTCCCTTGAGATCGGCCATGGTCAGGCCCTCGTCGACGGCCAGCAGCTCGATCTGGTGGAAGACCGGGGTGTGCGTGGCGTCCAGCTCGTCGGTGCGGTACACCCGGCCGGGGCAGACGATGTAGACGGGGGGCTCGCGGTCGAGCAGGGAGCGGGCCTGCACCGGCGAGGTGTGGGTGCGCAGCACGACCCCGGACTCGCCGTGGTCGCCGTCGGGGCCCGCGACGAAGAAGGTGTCCTGCATCTGCCGGGCCGGATGGTCCGGGGTGAAGTTCAGGGCGTCGAAGTTGAACCACTCCGCCTCGACCTCGGGGCCCTCGGCGATCTCGTAGCCCATGGAGACGAAGACGTCCGCGACCCGCTCCATGAACGTGGTCAGCGGGTGCCGCGCGCCGGCCGGTACCCGGTCGTAGGGCAGCGTGACGTCGACCGACTCCTCGACCAGGACCCGGGCGTCCCGCTCCACCTCCAGTGCGCTCTGGCGGGCGGCGAGCGCCTTGTTCACGGCGCCGCGGGCCTGGCCGACGCGTTTGCCGGCGTCGGCCTTGGCGTGCGGCGGCAGGGCGCCGATCTCGCGGTTGGCGAGGGCCAGCGGGGAGGCGGGGCCGGTGTGGGCGACCTTGGCCTCGTGGAGGGCGTCGAGGGAGTCCGCGGCGGCGAAGGCGGCGAACGCCTCGTCCCGCATGCGCTCGATCTCTTCCGGTTTCAACGCCTCGACCTCGACCGGGTCGTACGACTTATTCGGTGCCGACATCTCTTCCCGTGCTTCCGATTGGCTGGCTGGAGGTCCCCGTCACGGCTCGTGGCGGAACCGTCCCGGCGATCCTGGGAGGGATCGGTACGGTCCCCGGGACACAAAGGTGCCAAAGGCCGAGTCTAACGGGGCCGGGGATGACGGGTGCGCCCGCGGGCAGCACCGGGCCCACGGCGGCTGAGGTTCCCCGTCCCCCACCACCGTCCTATCCGACTCCGCGTGGCAGCTCGAATTCGAAGGCCGGGGTGCCCGCGGGCAGGGTGAATCGGAATTCCGCGCCGCCGCCTGCGGCGCGGCCGACCGTGATGGTGCCGCCGTGGGCCTCGACGATGCCCTTGACGATGTAGAGCCCGAGGCCGGTGCCACCGCGCTTGCTGCCCCGCCAGAAGCGGGTGAAGACGCGCTTCATGGACTCCTCCGGGATGCCGGTGCCCTCGTCGCTCACGGTGACCGATGTACCGGCGTCCTCTCCTTCGCGGGGGGACGCGGCGGGCGTGATGTCGATGGTGACGGTTCCCTCGCCGTGCCGCACGGCATTTTCGATGAGGTTGCTGAGCACCTGGTCGACCTTGTCGGGGTCGGCCCACAGGATGGGCAGCGGCTGCTCGATGCGCAGCAGGAAACGGTCGGCGGGCTGGCCGGCGGCGACGTACGCCTGGATGTGCCGTCCCACGGCCGCCCCCATGTCGACGGGCTGGCGGCGCAGCTCCAGCCGTCCGGAGTCGATGCGGGAGATGTCGAGCAGTTCGGCGATGAGCCGGGTGACGCGGTTGGCGTCCGCGTCGACGGTCTCCAGCATCAGCCGCTTCTGGTCGTCGGTGAACCTCTCCCACTTGGCGAGGAGGGTGGCGGTGAAGCCCTTGACGGAGGTGAGCGGCGAGCGCAGTTCGTGTGCGACGGTGGCGATCAGTTCGGCGTGGCTGCGCTCGGTGCGGCGCCGGGCCTCGGTGTCCCGCAGGGAGACGACGACGCGGCGGACGGGTCCGGTGGGCTCACCGCGCACGTACCGCGCGGAGACCAGGACCTCCCGGCCGCCGGGCAGCAGCAGGTTCCGTTCCGGCTGGCGCACCCGGATGGCCAGCCCGCCGTACGGATCGGTGAGCTGCCACCAGCGGCGTCCCTCCAGGTCTTCTAAGGGCAGGACCTTCTCCAGCCGGCGACCGACGGCGTCCTCCGTGCGGACGGCGGTGATCCGGGCGGCGGCCGAGTTGAAGCAGACGACGAGCCCGTGCTCGTCGGCGACCACGAGGCCGTCGGGCAGGTCGTCGGGGTCGATGCCGGGTCCGGCGAGGCCACTGTGCCGGGGCGCGGGCACCCGCCGTACGTCCCGCCCTCCCGGAGCGCTGCTCGTGCCGACGCTCATCCCCGTACTCCACCTCTCAGCCGGCCTGGGGTACCTCGCCGGGGTGTCCCAGGCGGGCCACCCTACTAGCTCACGGTGACACAGCGGCACCCTCCGGAGGCGCGCTGTGCACGGGCCGAGGCATACAGACAGACGGCTGCGGCCGTCGCCAGGTTCAAGCTCTCGGCCATTCCGTGGATGGGGACGCGGACGACGGCGTCCGCGAGCGCCCGGGTCTCCTGCGGCAGTCCCCATGCCTCGTTGCCGAACACCCACGCCGTGGGTCCGCCCATGGTGCCCTTGTCGAGTTCGTCGTCGAGGTCGTCCGGGCCCGCGCCGTCGGCGGCGAGGACACGCACCCCGGCGCCCCTGAGCCCGGCGACGGCCTGTTCCACGGGGACACCGACGGCGACGGGCAGATGGAACAGGGAGCCGACGGCGGCGCGTACGGCCTTGGGGTTGTAGACGTCGACGGAGGCGTCGGTGAGCACGACGGCGTCGGCACCGGCCGCGTCCGCGCAGCGCAGCACGGTTCCGGCGTTGCCGGGGTCGCGCACGTGCGCGAGGACGGCGACGAGGCGGGGCCCGGTCGCGAGGATCTCCTCGAAGGGGGTGTCGAGGAAGCGGCAGACACCGACCAGGCCCTGCGGGGTGACGGTGGTGGAGATGTCGGCGATCACCTCGTCGGAGGCGAGGTGCACCCGGGCGCCGCCGGCCCGCGCCGCGGCCACGATGCCGGCGTACCGTTCGGTGGCCTCGCCGGTGGCGAACAGTTCGACGAGGGTCGCCTGCCCGGCGGTCCGGTGCGCCGCCGCCTCCCGTACGGCCTGCGGCCCTTCGGCGAGGAACAGCCGCTCCTTGCCGCGGAAGTTCCGCCGGGCCAGCCGCCGGGCGGCCGCCACACGGGCGGAACGGGGGGAGATCGGCTCGTCAGCGGCGGGGGCCATGGAGGTTCACCTTCGGTGTGCTACCCGCCGGGCGGCGCTCGGCCGTCAGGGCGGACTGGGGTCCCCCGGCGTCCTTCGGGCCGTGCGGGGGTGCCAACGGGTGCCGCGGAGCGCGGCGTGTCCGGTGCGGCAACGGCAGGACCCGCAGGCTCGCGGCCTGCGGGTCCTCAAGTCACATCGGCCGGCGCCGGCGCGGCGTCAGGCGGCCTTCGGCGCGTTGACGTCCGCCGGCAGCGCCTTCTGCGCGACCTCGACGAGGGCGGCGAAGGCGCCCGCGTCGTTGACCGCCAGCTCGGCCAGGATCTTGCGGTCGACCTCGACGTTCGCGGCCTTCAGACCCTGGATGAAGCGGTTGTAGGTGATGCCGTTGGCGCGGGCAGCGGCGTTGATGCGCTGGATCCACAGCTGACGGAAGTCGCCCTTGCGCTTCTTGCGGTCGTTGTAGTTGTAGACCAGCGAGTGGGTGACCTGCTCCTTGGCCTTGCGGTACAGGCGCGAGCGCTGACCGCGGTAGCCGGATGCCTGTTCGAGGATCGCCCGGCGCTTCTTGTGGGCGTTGACTGCCCGCTTGACGCGTGCCACTTGTTTAACTCCTTGTAGCGGGGCCGTGGGGGTACGCACACGACCCGGAAACGACTGGGTCCCGGTCCTGGCGCGGGGCGCTCGGCTGCGAGCGCCCGTACGTCACTTGCCGAGAAGCTTCTTGATCTTCTTGGCGTCGCCCGGGGCCATCTCGGCGTTGCCGGTGAGGCGGCGCGTCACACGGGACGACTTGTGCTCAAGCAGGTGGCGCTTGCCGGAGCGCTCACGGAGCACCTTGCCCGAGCCGGTGATCTTGAAGCGCTTGCTGGCACCGCTGTGCGTCTTGTTCTTCGGCATAGCGCCGTTCTCTCCTCGTCGGTGGCGCTCCGGTGCCCGGTCGCGAAAACCGGGCACGGTGGAGCGTCGCTCTTGTTTCGGTTGTGTCCTGGGACTCGCGTCCCGGGTGTGGCTCCGGGGTTCCGGAGTTCCGTACGCCCCAGGGGGGCCGTACCTCCGGACCGCCGGGTGTCGCCCCGGGCGGGTGGCCCCGGGGATCACGCCTCGGCAGGCTCCTCGGCAGGCTCCTCGGCGGGCGCCTCCTGCGGGGAGGCCGCCGTGCGGCCCTGACGCTCGGCCTTGCGGGCCTCCTGCGCCTGGCGGGCCTCGGCCATCGCCTCGGTCTTCTTCTTGTGCGGACCGAGAACCATGATCATGTTGCGGCCGTCCTGCTTCGGGTTCGACTCCACGAAACCGAGGTCCTGGACGTCCTCCGCGAGACGCTGCAGCAGTCGGTAGCCCAGCTCGGGGCGGGACTGCTCGCGGCCACGGAACATGATCGTGATCTTGACCTTGTCGCCCTGCTTGAGGAACCGGACGACGTGACCCTTCTTGGTGTCATAGTCGTGCGGGTCGATCTTCGGCCGGAGCTTCATTTCCTTGATGACCGTGTGCGCCTGGTTCTTGCGCGCCTCACGGGCCTTCATGGCCGACTCGTACTTGAACTTGCCGTAGTCCATGAGCTTGCAGACCGGCGGACGTGCGCTCGCCGCCACCTCGACCAGGTCGAGGTCGTACTCCTGGGCAAGCTCCAGCGCCTTGGCAAGCGGAACAATCCCGACCTGCTCGCCGCTGGGACCGACAAGTCGCACCTCGGGAACGCGAATCCGGTCGTTGATGCGGGGCTCGGTGCTGATGGATCCTCCTCGGTAGCACCACACGACGGTCTGGCGGACAGCCGCGTAACGTCTGTATTCGTGAGACCTAACCGCACCGAAGCAGAAAAAATGCCCCGGACGATCACATGCGGGGCTCCTTGCACTACCGGAGCACCTTCGCGATGACCGCGGGGCGCTATCGGGCGACTCCATTCGTACGCAACGACGTCGGTCGCCTGACCGGATGACCTGCCGCCCCGCAGGACGGTCAGGTGGGAGATCGGAGCCTCCACTTGTAGGCCGGGCACAGTCGTGTCCGGCCGGTCGTTGTTTCAGGCTAGCAGCTCGGGACGGGAACGGCGAACCGAGGCCGGACGGGGCCGGGCACCGTACGGGGAGCGCCAGCACCTATGGTGTCCCGCATGAGTGAGACCTCCCCCTCCGGCCCGGCCGAGCAGCCCGACTTCGACGAGATGGCGCGTGACATCGCCGAGGTCCCCGCGGTCGAGGTGATCGTGACGGTCGCCGTCAACCTGATGAGCGCCGCGGCCGTGAAGCTCGGACTGACGGAGGAGGGCGACAAGTACAAGGACCTGGACGAGGCGCGCAAGCTGGTGACCGCCCTCGCCGGGCTGCTGGACGCGAGCGCGACCGAGATCAGCTCCTTCCACGCGGCGCCGCTGCGCGACGGCCTGAAGTCCCTGCAACTGGCCTTCCGGGAAGCCTCGATCGTCGCGGACGAGCCCGGCCAGGGCCCCGGCGAGAAGTACACCGGACCCGTCTACGGCTGAGCGCCGCGCAGGCCGGGCGGGAGGGCGCCGCCGTTCGTCCGCGGCACGGCGGTGGACTTCGCCCGGCCTTCTCGGCCGCGGTTCATCCGCGTACGTACAAGGGCGTGCCCGCAGGTGCGGTCCCGGCCGGCAGCAGCGCCAGGTCGAGGCCGTGCACCAGGCGGGCGCGCAGTGTCTCGTCGGCGGCGAGACGCCCGGCGACGGCACGGGCGACCGCGGCCGGCTCCGCCACCGCGTCGAGGACGAGGCCGAGGATGCCGTCGGCCCGGCCGGGCCCGAGGTGTGCGCGCAGCACGGCGGGCTCGGCGGCGACCGCGGCCCGTACCGCGTCGACCACGGCCGGGTCGGCGAGCGGGTCGGTCGTCGTGCGGCCCTCGGCGAGGGCGAGCAGCGCCGGGCCGGTCAGTTCGAAGGGCACCGGGCCCGACATGTCCAGGACGACCGTGTCCGCCTTCTCGTGCGCGGCGGCCCGCAGCGCCTGGTGCAGGGGCACGGCGACGGGGCGGGCGGCCGGGTCCCAGCGGGCCAGCGACGCGGTGGAGGTGAAGGCGGGCAGGGCGGTGCGTGATCCGGCCCGCAGGGTCGGCACGGCCATGTCGCTGGTCTTCTCGCGGCGCAGCCCCTTCTCGTCCTCCTCCACCTCGCCGAGGACGGCCACGACCGGAACGAGCAGCCGGGCGCCGCGCAGCGCCTCCAGGACGGGCCCGACGGCGGTGCGGTCCTCGGCCCAGGCGGCGAGCGCGGCGCTCAGCCGTGGGTCGGCGGTTCCGTCGTCGTCGGAGAAGCCGGAGTCGGGAATGTTCTTGTTCGCCACGGTCGACGACCCTATCGAGGGGGTGCCGCCGGGCCGCCGCGGGCCCCGGAACGCGACGGCGGCGGAATTCACCGGAATCTCAGATTCCACTGACCGGGCTCTCACGTTCGTCAAACGACGTCCACAGTCCGCGCCCCGAGCATCGCGGCATGAAGTCCCCCTCAGCCCGCCGGCGGCGCCGGTCCCGCCCGTCCGGGCGCCGTCGTAGGCTCGTGCACCTGGCGCTCGCGGTGCTCGCCGTCGTGGGCGTGACGGCCGGCGGGACGGTGTACGTGAAGGCGCGGGCGCGCCCCGGCGCGCAGGCCGTATCCTCGGCATCCTCGGCATCCTCGGCAACCTCGGCGTCGTCACCGGCGGCCACCGCCTCGGCAACGGCGGGCGAGGAGAAGTCGGTGGAGCCCACAGTGAACCGGAACGCGCTGCTGAGCACGGCGATGGCGACAGTCGCCGTGCCGTCGGGCGCGAAGGTGTCGGCGGCCGTGCTGGACCTGGACTCCGGCGCGAGCGCCCGCTACGGCGACGCGGCCTTCGACACGGCGAGCATCGTGAAGGTCGACATCCTGGCGACGCTGCTGTTGCAGGCGCAGGACGCGGGACGGCAACTGACCACGACGGAGCAGGCGTACGCCTCGAAGATGATCGAGAACAGCGACAACGACGCGGCGTCGGCGCTGTGGCAGAGCATCGGCGGCAAGGACGGACTCGACGCCGCGAACAAACGGTTCGGGCTCACGGGCACCACCGGTGGCGACGGCCCGCTGTGGGGGCTGACGCAGACCACCGCGGCCGACCAACTCGCCCTGCTCCAGCAGGTGTTCGGGGACGGTTCGCAGCTGAGCGAGGCGTCGCGGGACTATGTCCGGGAGCTGATGGAGACCGTCGAGACCGACCAGCGGTGGGGTGTGTCGGCGGTGGCCGACGGTTCCGCCACGACGGCCCTGAAGAACGGCTGGCTGGCGCGCAGCACGACCGGGCTGTGGGACGTGAACAGCATCGGACGGGTGACGGTGGACGGCACCGCCTACCTGGTCGCCGTCCTGTCGAAGGGCACGGTGTCCCAGGCGCGCGGCATCGACCTGGTGGAGGCGGCGGCGCGGGCCGCGGTGTCGGCGTTCACCGGCAGGACCCCCTCGGCCGTGGCGTCCCCGGACGCCACGGTCTCCACGGACTCCACGGACTCCACGGACTCCTCCGAGTCGGCGGTCACGTCGGTGTCCGCGGTCGCGCCGGTGTCCACGGTTCCACCGGTGTCCGCGGCTGGGTAGTTCCCCGGCCGCCCTGCGCCTCCCGTGGCCCTGGCACTCGGCGTCGTACGCCTGGAAACCGGCGTCGTACGCGCGGGGTTCAGCGCTCCGTCTCGCGGCGGCCCCGCCACAGGACCACCGCCGCCACCAGCAGTACCCCGCCGGCGCCGCCCGCGAGCGGACCCGCCCAGCCCGCGGTGGAACCGGCCCGCCGGGCGGCGTCCGGGCCGGACCCGAAGTACTTGTCCGCGTAGGCCGCCGCGTGCGGTTTCTCCGGCTCGATCCGGCGGGCCGCGCTGATCGCGGCGGCGGGGTCGACGAAGCCGAAGCCGCGCGAGTCGTCCCGGCCACCGCTCGGCGCGTCGCGTGCGGTGTCCTCCAGCAGCTTCTTGATCTGGGCCGGGGCCAGGCCGGGGTGGGCCGCCTCGACCAGGGCGACGGCGCCCGAGACGAAGGCGGAGGCGGCGCTGGTCCCCCAGCCCTCGTAGTACTTGTGGTCCGGGTCCGCGATGACGATGTCCACGCCGGGTGCGCTGACGGTGGCGTACCAGCGGCGGGTGGAGAAGGCGGCGCGGGTGCCGTAGCGGTCGACGGCGGTGGCGGCGATCACGCCCGGGTAGGCGGCCGGGTAGGAGATGTGGTCGCCCTGGTCGCCGCCGTTCCCGGCGGAGGCGACGACGACCACGCCCTTCTTCAGGGCGTACTGCACGGCCTCGTCCTCGCTGGGCTCGGGGTGCGCGGAGTCGGAGTCGTCGCCGAGCGAGAGGTTGATGACGTCGGCGCCGTGGTCGGCGGCCCAGCGGATGCCCTCGGCGAGAGCGTTGCCGCGGGTGGCGCGGGCCTTGCCGCGGGCCGTGTCGCCGTCCTCCAGGATCACCCGCACGGGCAGGATCTTCGCCTCGGGGGCGATGCCCATGACGCCGTCGGCGTTGCCGGGCCCATGGCCGTGGCCCGCGATGATGCCGGCCATCGCGGTGCCGTGCCGGGCCCAGGTGCGGTCGCCGGGCTCGGCGCCGAAGCCGACGAAGTCCTTGGTGGGCAGGACGTTGCCGACGAGGTCCGGGTGGTCGGTCTCGACTCCGGTGTCCAGCACGGCGACGGTGACGCCCTTGCCCTTGGTGGTGCGCCAGGCGTCCTCGGTGTGCATGGCGGACAGGGCCCACTGCTGGGAGCGTATGCCGTCGGCGTGCGCGGTGGTGGCGGGCAGGAGGGCCAGCGAACCGGCGAGGAGGAGGCTCAGGGCCGTGCCGGCCGGGCCGGGCCCGCGGCGGCCGCCCGTCGTTCGCGTCATGAGGGCTGCTCCGTGGCCGTGCTGACGGTCTGACGCAGGCGCCGTTCGACGCGGTCGGCGAGACCCTGGGCCTCCTGGCCGAGGCCCGCCTGCGCGGGGGCGGTGGTGGCGCCGGACTGCACGGCCTCCGCGGCGGGCTGGGGCGCGTCGACGGTGCGGCCGTCGGACCAGCCGGAGACGGCGTAGGCGACGACGGGCGCGTCGGTGAGGACGGAGACGGTCCAGGATGCGCACTGCCGGTCGCCGAAGTCCTCGGCGACGGTGTCCTTGGCGGCGTACGGGCGAGGCAGCAGATCGGTACGGCGGTCCAGGCGCTCGTCCTTGAAGCGGGCGGCGAGGGCGGCCATGGCGGCGGAGTCGGCCTTGGTGAACAGCAGCCCGACGGTGGTGACATGGCTTTCGGTGGCGTCCGTGTAGGTGGCCCGCAGCAGCCGTTCACAGCCGACGGGGGCGAGGACCTTGCCGAGGAGCGGGTCGAAGGCGTCGGCGCAGCCGCCGTCCGGGGCAACCGCGATCCGGGTCCAGGTCCGGTCGGCGCCGCCGGGTCCGGCACCCCTGCCCTCGACGGTGGGCGGGAAGAGCGCGTCGACCGGCTCGCTGTGCCAGAGGTCGCCTGCCGCGGCGAAGCCGGTCTCGGCGTCCGCGCCGCCGGCCTCACCGGTGAGCCAACTCCCGGTCACGGCACCGCCGATGAGTCCGAGGCCGAGGACCAGGCAGACGGCGGCAGCGGCGGTGCGGCTGTGCGGGCGCCCGCCCAGCGGTCTGGGCCGGGCACGGTCGTCGTATCCCTCGGGCTGCCCGAACGACACGACGGGTCGTCCGCCCGGCGGCGGGAACGCGCTCCAGGACAGGGCGGGATCGGGCGGTACCCCGCGCCCGGCACGCTCCGGTCCGGCCCCCGGAAAGTCCCCGGGCCGCCGGGCGCCGTCCTCGGTCCCGTCGCCGGCGGCGCCGGGACCGGCCCAGCTCGCGGCGCCGGTGGACCGGTTCGTGGCGCCGGGCCACGCGACGGTCGACGGTGGTTCGCCGCCGGGCCCGGCCGGTGTGCCGGACTCGTGGGCGGGTGGTGCCGGCCGCAGGCGCGCGCTGGTCCCCTTGGCGGCCTCGGCAGGAGGCCCGGACCGGCGGGGCGGAACCGGGGTACGGCCGTCATGTCCGGGGCTCCCGTCCCGTCCGGAGCGGGTGCCCGCGGTGGGCGGGGCGTCCGGGAAGCGGGCCGAGGCGGGTGGCGGCGGGGGCGACGGGACGCCGGGGGTGCCGCCGGGCGCGGCATGGGACCGGCGTGGTCCAGGACAGCGCGGCTCGGCGTCGCCTGGGCCGGACCGCACGGGAGCGGGGCCGTCCGCGGCGCCGGCGCGCGGTGCCGAAGTGCTGGTGCGCGGTACCGAAGTACCGGTGCGCGGTACCGAAGTACCGGTGTGCGGTTTCGAATCACCGGCGCGCGGCGCCGGAGTTCCGGCTTCCGTCGGCCGCTCGGCCCGGTCGGCCCCGGTCGGCGGACGCGCGGACACGGGAGGGTTTCCGCCCGTACGAACGCGGGGCGGCTCCGCGTCCGTCCGCGGGCCCGGGGGCACCGGCGTACCCACGGCACGGCCGTCGGCCGGACCCGGGCCCGTCGGCGCCTCCTCCGTACCGGCGCGCCCGACGGACATCGGGGTACGGGGGGAAGAAGCAGCGCCGCCCGCGGTGTCGACCGGGTGCGCGGTGATCGCCGTGTTCCCGCCCGGTCCGGGTTTCCCCGGACCCGACGAGCGCCCGGCCTGCGCGCTCCGCCCGGCCTCTCCGACCTGTGCGGCTTTCACGCCGTTCTCGCGGTTCTCGCCGTTCTCAGGGTTCTCAGAGTTTGCAGAGTTCGCAGAGTTCGCAGAGTTCGCTGGGTTCGCTGGGTTCGCTGGGTTCTCGCCGGTTTCGGCGTCTGCCGTTTCCGTGCTGTCCGCCGGGCTGTCGGGGGCGTTCGTGGAGGTGGGGCGCGGGGGGATCGGAGCGTGGCGCGCTTCCGTGCTCATGCACCCCCCGTTTCCTAGTGCCCGGCCGACTCCTCGGTGCGCGGGCGGCCATGCCCCCCGCCCAGGGCCCGGCATGGCCCGTCCCGGGCACTGCATACCCGCGCGGACGCGACGGCATCCCAGCGCGGGATCCGCGGCCCCGCGGCCCGTCCCGTCGTGCGTGCGCGTCACTCTACGGGTTGTTCCACGGCGAACGGGAACCAGTCCGTGACGCCGCGGCATCTGCCCGGAACGTCCCTCTACCCAGCGGTAATCCGGTCTGGCAGGCTTCGTGCATGACTGCGCGCGCCGCCGACCGGGCCCGTTACGACCGGGCCACCGCCCATCTCGACGCCCCTCTCGCGATCGTGGACCTGGACGCCTTCGACGCCAACGCGGACGACCTCGTGCGCCGGGCGGGCGGGAAGCCGATCCGCGTCGCCAGCAAGTCCGTACGCTGCCGCGCCCTGCTCGAACGTGCGCTCGCCAAGGACGGATTCCAGGGCGTCATGGCCTTCACGCTGGCCGAGTCGCTCTGGCTGGCGCGTTCCGGGTTCGACGACGTACTGCTCGCCTACCCGTCCGCCGACCGGTCCGGTTTCGCCGAACTGGCCGCCGATCCCAAGCTCGCCGCGGCCGTCACCGTGATGATCGACAACCCGGCGCAGCTCGATCTCATCGACGCCTCCCGCGGCGGCGGCGCCGAAGTCGTGCGCGTCTGCCTGGAGTTGGACACGTCGCTGCGACTGCTCGGCGGGCGGCTGCGGTTCGGGGCGCTGCGCTCCCCGCTGCACTCCCCCGACCAGGTCGCCGAGCTGGCCCGCGCGGTGCTGCGGCGGCCCGGATTCACGCTCGTGGGGATCATGGCGTACGAGGGTCACATCGCCGGTGTGGGCGACCACGTCGCGGGCCGGCCGGCGCGTTCCCGAGCCGTCCGTCTGATGCAGGCGACCGCCCGGCGTGAGCTGGCCGAGCGGCGGGCCGCCGTGGTGCGGGCCGTCCGGGCGGTGGCGCCGGGTCTGGAGTTCGTCAACGGCGGTGGCACGGGGAGTGTGCAGTACACGGCCGCCGAGGACGTCGTCACCGAGATCGGGGCCGGTTCGGGGCTGTATGTGCCGCACCTGTTCGACACCTACACGTCGTTCACCGGCCGGCCGGCCGCGCTGTTCGCGCAGCCGGTCGTACGGCGGCCGGGCGTCGGGGTGGTGACGGTGCTCGGCGGGGGCTATCCGGCGTCCGGCACGGCCGGCCGGGACCGGCTGCCGGTGCCGTATCTGCCTCAGGGACTGCGCTACGACTCCCAGGAGGGGCCGGGCGAGGTGCAGACGCCGCTGCTCGGTTCGCCCGCCGACGACCTGCTCATCGGCGACAAGGTGTGGTTCCGGCACGCCAAGGCCGGTGAGCTGTGCGAGCGGTTCGACGCGCTGCACCTGGTCGAGGGGGACAGGGTGACGGCGACCGTGCCCACCTACCGGGGCGAGGGCCGCACGTTCCTCTGACCGGCCGAGTCCCCCCGGCCGTGGGGGTTCCCGGGTGTGTCGGTCGGCGCGGCCCTCCGGGTGGGGGCCGGTTCAGCCCGCCGGGTCGAGGCGGGCGGCGCCCCCGCTGGCGGCGGTGGCGTTGTCCTCCGAGCGCGCCCGGTCGGCGGTCCGGCCCGGCAGGGTGCCGCCGGCGAACCGGTCGACCACGACGGCGGCATCATCGGCGGCCGGGGTCCCGGCGGATCGCGTGGCGGGCGTGGGCGCGGCAGATCGCGCGGCGCTCGTGGCGGGCGTGGGCGCGGCTCCGGCGTGGAGGGAACCACCGCGGTCCTCGTGGTCCTCGCGGAGCAGGAGGGCGCCGATGACGATCGCCGCTACCAGAACGGCTCCGGCGGCGATCAGCGCGACCGCCTTGGCCCGCCCGGAATTCGGTTCCGGCGCCGGCGGCGCCACGTCCGCTCCCCGCGCCCGGCGGTGCTCGGTCCAGGCGCCGCCGTCCCACCAGCGCTCCAACCGGGGAGCGTTCGGGTCGGGGTACCAGCCCGGCGGCGGCGTCATGCTCATCACGGCACTGTAAGCCGGACGCCACGGCCCGGTACACGGCGCCCGGCCAGAGGGAACGGCCGGGCGCCGTCGTGGGGGCGCCGTCGTGGGGGCGCCGCGAGCCGGCAACGGCGGGCGGTCCGGCCACGCGGGCGTCCGCACGGGCCTCTAGAGGGGCGTGACGTACGCGCCCGAGATGCCGCCGTCCACCAGGAAGTCGCTGGCGTTGACGAAGGAGGAGTCGTCGCTGGCGAGGAAGGCGACGGCGGCGGCGATCTCCTCGGCCTCGGCGAACCGGCCGGCCGGGATGTGCACCAGGCGGCGGGCGGCCCGTTCGGGGTCCTTGGCGAACAGCTCCCGCAGCAGGGGGGTGTTGACCGGACCCGGGCACAGCGCGTTGACCCGGATGCCCTCCCGGGCGAACTGCACACCCAGTTCGCGGGACATGGCGAGCACCCCGCCCTTGGAGGCGGTGTAGGAGATCTGGGAGGTCGCCGCGCCCATGCGGGCCACGAAGGAGGCCGTGTTGATGATGGAGCCCCGGCCCTGGCGGCGCATGTAGGGGATGGCGGCCTTGCAGCACAGGTAGACGGAGGTGAGGTTGACCTCCTGGACGCGCTTCCACGCCTCCAGGCCGGTCTCCAGGATGGAGTCGTCGTCGGGCGGGGAGATGCCCGCGTTGTTGAAGGCGACGTCGACGCTGCCGTAGGTGTCGTAGGCCGTCTCGAACAGCGCCTCGACCTGATCGGGGTCGGTGACGTCGGCCTTCACGAACAGAGCGCCGACCTCGTCGGCGGCGGCCTGGCCGCGGGTCTCGTCGATGTCGGCGCAGACGACGTGGGCGCCCTCGGAGGCGAGGCGGCGGGCGGAGGCGAGGCCGATGCCGCTGCCCGCTCCGGTGACGACGGCGGTCCGGCCGGCCAGTCGGCGACAGATGATCTCAGGGTTCTCGGACGTTCCAGCGGTCACTGTGCGGGGCCCTCCGTGCTGATGAAGACGTTCTTGGTCTCGGTGAAGGCGGACAGGGCGTCCGGTCCCAGCTCGCGGCCGAGACCGGACTGCTTGAAGCCGCCGAACGGGGTCCAGTAGCGGACGCTGGAGTGGGAGTTGACGGACAGGTTCCCGGCCCGCACGGCCCGCGAGACCCGCAGGGCACGGCCGAGGTCCCGGGTCCACAGGGAACCGGCCAGGCCGTACGGGGTGTCGTTGGCGAGCCGGACGGCGTCGGCCTCGTCGGTGAACGGCAGCAGGACGGCGACCGGGCCGAAGATCTCCTCGCGGGCGGCGGGCGAGTCGGGCCGCTCCCCGGTGAGCACGGTCGGCGCGAACCAGTAGCCGGGTCCCTCGGGCGCGGTGCCGCGCAGGGCGGGGGCGCCGTCGGGGACGAAGGACCGCACCCGGTCGCGTTGCCGGGCCGAGATCAGCGGGCCCATCCGGGTCTTCGGGTCGGCCGGGTCGCCCACCACGACGGCCGCGAGCGCGTCCGCCAGCACCTCGCGGACCTGGTCGTACACCGGCTCCTGCACCAGGATCCGGGTGCGGGCGCAGCAGTCCTGGCCGGAGTTGTCGAGGAAGGAGAACGGGTCGACGGCGGCTTCGACGTCGGCGTCGGCGAAGACGATGTTGGGGCTCTTGCCGCCGAGTTCGAGGGTGACCGGTTTGACCAGGCGGGCGCACCGGGTCATGACCTCGCGGCCGGTGCGGGTGGAGCCGGTGAACACGATCTTGGCCACGTCCGGGTGGTCGACGAGCGCGCGGCCGGCGATGTGGCCGTGTCCGGGCAGCACCTGGAAGAGATGCTCGGGCAGGCCCGCGGCCAGGCCGAGTTCGGCGAGGCGGAGCGCGGTGAGCGGGGTGGTCTCGGCGGGTTTGAGGACGACGGCGTTGCCCGCGGCGAGGGCGGGGAAGGAGCCCCAGGCCGCGATGGGCATCGGGAAGTTCCAGGGCGCGATGACCCCGACCACGCCCAGCGGCTCCTGGAAGGTGACGTCCCAGCCGCCGGGTGCGGGGATCTGCTTGCCGAGGAGGCGTTCGGCGCCGCCCGCCGCGTACAGCAGCAGGTCGCGGGCGTTGCCCGCCTCCCAGCGGGCGTTGCCGAGCAGATGCCCGGCCTCGCGGACCTCCAGCTGCGCCAACTCCTCGGTGTGGGCGTCGACTTCGTCGGCGAAGCGGCGCAGCAGCCGGGCCCGGTCGGCGGGCGCGAGGGCGGCCCAGCGGGTCTGGGCCGCCGCGGCGCGTACGACGGCGGCGTCGACGTCGGCGGCGGTGGCGGCCGGGACCGTGGCGACGACCTCTTCGGTGGCCGGGTCGCGCACCTGGAGCTCGGGATCGGTGGACGCCTCGGTGGCCGGTTCGCCGGGCGGCTGCGGGGACTGCTCGTCGGACAAGGCGGGCCTCACATGCGTTCGAAGGAGCGGCGCAGCTCCCAGTCGGTGACGGCGGCGTCGAAGGCGTCCAGTTCGACGCGGGCCAGGTTGTGGTAGTGGTCGACGACCTCGTCGCCGAAGGCGGCTCGGGCGATGGGGCTGGCCGCCCAGCGTGCGGCGGCCTCCCGCAGGGTGGTGGGGACGTGCTCGTACTCGGCGGTGTAGGCGTTGCCCGGGCAGGGCTCGGGCAGCTCCAGTTCCTGTTCGATGCCGTACAGCCCGGCGGCGACCAGTCCGGCGACCGCGAGGTGCGGGTTGACGTCGCCGCCGGGCAGCCGGTTCTCGAAGCGCAGGGAGCGGCCGTGGCCGACGACGCGCAGGGCGCAGGTGCGGTTGTCGTGGCCCCAGGCGACGGCGGTCGGGGCGAACGACCCGGGCTGGAACCGCTTGTAGGAGTTGATGTTGGGGGCGTAGAGGAGGGCGAAGTCGCGCAGCGCCGCCAGCTGTCCGGCCAGGAAGTGCCGCATGACCTCGGTCATGCCCTCGGGCCCGGCCATCGCGTTGGTGCCGTCGGTGTCCGCGAGCGAGAGGTGGATGTGGCAGGAGTTGCCCTCGCGCTCGTTGTACTTGGCCATGAAGGTGATCGAGACGCCCTCCTGGGCGGCGATCTCCTTGGCGCCGGTCTTGTAGACGGCGTGCTGGTCGCAGGTGACCAGGGCCTCGTCGTAGCGGAAGGCGATCTCGTGCTGGCCGGGGTTGCACTCGCCCTTGGCCGACTCGACGGTGAGGCCGGCGCCGGCCATCTCGTTGCGCAGGCGGCGCAGCAGCGGCTCGATGCGGCCGGTGCCGAGGATGGAGTAGTCGACGTTGTACTGGTTGGCCGGGGTCAGACCGCGGTAGCCCGTGTCCCAGGCCCGCTCGTAGGTGTCCTTGAAGACGATGAACTCCAGCTCGGTGCCGACCTGGGCGGTGTAGCCGAGCCGGGCCAGTTTCTCCAGCTGGCGGCGGAGGATCTGGCGGGGCGCGGCGACCACCGGCGAGCCGTCCGCCCAGGCGAGGTCGGCGACGACCAGCGCGGTGCCCGGGTGCCACGGGACGCGGCGCAGGGTGCTCAGGTCGGGGTGCATGGCGAAGTCGCCGTAGCCGCGGTCCCAGGAGGACATGGCGTAGCCGTCGACGGTGTTCATCTCGGTGTCCACGGCGAGCAGGTAGTTGCAGCCCTCGGTGCCGTGCTGGAGGACCTCGTCGAGGAAGAAGCGGGCGGCGAACCGCTTGCCCTGGAGCCGCCCTTGCATGTCGGGGAAGGCCAGGACGACAGTGTCGATCTCACCGCCCGCGACGAGGGCGTGCAGTTCCTCGACGGCGAGCGGGGGTGTGCGGTCTGCCACGGGAGAGCCTCCTTCGGCTTCTTCGGCCGGCCGGTAGCCATAAGGTATTGGTGAGAACCATTGGTTGGGAAGGGGGCGCGGCCGTATGGCGCGGGACATGCGGCGGGGGACGCCGGACGACCGGCTCGCGCCGGTGCTGCGGCCGGTGCGGGCGGGCAACGGCTTCGAGGAGGCGTTGGAGCAGATCCTCCAGGTCGTACGGCTGGGTCTGGTGCCGGGCGGCGAGCGGCTGCCCGCCGAGCGCGAGCTGGCGGAGCGGCTCGGGATCAGCCGGGTGACGCTGCGCGAGGTGCTCAAGGTGCTCCAGGACCAGGGCCTGGTGGAGTCCCGGCGCGGGCGCTACGGCGGCACGTTCGTACTGCCCAGGGCCGATGCGAGCGGCGGGGCGGAGCTGCGGCGGCGCCTCGCCGGGGTCGACCTCGACGACGTGCTGCGGTTCCGGGAGGTGCTGGAGGTCGGCGCGGCCGGGCTGTGCGCGGCGCACGCGCTGTCCGACGGGCAGTCCGAGCGGCTGCGTACGGCGCTGGCCCGCACGCACGACGCGCCGCTGGCCGAGTACCGGCGGCTGGACACGCTGCTCCACCTCACCGTGGCCGAGCTGTCGGGTTCGCCGACGCTGGCCGCGCAGTACGCGGCGGTCCGGGCGACGGTCAACGACCTGCTCGACTGCATCCCGCTCCTGGTCCGCAACCTGGAGCATTCGCAGCGGCAGCACACGGCGCTGGTCGAGGCGGTCCTGGCCGGCGACGCGGACGCGGCGCGGGCGACGATGCGGGAGCACTGTGCGGGTACGGCGGCACTGCTGCGGGGGTTCCTGGCCTGACCGCCCGCCCGACGGGCCCTCCGCCCGGCGGCTGCGGGGCGCCGTCCGGCCGAGCTGCGTCTGTCCGGACCGCGCGGGCGATGGGCTCGGCCCAGGAGGAGTCGGCCGCCGGAGGGCTGACCGGCGGCGGGCCCGACCGGTGGAAGGCCGGACCGGCGGAAGACCCGACCGAGGGGATCCGACCGGCGGAAGACCCGACCGAGGGGATCCGACCGGCGGAGGACCCGACCAAGGGGATCCGACCGGCGAACGACACGGCGGTGGCGGGCTCGTTCGGTGCGGGACTTGTCCGGCACGGGTCCGTCCCCGTGGGGCTCGTCCGGTGCGGGACTTGTCCGGCGCACGGTTCGCGGCAAAGGTATGTGAGCATGCCATTAGCGCAGTGAAGGAGGGGCCATGGCGGGCAGGCCGTTGATCGGTGTCAGTACGTATCTGGAGTCCCGGGCGCGCTGGGGGGTGTGGGAACTGGAGGCATCGCTACTGCCGGCCGGGTACCCGCGGCTGGTGCAGCGGGCCGGCGGGCTGGCCGCGCTGCTGCCGCCGGACGGGCCCGAGCACGCCGCGGCCGCCGTGGCGCGGCTGGACGGGCTGGTGATCGCGGGCGGCCCGGACGTCGAGCCGGTCCGCTACGGCGCCGCGCCCGGACCGCGGACCGGCCCGCCCGACCGGGCCCGGGACGCCTGGGAACTCGCCCTGATCGACGCCGCGTTGGCGGCGGACGTACCGCTGCTCGGGATCTGCCGCGGCATGCAGCTGCTGAACGTCGCCCTCGGCGGCACACTCGTGCAGCACCTGGACGGGCACGCGGAGGTGCCGGGGATCTTCGGGCGGCACCCCGTCAAGCCGGTGCCCGGCACCCGGTACGCCGGCATCGTCCCGGACGAATGCTCCGTACCCACCTACCACCACCAGGCCGTGGACCGGCTCGGCGGCGGACTCGTGGCGTCGGCGCACGCGGCCGACGGGACGGTGGAGGCGGTCGAACCCGCGGGACCCGCCGGGTGGGTGCTGGGAGTGCAGTGGCATCCGGAGATGGGCGAGGACCTACGGGTGATGCGGGCACTGGTGGAGGCGGCGGCCGGGCCGCCGGACCACCCCGGAGCGGCCGGCTGACCGTCGGCCGGAACGGCCCACCGGCACCCGTCCGAGGCCGGTCGGCCGGTCCCCGCTCACCCCCGCGTCAGCGACAGCAGCTGCCGTGCCGGTCCCGTCGGCCGGTGTCCCGTGCGCCACACCGCGCGCAGCTCACGGCCGAAGGACGTCTCCCGCACGGGGATGCGCACCAGGCGGCGCAGTGCCAGTTCCTCCCGTACCGCCAGTTCGCTCAGGACCGCGGGCCCGGCGCCGCCGACCGCCGCGGCCTTGACCGCCGTGGTGGAGGACAGCTCGATCAGCGGGCGGGCCAGGCCGCCCAGGGCGGCGTCCAGGACCTGACGGGTGCCCGAACCGCGTTCCCGCAGGATCAGAGGGGTGGTGGCCAGTTCGTCCGCGGCCAGCGGGCCGCGTCGGCGGGCCCAGGGGTGTGCGGGGGCGGTGACGACGATCAGGTGGTCGTGCGCGATGACAGCGGAGTCCAGCCCCGCGGGGACCGTGAGCCCTTCGACGAAGCCCAGGTCCGCTTGGTCCGCGAGCAGCCGCTCGGCCACCATCGCCGAGTTCCCGGCCAGCAGGGACACCGCCGTGTCCGGCCGCTCGGCGCGCAGGGCCAGCAGCCAGCCCGGCAGCAGGTACTCGGCGATCGTCATGCTGGCCGCCACCCGCAGCCGCGAGTCGCGGCGGTCCCGCAGCGCGTGCGCGCCCGCGTCGAAAGCCTGCGCCGCCTCCACGATCCGCCGCGCCCAGTCCGTCACCAGCACCCCGGCGTCGGTGAGCCGGGAGCCGCGCGGCGAGCGGTCCACCAGGGCCACGCCGAGCTGGCGCTCCATGGAGCGGATCCGGCTGCTGGCCGCCGGCTGGGTGACGCCCACCTCCCGGGCCGCCGCGCCGAGGCTGCCGGTACGGGCCACCGCCAGCAGCAGTTCCAACGCGCCGAGATCCGGCACCCGATGGGCCAGCGATCCCGCCCCGCGCCGCTCCTCCGCCTCGCTCATAAGACCAGCTTATGCCCTCATAGACGAGTGCTCCCTGGTCGGCGCTCCCGGCGCGCGGGACGGTGGACCCATGGTCACCGCAGTCCAGCCCCTCGTCCTCCGCCGGGTCCCGGCCGTCCGCCACCTCGGCCCCAACTGGTACGCCGCCGTCATGGGCACATCGGCGGTCGGCACCGGCGGCGCCGTGCTGCCGGGTCTCACCGACGGCCTGCGCACCGTCTGCACCGCCGTGTGGGCGCTCTCCCTGGTGCTGCTGGTGGTCGTCCTCACCGCCCGCGCCCTGCACTGGACGTACCACCGCGACCAGGCCCGGACCCACCTCCTCGACCCGGCGATCGCGCCCTTCTACGGCTGTCTGTCCATGGCGTTGCTCGCGGTCGGCGGCGGTGCCGTCACCGTCGGGCGGGGGTGGCTCGGGACGCCGGGAGCCGTGGCCCTGGACGCCGTGCTGTTCACCGTCGGCACAGCGGTCGGACTCGTGACGGCCACGGCGGTGCCGTTCCTGCTGACCGTGCGCCACCGCACCGAGCTGGGACAGGTGACCCCGGCGTGGCTGCTGCCGCTCGTCGCACCCATGGTGTCCGCCGCGCTCGGCCCGCTGCTGCTGCCGTACCTGCCGCCGGGCCCGCCCAGGGAGACCCTGCTCATCGGGTGCTTCGCCCTCTTCGGGCTCAGCCTGTTCATGACCCTGCTGATGCTGTCCCTCGTCTTCGCCCGGCTGGTCCTCGCGGGCCCGCTGCCCCTCGCGCTCACCCCGACGCTGTTCCTGGTGCTGGGGCCGCTCGGGCAGTCCACCACCGCGGTGGGGATCTTCGGGGACCGGGCGCCCGGGGTCGTACCGGCGCCGTACGACCGCGGCCTGGCCGACTTGGCCGTCCTGTACGGGATTCCGGTGATGGGGTTCGCGCTGCTGTGGCTGGCGTTCGCGACGGCGCACGTGGTGCGGGCCCGGCGGCGCGGGATGCGGTTCGCGATGACCTGGTGGGGGTTCACCTTCCCGGTGGGCACCTGTGTCACCGGCAGCGCGGCGCTGGCCCGGCACACCGGACTGGCCGCGTACGACTGGCTCACGTTCGGCCTGTACGGACTGCTGGTCGCCTGCTGGGCGGCGGCCACCGTGGGCACGGTGCGCGGGCTGGTCAGCGGCGAACTGCTCGCAGCGCCTCGGACAGCACCCGCGGAGCCTCGGCGAGCGATGGCCCGTACCACGTCAGATGCCGTCCGCTGACCAGGGCGCAGGGCAGGCCGGGGAACGCCTCGGGGCCGTCGTCGGCCGTGAAGCGGTAGGGCTCGTCGGGCAGTACGACGAGATCGCAGGCGGCGGCCCGCAACTCGTCCAGCGGGACGCGCGGGTAGCGGTCGGGGTGCCCGGCGTACACGTTGTCCACGCCCAGCCGGACCAGGACGTCGCCCGCGAAGGTGTCCCGGCCGAGGACCATCCACGGCCGGCGCCACACCGGCACCACCGCCCTCGCCCGCTGCCCGGACGCCGTCCGCGGCGCCGTTCCCGTCGGCGGCGCCGACCAGGCGTCCTCCGCCTCGTCCAGCCACCGCGGCCGTGCCGTCGCCCCGCACGCCGTCAGCACCCGGGCCAGTTCCCGGAACGCCTGCGGCACGCTCCGCACCTCGGTGACCAGCACCGTGAGGCCCGCCGCGCGCAGCGCCGCCAGATCGGGAGCGCGGTTCTCCTCCTCGTTGGCGACCACCAGGTCCGGGGCGAGGGCGACGATCCGCTCCACCTGGGGGTTCTTGGTGCCGCCGACACGGGTGACCGACAGTTGCGCCGGGTGGGTGCACCAGTCGGTGGCGCCGACCAGGGCACCGGGTACGGACTCGGCGACCGCCTCGCTGAGGGAGGGTACGAGGGAGACGACCCGCATCAGCGGGGCCGGTCGTGGACGGCCTCGATGTGCTCGGCCACCGCGACCACGACCACCCGGGTGTCCGGCACCGTGGCCCGCCAGCGGTGACGCACCCCGCCGGTGAGGTAGAGGGTGTCGCCGCGGCCCAGCCGGTAGGCGCGGCCCTCCGCCTCTATCTCCACGGCGCCGTCGGCCACGTACAGCAACTCGTCGTTGCGGTGCTGGAATTCGCGGCCCGCGTCGTGGTCGCCGGTGAACTCGGAGGCGTGCAACTGATGGTGACCACGCACCAGCGAACGCACCCGGGGGGTGAAGTCCGCCTCGGCGGCCTCGCCGCGCACGACGTCGACGCTGCATGCCGGGTCGGCCGCGGCGAGGAGTTCGACGGCCGTGGTGCGCAGCGCGTCGGCGACCTTTTCCAGGGAACTCGTGCTGGGGCGGGCCCGGTCGTTCTCGATCTGGCTGAGGAAGGGCACCGACAGGCCGCTGCGCTCCGCTACGACGGCGAGGGTCAGCTCCAGCGCGCGACGCCGCCGCCGGACGGCCGCGCCCACGCGGACGGGCTGTTGTTCTTTGTGGTCGCCCATCGCTCCGGCTCCCTCCTTCGCTCGTCGTGCCGCCGTGCCGGGGACCTGCGTCGGGCCCCTGCGCCCTGATGGGTTCTCTGCACCCTACGCAGGTTCGGCAAACCATTTCATGCGGCCGTCACATCCATGTCACGTCGGGTAGGCACGACCATCACGGTTCGCGCCAGTGGCCGTGCGGGCCGCCGGCCGAACCGGCCGACCGCGGGACGGTGGCGCCATGGCGACCAGCTCCCGGATTCGTGGCGCGACGCTGACCCCGTCTCAGCACGGGACCGCGTCCCTCTTTTTCAATGCGCCGGCGGCCGCAAGTGTTCCCGGGCCGTGCACCGCGTCCCGAAGGTGCGGTGGAGCCGCTGGTCAGGGCGGGTGTGCCGGGCGGAATCCGGGCGGGGCCCGCTCCGGGCGGCGATCGGCCGGGCGGCGGGGCGGGCCGGTGGCCGCCGCGGATGCGGTCGTGGCCCGCGGCCGGCCGTCGGAACTGGCCTGGGCGGGCCCGGACGGGCTCGGACAGGCTCGGACAGGGCCGTAGCGCTCTGTGGTTGGCCGGATCCTTGTCGTGGCTGGGCGCACTCCCCCGACGCGGCGGCCGACGCCAGGTGTCCTCGGGACACCGGCGCCGGCTTCTCCTCAGGACACCGGTGCCAGCTTGTCCTCAAGTCCCGGCTGGGCGTCCAGCCACTTCCGTGCGGACGCCTTCTCGTTCCCGGCGCCGCCCTGCTGGATCGCGACCTCCAGGGAGGTGAGCTGGCCCTCGGTCAGCTTGAAGTTCTTCAGCCAGCCGGAGAACTCCGGGAAGTCCTGGCTGAAGGTCTTCTTGCCCACCATGTGGATCCGCTCGCCCTGGCCCCAGGCGGTCATGGGGTCCTTGAGCTTCTTCAGGTCGTACTTCCCGTACGCCCAGTGCGGCGACCACAGGGTGACCACCACCGGCTGGTGATTCTTGATCGACCGGTCCAGCTCCGCCAGCATCGCGGACGTGCTCGACGACACCACCTGGTACTCGTCCTGGAGCCCGTACGCCTTCAGGACCTTGTTGTTCAGTGTCGCCATCTCCCCGGCGCTCGCCTCGATGCCGATGATCTTCCCGCCGAACTTCTTCCCCTGGCCCTTCAGATCGGCCAGCGAATCGATCCCCTTCACGTACGAGGGCACCGACAGCTCCAACGAGGTCGGCCCGTACCACGACCCCAGGTCCTCCAGCTGGGACCCGTACTTGTCCATGTACGCCTTGTGCGTCGTCGGCAGCCACGAGTCCAGCTGGATGTCCATCTGGCCCTGCGCGAGGGAGCTGTAGAGCGGGCCCGGGTCGAGCTGCTTGAGGTTCGGCTTGTAGCCGCGGTCCTCCAGGATGTTGTCCCAGAGGAAGGTGCTGGCGATGGCCTCGTCCCACGGGAAGTAGCCCATGTCGACGGTCTTGCCTGCGTCCTTGCCGGGACGGGCTGCGGAGCCCGCCTCGGCCTTGCCGGAACCGGCCAGGTTCAGACCGCCGGCGACCAGCGCGAGCACGACGACACCGACGACGGCGACCGCGCCCGCCGGCCGGTAGCGCGCGAACCTGGCGCGCCCCGCCAGGGAGCCGGCCCTGGCCGCCGCGCGGCGGCCCAGCGGGGACACCCGTTCGCTCAGGGCGCCGGTCATGCGGTCGAGGTACATCGCGAGGATGACCACGGCCACCCCGCTCTCCGCCGCGAGACCCACCTTGAGCTGGGTGATCGCCGAGTAGACCTGCTCACCGAGGCCGCCCGCGCCGGCCATGCCGCCGATGACCACCATCGACAGGCTCAGCATGATCACCTGGTTGACGCCGGCCATGATGGTCGGCAGGGCCAGCGGCAGCTGGACCCGCAGCAGGACGTCGCGGGGCATGGTGCCGAACGCCTCGGCCGCCTCGACGAGTTCGCCCTCCACCTGGCGGATGCCGAGTTCGGTCATGCGGACGCCGGGCGGCATCGCGAAGATGATCGTCGCGAGCAGGCCCGGGGTCGTACCGACGCCGAAGAACATGACGCCGGGGATGAGATAGATGAACGCCGGCATGGTCTGCATGACGTCGAGCAGCGGCCGCAGCTGGGCGCTGACGCGCCGGTTGCGCGCGGCCAGGACACCGAGCGGGACGGCGATCACGACGGTGATGACCGCGGCCACCAGCACGAGGGACAGGGTGTTCATCGCGTCGTCCCACAGCCCGAGCGCGTCGATGAGCGCGAGCCCCACGAAGGCGAGGACGCCGGGCAGCAGACCGCGCAGCCAGGCGGCGATCACGGCGAGGATGCCGGCCACCAGCAGCGGTTCACCGCCGCCGAGGACCGTGTCGACACCGCTGTACATGCCGTCGAGTACGGCGTTGACGATGTCGAAGACCCAGGTCAGGTGGGACTGCAACCAGTCGACCGCGGTCTCCACCCAGTCCCCGAAGTGGATCCTAGGCACGGGCGGCCCCCTCTCCTTGGCCCGTACTGCTACAGGGCTCGGGCTCGCCCTGCTGGTCGCCGAGGAAACCGACGAGGCGCTGGCGCGGGACGACTCCGACGAGCGTGCGGTCGCCGTCGACGACGGCGACCGGGTGGGTCAGGCGGGCGCTGATCGCGCACAGCTCCGAGAACGGCGTGTGCGGCGTGGCGGTCTCGCAGTCGCAGTCGGCCTCGTCGCCGCGGAGTTCGGTGTCCATGACGGCGGCGGCGGTCAGCACGCGGGAGCGGTCGACGTCCTTGGTGAACGAGGCGACGTAGTCGTCGGCGGGGCGGACCAGGATCTCCTGTGCCGTACCTGTCTGGACGATCCGGCCGTCGCGCATCACGGCGATCCGGTCACCCAGGCGCATGGCCTCGTTGAGGTCGTGGGTGATGAAGACGATCGTCTTCTTCAGGCTCTGCTGGAGTTGCAGCAACTGGTCCTGCATGTCCCGGCGGATCAGCGGGTCGAGCGCGCTGAACGACTCGTCCATCAGCAGCAGGTCGGCGTCCGTGGCCAGGGCGCGGGCCAGCCCCACCCGCTGCTGCATCCCGCCGGACAGCTCGTCGGGCCAGGACTCCTCCCAGCCGGCCAGTCCGCACAGGGCGAGCGCCTCGTCGGCGCGGCGCTCGCGCTCGGCGCGGGGCAGGCCCTGCACGCTCAGGCCGTAGGCGGCGTTGTCGCGGACGCTGCGGTGCGGGAACAGCGCGAAGTGCTGGAAGACCATGCTGATCCGCTGGGAGCGCAGCGCGCGCAGCTCGCGGTCCGGCAGCGTGGTCAGGTCCTGGCCGTCGAACCTGACGCGTCCCGCGGTGGGCGCCGACAGGCCGTTCAGCATGCGCAGCAGCGTGGACTTCCCGGAACCGGACAGTCCCATCACCACGAAGATCTCGCCGGGCGCCACCTGGAAGGAGGCGTCGATCACGGCTGCCGTGGTGCCGTCGGCGCGCAGCTCCTCCCGCGCGGCACCCTGCCGAAGCCGTTCCACTGCCTGATCGGGTCGTCTTCCGAACACCTTGTACAGATGGTCGGCCTCAAGCCTGGATGTCACGCGCACCTCTCGTCTCAGGGGATGGGACAGACGCCGCGCCTGCCCCGAGTAGAGGCGGGCAAACTTTTATGTGATTCAGGTCATATACAGCGGGTGCGGGTCGTCGCCGTCGCTCACGGGTGGGGGGCGAGCGCCGCCCGGGGGTGGCTGTCGGTGCCGTACGGCATGATGCGGAGCGTGACCGGACGACTGATGCTCCTCGACACCGCCTCGCTGTACTTCCGCGCCTACTTCGGTGTGCCGGACTCCGTCAGAGCCCCGGACGGCACGCCGGTGAACGCCGTGCGCGGGCTGCTGGACTTCATCGACCGGCTGGTGAAGGACCACCGGCCCGACCGCCTGGTGGCCTGCATGGACGCCGACTGGCGGCCGAAGTGGCGGGTCGAGCTGATCCCCACCTACAAGGCGCACCGGGTCGCCGAGGAGCACGCGGCGGGCCCGGACGCGGAGGAGGTGCCGGACACCCTCTCCCCGCAGGTCCCGGTCATCGAGGACGTCCTGGACGCGCTCGGCATCGCACGGGTGGGCGTCGCCCGCTACGAGGCGGACGACGTGATCGGTACGTTCACGGCGCGGGCCGCGGGACCGGTCGACATCGTCACCGGCGACCGCGACCTGTACCAGTTGGTGGACGACGCCCGCGGGGTGCGGGTGCTGTACCCGATCAAGGGCGTGGGCACGCTCCAGCTCACGGACGAGGCCGTGCTGCGCGAGAAGTACGGCGTCGACGGCCGGGGGTACGTGGACCTGGCGCTGCTGCGCGGCGATCCCAGCGACGGACTGCCGGGGGTGCCGGGCATCGGCGAGAAGACGGCGGCCAAACTGCTCGCCGAGTTCGGCGACCTGGCCGGGATCATGGCGGCGGTCGACGACCCGCGGTCCCGGCTGACCCCGGCACAGCGCAGGCGTCTGGCCGAGGCCCGGCCCTACGTCGCCGTCGCCCCGAAGGTCGTCCGGGTAGCCGCCGACGTGCCGCTCCCCGACGTCGACACGGCGCTGCCGCGCACCCCGCGCGACCCGGCGGGCCTGGACGCGCTGGCGGCGCGCTGGGGACTGGGCGGATCTCTGCAACGGCTGCTCACCACGCTCGCCGCGTGACGGGCGCTCCGCCCCGTCCGGCGGACCGGCCGGCTCCCGCCCGGCGGACGGTGTCCCCGTGCGGCGGTCGATGTTTCTGTCCGCCGCACAGGCCGTGATGCTAACTTAGGTAAACCTAAGGTCGTGCATTGGAGGTCGCCATGGCAGAACGTCCGGCCCGCAAGCCGCGCAAGCCCCATACCGCGCAGGTCGTGCGCACCGAACGGCTGAGCCCCCACATGCAACGCGTGGTGCTCGGCGGGGCGGAGCTGGCCGGCTTCGAGGCCGACACCTGCACCGACCACTATGTGAAGCTGCTGTTCCCGGCCGCGGGCGTGACCTATCCGGAGCCCTTCGACATGGAGCGGATCCGGGCGGAGTTCCCGCGCGATCAGTGGCCGGTGACCCGGACGTACACGGTGCGGGCCTGGGATCCCGCGCAGCGGGAGCTGACCCTGGACTTCGTGGTGCACGGCGACGAGGGCCTGGCCGGTCCGTGGGCGCTGCGCGTACGACCCGGCGAGACCGTGCGGTTCATGGGCCCCGGTGGCGCCTACGCGCCCGACGCCGGCGCCGACTGGCATCTGCTGGCCGGTGACGAGAGCGCCCTGCCCGCCATCGCCCGTTCCCTGGAGACGCTGCCGGAGGGGGTCCGGGCCCATGCCTTCGTCGAGATCTCCGGCCCGGAGGAGGAGCAGAAGATCGACTCCGGTGTGCCGGTCGTCTGGGTGCACCGCGGGGACCGGCCGGTCGGCGAAGCCCTGGTCGAGGCCGTGCGGGCGCTGGAGTTCCCGGCGGGCCGGGTGCACGCGTTCGTGCACGGTGAGGCGGGCTTCGTGAAGGAGCTGCGCCGACTGCTGCGGGTCGAGTACGCGATCCCCCGCGAGGATCTCTCGATCTCCGGCTACTGGCGGCTGGGGCACAACGAGGACGGCTGGCAGGCGTCCAAACGGGAGTGGAACGCGCGTGTCGAGGCGGAGCAGGAGGGAGCCGCCGCCGCGTGAGCCCGGCGGCACCGTGAGAAGCCGCCGCGTCCCACCGGCACGGCGGCGCCCCTTCGGCGCACGCCGGCCCCGCTCCCCCATCGGTCACGTCGGCTTCTGCGCGACCGGCCGCGCCCGCCGTTCGCCGTCGCCACGCTCGTTACGCACCCGTCGCGGCGCCCATCACGGCGCCCACCGCCGCGCGCGTTACGGCGCCCCTCGCCGCGTCGGCTCAGACCGACCGCTGATACGCACGGAACGTCCTGATCGACACCCACACCGCGGCCAGCGCCAGTGCCAGCAGCGCCCCGCCGCGGAGGGCGACGTCCGCCCAGTCGGGATCCGCGGACATCGCCGAACGGCCCGCCACCATGGCCCAGTCGAGCGGGTTGAAGTCGGCGACGTGCCGCATCCAGGACGGCATCTGGGACGGAGCCATGAAGGCGGAGGAAAGGAAGGTCAGCGGCAGCAGCAGGAAGGTGTTGATGCCGATGATCGACTCCCGCTCGCGCACCAGCATGCCCAGGGTGTTGGAGAGCGCCCCGAACACCGTGCCGAGCAGCACCGAGGCGAGCACCAGGACCGCGATGCCGCCGATCCCGCCCGGGTAGTCGGCGCCGCCCAGCAGTCCGAGCAGCACGATGACCACCGACTGGAACGCGGTGACCAGGCCGTTGTTGACGACGTTGCCGTTCATCAGGGCGGCCCGGCTGACCGGTGTGGTCAGGAAGCGGTCGAGGGTGCCGCGCTGGATCTCCTCCAGCGTGCCCATGCCCGCCCACATGTTGGAGCTGAGGGCGCTCATCACGACGACGCCCGGCACCAGGTAGTCCAGATACGAGGTGGTGCCGAAGCCACCCAGTTCGACGACCTTCTTGAAGAGGTTCCCGAACAGGAACAGCCAGATCACCGGCTGGATCAGCGTGATGATCGCGTACGCGGGCTGCCGCGCGAACACCATGAGCTGACGCTGGGTCATGTACCAGGTCTGGGTGAGCGCGTTGCTCATCGCGCACCTCCGGCGAGCGCGGGGGCGGCCGACTCGGATGCGGACTCGGCATCGGCGTACCGGCGGCCCGCGTAGCGCAGATAGACGTCGTCCAGGGAGGGGCGGGCCACGGTGGCCGAGGCGACGGCCACCCCGGCCCGTTCGAGCGCGGCCAGCAGCGCGGGCATCGCGGCGGCCCCGTCGGCGGCGCGGGCACTGACCCGGCGCCCGTCGACGAATGCCTCGTGCACGCCGGGCAGCCCGGTGAGCGCGCCGGCGAGCAGCGTACGACCGGCGTCGCCGACCGCCTCGCGCAGCTCCACATGGACGGCGTCACCGCGGAGTTCGCCCTTGAGCCCGTTGGGGGTGCCGGTCACCACGACCCGGCCGCGGTCGACGATGGCGATGCGCTCGGCGAGCCGGTCGGCCTCCTCCAGGTAGTGCGTGGTGAGCAGGATGGTCAAGCCCTCGTCGCCGGCCAGCCGGCCGATCTCCTCCCACATCGCGGTGCGGGCCTCGGGGTCCAGGCCGGTCGTGGGCTCGTCGAGGAACAGCACCTCGGGCCGGTGCACCAGGCCGAGGGCCACGTCGAGACGGCGCCGCATGCCGCCGGAGTAGCCCTTGACCGGGCGGCGGGCGGCGTCGCTGAGCGAGAGGCGTTCCAGCAGCTCGTCGACCCGCCGGTCGAGGCCGGGCCCGCGCAGCCCGTGCAGCCGGCCCTGGAGCCGGAGGTTCTCGCGGCCCGTGGCGACGGGGTCGGCGCCGGAGTTCTGGGCGACCACACCGATCGCGCGGCGCACCCGGTCCGGGTGGCGCAGCACGTCGTGCCCGGCGACGGTGGCCGTGCCCGAGTCGGGACGGGCCAGGGTGGTGAGGATCTTGACGGTGGTGGACTTCCCGGCCCCGTTCGGGCCGAGGAGGCCGAAGACGGTGCCCGGCTCGACGGTGACGTCCAGGCCGCGCAGCGCGGTGACGTCACCCGGGTAGGTCTTGATCAGCTGGCGCGCCTGCACCGCGGGCGCACGGGTGTTCATGATGGCTGCTCTCCTCGTGAGCGAGTGAATGACAGCTGATCCACGTGCCGGGCGCCGGGCTATCCTGGGTGTGCCGCACCTCGATCGCCTGGAGCCGTCGCGACGGCGGAGTCAGCTCGGGGTTCGAGACCCCGGCGGGGCTGCTGCAACAGCGCCGCCGGGGTTTTCTCGGTTCTGGATCACGTCTCGGTCTCGGGTGCCTCCCAGTCGTCCGGCTCCCGGAATACGGGCGGGATCTCACCTGTCTCATGGAACTGCCGCCATGCCTCGACCCCGGGCAGTGAGCCCTTCCGGATCTCGTCGAGGAAGCCGCGCACCCACTCCGCCTGCGCCTCCAGCATGTGCAGTTGGTACTCGGTCTCCACCAGAAAGAGCCGGGGCAGCGTCTCGTACAGCTTGGCCAGCGCTCCGCGTCCGCTCGCCGCCTTGACCTCCAGGGCGCTGAGCCGCTCCTCCAGGAGCCGCACCACTTCGTCGGGCGGCAGGACGCCGATCAGCGACAGTACGGTCTCGAAGATCGGGAACTCCTTGACCGGGACGGCCAGCAGATCGGCCATCCACTCGGTCAGCTCCCCGCGTCCGGCATCGGTGAGGCCGTAGATGGTCCGCTCGGGGCGGTTGCCCTGCCGCTCCACGTCGGTGACCTCGACGAACCCGTGCTTCTGCAGGTTCTGCACGACCGTGTAGAGCGAGCCGTAATTGATCTTCGTGCTGGTGTCCTTGCCCTGCCGGCGCAGGGTCTGGGCGATCTCGTACGGATGCATCGGCTTCTGCCAGAGGGTCGCCAGCACGGCGAGCGCCAGTGGGTTGCTGAGCTTGCGGCGCCGCATGGCCACGGCAGATCACCTCGCTTCCGAATATCCGTTGACGAACATATCTTGACTGCATCGCGAAGGTCAATACACACGATGTATCGCGTTCGGATTCCCGGCAAGGGCGCACGGAAGCAGGGCGGCCGCTCCGGCGCACGCGTCGCGCCGCCGCCCGCCCGTACCGCCCGCCCGTACGCTGGGCCGTGATGAGACGCAAGACGCGGATCCCGCCCGCTCCCCTCCCCCAGCGCGACGGCGTCGATCCCGTACGGGTGCGGCTGCCCGCCGAGGGACCCTGGGAGACGGTACGCGCGCACCTCGTGGCACGGCTGTCCGGGGCGCCGCCCGGCGTGGTCGACGGGATGCTGGCGGCGGGCCGGATCGTCGGGGCGGACGGACGGGCGGTGGCCCCGGACGATCCGTACGTGCCCGGCATGTACGTCTGGTTCCACCGGGAACTGCCCGCCGAGGTGCCCGTGCCCTTCCCGCTGGAGGTCGTGTACCGCGACGCGCATCTCGTCGTGGCCGACAAACCGCACTTCCTCGCCACCACCCCGCGCGGCGGCCACATCACCGAGACGGCACTGGCACGGCTGCGCCGGGAGCTGGGCGTCCCCACGCTGTCCCCGGCGCACCGGCTGGACCGGCTGACGGCCGGTCTGGTGCTGTTCACGGTGCGGCCCGAGGAGCGCGGCGCCTACCAGTCGCTGTTCCGCGACCGGCTGGTGCGCAAGGAGTACGAGGCCGTCGCCCCGTACGATCCCTCGCTCGCCCTGCCCCGGACGGTGCGCAGCCGGATCCTGAAGGAGCGCGGGACACCGGCCGCACGGCAGATCGCGGGCGAGCCGAACGCGGTCACCCGGGTCGAACTGGCCGAGCACCGGGGGCCCGGCGGACCGGCCCGCTACCGCCTGATCCCGCACACGGGGCAGACCCATCAGCTGCGGGTGCACATGAACGCGCTGGGCGTGCCGATCCTCGGTGATCCGCTGTACCCGGTGGTGCTCGACCCCGAACCGGCCGGTGACTTCCGCCGGCCGCTGCAACTGCTCGCGCGGCGGCTGGAGTTCACCGATCCGGTCACCGGGACCGAGCACCGGTTCCACAGCGGGCGGGTGCTCACGGCCTGGTCCGCGTACCAGGAGTGGGCGGGGACGGGACCGGGCCGACCGTGACCGTCGTCGGCCCGGTGATCGCCACCGTCCCGGTGACTGCCGTCGCTCCGTGACCGCCGTCGCCAGCTCAGCGACCTCCGCCGACTCACCGACCTCCGCCGACTCACTGACCTCCGCCGGCTCACTGCCCCCTGTCGACTCGCTGACCCCCGTCGGCCCACTGCCCCCCGTCGGCCCACTGACCGCCGTGGGATCGGCGGCCGAGGCGGGTCAGTGACCGCGCCACCAGCGGCGCAGCCGCTGCCAGACGCCGCGCGGGCGGCGCGGCTCGGGTGCCGCCACGGGCTGTGGGGCCGCCGCCAGGGGCTCGACGGCCGGCACGGGCGCGGGTGCCGGAATCGGACGGCCGGTGTCGATCTGCCAGCCGGCCCGCTGCGGCGGGATGGGCGCGTGGCTCGGCATGGCCTTCACGTCCTGCTGCGTCTTGGGTTCGAAACGCACCGGAAGGGCCACCAGACGGCGGGAGGCGATCGACTCCTCCCACTCCAGTTCGTCCTCCTCGCAGTCCAGTTGGACGTCCGGCAGCCGCATCAGCAGCGCGTCGACGCCGACGTCGGCGATGGCCCGCCCGATGTCCTGACCCGGACACTCGTGCGGGCCGCCGCCGAAGGCGAGGTGCGAGCGGTTGCCCTGCATGCTGGCGGTCAGGTCGGGCCGTACCCGGGGATCGATGTTCCCCGGGGCCGGCGCGAACAGCAGCCCGTCGCCCTGCCGGATGCGCTGGCCGCCCAGCTCCGTGTCCTGCTTGGCGAAGTAGGCGAAGACGGTGCTGAAGGGCGGCTCGTCCCACAGGGACTGCTCGACCGCCTCCGGCACCGTCATCTGGCCGCCGTTGAGCTGGGCACGGAAGCCCGGCTCGGTGAGTACCATGCGCAGCGCGTTGCCGAGCAGGTTGGCGGTGGTCTCGTAGGCGGCGAACAGCACCAGGCGCAGGTGTTCCCTGACCTCGTCGTCGGTCAGCCCGGCCGGATGGGCGATGAGATGGCTGGTGAAGTCCTCCTCCGGGCGGGCCCGGCGGCGGACGGTCAGTGCGCTGAGCGCGTCCATCACGTACTGGTGGCTGGCGATCGCGGTCTCGGAGCCCTTGAGCGCGTCACGGGCGGCCTGCACCATGCGCTCGTTGTACTCCTGGGGCATGCCGAGGATCTCGCACATCACGGCCATCGGCAGCGGCTCGGCGAACTGGGAGACCAGATCGGCCCGGCCCTGCTCGCAGAACTCGTTCACCAGGCGCTGGGTGTAGCGGCCGATGTGGCGGCGGATGCCGCGGTGGTCGATGGTCGACATGGCGCCGGTGACCGCAGCCCGCAGCCGCTGGTGCTCGTCGCCCTCGGCGTGCGAACAGATCGGCTGCCAGGCGATGTGCGGCATCAGCGGGTGGTCGGGCTTGACCATGCCCTCAAGGAGCGGGTTCCAGATGCGGCTGTCCCGGGTGTACTGCGAGGGGGTGCGCACCATGTGCATGTTCTCCGCGTGACCGAGGACCACCCACATCGGTACGTCGTCGTGGAGCAGCACGGGTGCCACGGGACCGTGGTTCTCGCGCAGCTTCTCGTACAGCCCGCCCAGGTCCTCCGTCCCGGGGCCGTAGAGCCGGTGCAGCCCTCCGGAACCCGGGGTGTGCGCCGGGCAGCCGGGCGGCGGGGCGGGCGCGGGATCGTCCGTGCCGGTGAGGGAGTGGGGTTCAGGCGTCACAGTGGTCGCTCCGAAACTGAAGTGGATCCGAGGTAACGGGGTCGGAATAACGGGGCCGGAGATAACGGGCCGGAGATGACGGGCCGGAGATGACGGGCCGGAGATGACGGGATGTCAGGGGATCGGCCGGTGCGGTTCAGGTGAGCGCACCGGTCATGGCGAGCGAGTGCAGGAACCGCATCAGGGTCATCAGCACGTCGCGGCTGGAGGCCCGGCGGCGCACGTCGCACTCCACGAGGGGGATCTCCGGGGGGAGGTCGAGCGCCGTGCGCAGTTCCTCCATCGGGTAACGGGGCGCGTCCGGAAAGGAGTTGATGGCGACGACGAAGGGCACGCCGCGTTCCTCCAGACGCCCTATGACGTCGAAGCTGACCTCCAGGCGCCGGGTGTCGACGAGCACGACCGCGCCGAGGGCCCCCTCGAACAGCCCGTTCCACAGGAACCAGAAGCGTTCCTGGCCAGGCGTGCCGAAGAGGTACAGCACCAGCTTCTCGGTGATGCTGATCCGGCCGAAGTCCATCGCGACGGTCGTGGCCGTCTTGGAGTCGGAGCCGTAGTTGTCGTCGACACCGACGCCGGCCTGCGTCATGGTCTCCTCGGTGGTCAGCGGTCTGATCTCGCTGACCGACCCGACCATGGTCGTCTTGCCGACGCCGAAACCGCCCACGATGACGATCTTCACCGCGGCCTGAGCGGTCTGCGGGAGATGGTCCTCGGTGCGCGGGCCGGGGATGGTGTCAGAGCTTTTGAAGTCCATGCATCACCGCTTCGAGGAGTGACCGGTCAGGGCGCGCCTGGCGGGCGATCGGCGCGCGCGCCTGCACCAGTCCGTCCGTGATCAGCTCGGTGATCAGTACGGTCATCGCGCTGAACGGAAGGCTGAGATAGGCCGAGAGTTCGGCCACCGACAAGGGGGCGGTGCACAACCGGAGCAGCGTGGCCTGCTCCGGCGGGACGGACGGCGGCGGGTCGGAGCGCGCCACGATCAGGGTCACCAGATCGAGTTCGGCGCGGCCGCCGTCAGCGGCACCGGTGATCACGTACAGCCGCTCGGGATTCTTCGACCGGCCCTGTTCGCCGCCGTCGGCGCCAGCGGCCGGTCTGGGGGTCGGCGGCGGTTCCTGCTGTGGCCGGCGCCGTTTGCGTCGCGGAGGAGTCATACGGTCTGCCCGTTGCGCCGGGGCGGGCTCGTCAGGTGGGCGCCGATCCGGACGACGAGGTCGCGCATCCGGTTGCTCATCCGGCCGGGTTCGCAGACCACGTCGGCGAGGACGGCCAGGTAGGCGTTGGCCCCCGCGGCCATGAGGTAGAAGTAGCCGCCGTCGATCTCGATGACGACGAGTTTCATCTCGCCGCTGCTGCCCGGGAGTTCCTGGGCCACGGCGCCCGCCAGGCTCTGTACGCCCGCGCAGGCCGCGGCGAGCCGGTCGGCGGAGTCGGGTTCGCCGCCGTGGCGGGCGATGCGCAGCCCGTCGGCCGAGAGCACCACGATCATCTCGATGCCTGGTACGCCGTCGGCGAGTTCCTTGAGCATCCAGTCGAAGTTGGCTCGCTGCTGGATCACTTGAGGTCCCCCTCGTCGTCGGCCTCGCTGTGGGCCGGTTTGTCGATCAGATGCAGGTATGCGGTCGGGTTGCGCGTGAAGTCGGTGGGGTGGACGCCTTCGTTGTCCTTCTTCAGCCCCTCCCAGAAGGCTTCCACCCACAGTCCGGGTTCCCGGTTCTTCAACTTCTCGCGCTCGGGGTCCGCCTCGGGCTCGGGCCTGGGCTGGGACCAGATGGTCGGCCTGCCCTCGCGCTCCGCCCGTTCGATGGCGGCCTCCTCGGCGAGCCGCTGGCTGAGCGGGACCTTCACCTTGCTGCGGCGCTGCGGCAGGCCGTTCGCCGTCCACTCGGTGACCTCGGGTACGTCGTCCTCCATCGAGATCCCGGCGGGGATGCGCGGGCTGGTGGGACGGCGCTTCTTGGGCGGGCGCTTGGGACCCTCCAGGGCGCCGAGTTCGGCCTTGGGCACCGCGGTGGCGCCGATGCCGTGGGCGAGTCCGGGTGCGGGCTCGGTCGTCATCATGTTGCTCGGCACGATGAGCACGGCCCGGACCCCGCCGTACGCCGAGGCACGCAGCGAGACCTGCATGTCGTACGTCGAGCAGAGCCGGCCGACGACGGCCAGGCCCAGGCGCGGGCTCTCGCCGAGGTCCTCCAGGTCGACGCCGGCCTTGGCGCGCTCCAGCATGCCCTCGACCCGTGCGCGGGCCTCCTCGCTGAGGCTGACGCCGCCGTCCTCGATCTCGATGGCGACGCCGGTCTGCACCTCGACCGCGGTCACGTGGACCTTGGTCTGCGGTGGTGAGTAGCGGGTGGCGTTGTCGAGGAGTTCGGCGGCGGCGTGGATGACCGGCTCGACGCAGGTGCCCTTGATGTTGACCTTCGCGATGGAGGCCAGTTCGATGCGCCGGTACTCCAGGATCCGGGACATGGCGCCGCGCAGCACACTGTAGAGGGCCACCGGGTTGGGCCACTGGCGGCCGGGGCGGCCGCCGCCGAGCACGGAGATCGAGTCGGCGAGCCGGCCGATCAGCGCGGTGCCGTGGTCGATGCGCAGCAGGTCGTCGAAGACCTCGGGGTTGCGGCCGTGGTCCTCCTCCATCTCCCGGAGTTCCTTGGCCTGCTGGTGGACGATGGCCTGCACGCGCTGCGCGATGTTGACGAAGGAGCGCTGCGCCGCGTCGCGCATGGACTCCTCGGCGTCCACCACCTTGAGCACGAGACGCAGCAGGTCGCGCTGCGATTCGGGGAGGTGCCGGAGGTCGGGGTCGGCGTCGAGGACGGAGTGGATCACCTCGTGGGGGGATTCTCCGTGGCGCAGCCGGTACAGCGCGGTGGGGACGATGTCCCTGGCGAGCCGGACGATCTCCTCGTCGTGTGCGGCGATGCGCCGCTCCAAGTGCGCGGCGTGACGGGCGTGTTCGGCCCGTGCGGCGCGGAGGTGGCGCCCGCGCCGTACCGCTTCTGCCGCCGTCGCGGTCACCAGCACGGTGGCGACGGCTCCGCACCAGCCGACGGCGGTCCGGGCCGGCCCCGTCACCAGGGCGACGGCGGCTCCGGTCGCCGCGGCCATCAGTATGGCCGGCAGCAGCAGTGTCAACGCTGGGGGAAGTTCACGGCCACCGGGAGGCGATTGCACACTCACCATGTATGCCCTCTGAAAATCGGCTGGGTGTCGGGGGAGCTTTCGGGGGGAAGAGTCATGGAACTATCCGGGATCTTCCGTACCATTGGGAACAAGCGCACGAATTACCTCAACTCGGTGCGCCGCGGGCGAGCTTAGTCCGACCGGATCAACGCCGTGTCATATTCAGCAACCGCCTGAAATCCCCCGCGGGACAGGAGTACCCTCAACCTCATTTGCACGCTGCGAACTCACCCGAACACAAGGAGTGAGCACACGCAGGCATACGAAACCCCACCACCCTGACCGGCCCGGAGAGACCACCCACCCCAAGGGGGCGCGGGGAACTACGCGACCAGCGCCCCGCCACCGCAAAGGAGCACGAGAACGTGCACGCCAAGCCCCCACCCACCTAAAAGGGGCGCGGGGAACTGCGCGACCAGCCCCCACCCACCCGCACCCACCTCACGCCCCGACCACCCACCCCCCTCCTAGGGGCGCGGGGAACTGCGCAAACACCCCCACCGCCCCGCGCCCACACAACAACACTCACCCCATCCCCAGGGGCGCGGGGAACTGCGCAAACCACCCCGCACCCCCGGAGGGACCCGTCACCCCACGGACGAGTACGCCACAACCCCCCGCAGCAACTGGTCAACCGCCTTACGCGCACTCTTGGCCACCGTCGAGCCCTCCGCAGGAGCAGCCGCCGAGATCTGGCCGAGGACATCGATGACCTGCTTGCACCACCGCACGAAGTCACCCGCCGGCATCTCCGCCTCGCGCAACACCTCGTCGAGGCCCGTACCGGAGGCCCACATATAGGCGGCCCAGGCGAAACCGAGGTCGGGCTCGCGCTGTCCCACCCCCTCGCTCTGGGTGATCCGGAACTCCTCCTCCAGGCCGTCGAGCCGACCCCAGATCCGCACCATCTCACCGAGCGCGGCCTTCGCCCGGCCCGAGGGCACCCGCGGCGACAGCGCGTCGTCACCGACGCGCGACTCGTACACCAACGCCGAGACGCAGGCCGCGAGTTCCGCGGGGCCCAGTCCCTCCCAGACCCCCTCGCGCAGGCACTCGCTGGCCAGCAGGTCCAGCTCGCCGTACAGCCGGGCGAGGCGCTTGCCGTCGTCGGTGACCTCGTCGCCGCGCAGGTAGTCGAGTTCGGTCAGCAGCGCCACGATCCGGTCGAAGGTCCGCGCGATCGTGTTCGTACGCCCCTCGATACGGCGCTCCAGCTGCGAGGTGTCACGCAGCAGCCGGTGGTAGCGCTCGGCCCAACGGGCGTGGTCCTCACGGTCGTTGCAGCCGTGGCAGGGGTGGGCGCGGATCGCGGTGCGCAGCCGGGCGATCTCCCGGTCGTCGGCGGCCTGCGACCGCTTCTTGCGGTGCCGCTCCGGCGGGATGTGCCCGGCCCTGCTGCGCAGCGCGGAGGCGAGGTCCCGGCGGGACTGCGGGGAGCGCGGGTTGAACGTCTTCGGGATACGCATCCGTTCGAGCGGCTCCACCGGCACCGGGAAGTCGATCGACGCCAGCCGTTTGACCTGCCGCTCGACGGTGAGGACCAGCGGGCGCGGCCCGTCGTGGTACTCGACGCCGCGGTGGCCGCCCGAGCGCCCGGCGGGCAGACCCGGGTCGAGGACCAGGGCCAGGCCCGCGTACTTGCCGGTCGGCACGTGGATGACGTCTCCGGGCCTGAGCTTCTCCAGCGCGACGGACGCCTCCGCGCGCCGCTGGGTGGCGCCCTGCCGGGCCAGTTCGGTCTCCCGGTCCTTCAGTTCGCGGCGCAGCCGCGCGTACTCCTCGAAGTCGCCGAGGTGGCAGATCATGGACTCCTTGTAGCCCGCGAGTCCTTCCTCGTTGCGCTGCACCTGCCGGGAGATACCGACGACCGACCGGTCCGCCTGGAACTGCGCGAAGGACGTCTCCAGCAGTTCGCGCGAGCGGTGCCGCCCGAACTGGTCGACCAGGTTGACCGCCATGTTGTACGACGGCTTGAAGCTGGAGCGCAGCGGATAGGTACGGGTGCCCGCCAGACCCGCGAGGTGCTCGGGGCTCATGCCCCGCTGCCACAGCACGACCGCGTGACCCTCGACATCGATGCCACGGCGCCCCGCCCGGCCGGTGAGCTGTGTGTACTCGCCTGGGGTGATGTCGGCGTGCTGCTCGCCGTTCCACTTGACGAGTTTCTCCAGCACCACCGACCGCGCGGGCATGTTGATACCGAGCGCAAGGGTCTCGGTGGCGAAGACGGCCTTCACCAGACCGCGTACGAACAGTTCTTCGACGACTTCCTTGAAGGTCGGGAGCATGCCCGCGTGGTGGGCGGCGATGCCGCGTTCCAGGCCCTCCAGCCATTCGTAGTAGCCGAGGACGTGCAGGTCCTCGCGGGGGATGGAGGCGGTGCGCTCCTCGACGAGGTCGTGCACCCGCTGCCGGGCCTCGTCGTCGTTGAGCCGCAGTCCCGCGTGCAGGCACTGCTGGACGGCGGACTCGCAGGCGGCGCGGCTGAAGATGAAGGTGATCGCGGGCAGCAGGCCCTCGGAGTCCAGCCGCTCGATGACCTCGGGGCGGCCCGGGGTCCACAGTCGGGAACGCTGCCGCCGCTCGCGCTCGCGGTCCGCCTCGCGCATCGCCCGGCCGCGTCTGCGGTCCTGGTAGGACGGCCGGCCGGCCTCCGTACGGGCGAGCCGGACGAGGTCGGGATTGACCGCCCTCTTGTGGCCGTCGCCCTCCTCGAACAGGTCGTACATCCGGCGTCCGGCGAGCACGTGCTGGAACAGCGGCACCGGCCGGTGCTCGGAGACGATGACCTCGGTGTCACCGCGGACGGTGTCCAGCCAGTCGCCGAACTCCTCCGCGTTGGACACGGTGGCCGACAGCGAGACGAGGGTGACGGACTCGGGCAGGTGGATGATGACCTCCTCCCACACGGCGCCGCGGAAGCGGTCGGAGAGGTAGTGCACCTCGTCCATGACCACATGGCCCAGGCCGAGAAGGGTCCGGGAGCCCGCGTACAGCATGTTCCGCAGCACCTCGGTGGTCATCACGACCACCGGGGCGTCGGAGTTGACGCTGTTGTCGCCGGTGAGGAGGCCGACCTTGTCCGCGCCGTAGCGGCGGCACAGGTCGGCGTACTTCTGGTTCGACAGCGCCTTGATGGGTGTCGTGTAGAAGCACTTCCGGCCCTGTTGCAGGGCGAGATGGACGGCGAACTCGCCCACGATCGTCTTGCCCGAGCCGGTGGGGGCGGCCACCAGCACGCCCTTGCCGGCCTCAAGCGCCTGGCACGCCTCGATCTGGAAGGGGTCGAGGCCGAAGTCGTACATCTCGCGGAAGGAGGCGAGCGCGGTGGCCTGCTCGGCAGCACGCCTGCGGGCTGCCGCATACCGCTCGGCCGGTGAGAGGTCCTCTGTCATCGTGCTTTCGAGCGTACCGGGCCGCACTGACAACAGGACGATCATTATCCGGAATGCGGGATGTACGCCGGGCGCGCCGCAGCGCCGCACACGCCGGTGCCCGCGCCGTCCACGGGCGCGGGCACCTCACCGGTCGCGGTGTGCGACGGTCAGGTCACGTCGTCGTAGCCGTTGACCCGGTCCGTGCTCGCCCGTTCGGGCAGCGCCCGGCTGGCGGAGACCCGCTCGGCATCGCCGATGTCCTCGGGCGTGAGGTCCAGGTCGGACGCCTCGTCGTCGGCTGGGCCCTCGGCATCGCGTCGCTGCTTGCGCCTGTCGTTGAGCAGGGAGAACCCGACCGCGGCGAAGTACAGCACCCAGATCGGTCCGGCGAGCGACATCATGGAGAGGGGATCGGTGCTCGGTGTGGCCACGGCCGCGAAGACCGTGATGCCCAGGATCATGGCCCGCCACCAGCCGAGCATGCGCTTGCCGCTGAGCACACCGGTGAGATTGAGCATGATCAGCAGCAGGGGCAGCTCGAAGGACAGGCCGAAGACGACCACCATGCGGGTGACGAGCTGGAGCAGGTCGTCCAGCGGCAGCAGGTTCTCGACGTCCTTCGGGGTGAAGCCGATCAGCACCTTCGCGGTGGTGGGCAGCACCCGGTAGGCGAAGTAGGCGCCACCGAGAAAGAGCGGGACACCGGTGCCCACGAACGCGTACGCGTACTTCTTCTCGTGCCGGTGCAGTCCGGGTGCGACGAACGCCCACAGCTGGTAGAGCCAGACCGGCGAGGCGACCACGATGCCCGCCATCAGGGAGACCTGGAGGGCCAGCGTGAACGGAGCGAGGAGGCCGTTGATCGTGATCCGCGCGCACTGGGAGCTGTCGCTGGACCTGGCCAGTTCCTCGAAGGACTTCCCGCAGCCGACCGAGTCGAGGACCGGCTTGGTGAGGAAGTTGATGATGTCGTTGTAGAAGAAGGCGGCGACGACCGTGACGACGATGATGGCCAGCATCGCCTTCGCAAGCCGGTTGCGCAGCTCACGAAGGTGATCCGCAAGGGGCATCCGCCCCTCGGGATCCTTCTCCTTGTTGCGGGCAGGCTTGGGCAACCCACGTCCTCATCTCGTGCGGCAGGCCGGAGCGGTCCGGCCTTGCGTCAGCGCTTGGTGGTGTCCGTCGGCTCGGTGACCGGTCGCGAGCTGGTCACGTCGCCGGGAGCGGCCTGGATGGTGCGCTGAGCCGAGGACTGCTCGTCGGAGCTGGGCGTCTGGGCGGCGGTGCTGTTGCCGCCGTCCTCCTTCATCGCCTTCGCCTCGCTCTTGAGGATGCGAGCGGACTTCCCGAGCGAGCGGGCCATGTCCGGAAGCTTCTTCGCGCCGAACAGCAGGACGATGACGACGAGGATGAGAATGATCTCGGGGGCTCCGAGCCTTCCGAACATAAGTCTTTACCTTCTCACCGAGGCGGCTGGGTGGGTGCTGTCCAATCCCTCGGACATCTGTCCGAGGGACCGATCTGGCAGCGATCGTAACGCTCAGGGGTAAACGCGAGGCAATCCCTGTGCGTACTCCCGGTCCGCGGTACGGGCCTCGTTCTGCGCACCGCGACCAGCAGCGTACCTGCCGGAACGGGCAGCATGACAGGGCGAAGTGACGCAAAGCGCTTCCGGTCCGCGGGGGACAGCCGCCTCCCAGGGGTCTCACAGCGAGTCCACCGCGCGGGACGCGCTGACCGCCGCCCGTTCCAGATCCTCGGCCGCCCGGTTGATCCGGCGCGCCGAATCCTCGACCTGCCGGGCCAGACCCCGCGCCTCCAGGAAGACCCGGACCGCGAGCACACCCAGAACGGCGAGACCCACGAACCCCATGGCTACCGCGAACATCGCCCAGAACATGGCGTCGAGCCTAGACCGTGGAGTGCAGCCGCAGTGTCTTGACCCCACCGCCGGTCAGCAGCTCGACGACACGTTCACCCGCGGGCTTGCGCACCGAGGCGCCGCACTCCGGACAGGTGAAGGAGTAGAACGTCGTACGGCTGGTCGCGCCGATGGCGAGCCGCAGGGCACTCGCGGAGAGCTCGAAGCGGCCCCGGCAGTCCGGGCAGCCGGCTCTGAACACCACGGGAGTCACGCTTCGCATGCCCGCGAAGGCGGCCGCTACCGTCATTTCCCCCGCACCGGACACCGGAGACTCGCTCAAAGTCCCTCCTCACTTCGTGGTCGATCGCCTTCGGGGCGTCACCGCCCGATACCGCGGGAACTCCGCTCCCGGCGCGCCGGCCGCCACGCGACGACCCGGCGGCACCGGGCACGTCCCCGCGGCTCACTCCGCCCTGTCTTACAGCCCGTCCCGCCGCGAATTCGTCACACCACGCGGCACCGCCTGCGAGACGTCCCGCTCCGTGTCCACCCCGTCGTACCCCGCGAGCGCCGCGCGGGCGGCCTGCCGGGCACTGTCGGCCAGGTCGGACGGCGAGACGATCCGGCCGTCGCGGCCCAGCCGCAGCGCCAGCCGTCTCAGCGATGCCGGATCAGGGGTGCGCAAGACGATGCGCAGCCCGCCGTCGGGAAGCTCGTCCGCGCTGTCGTGCGGGTAGTACTCGGCGACCCAGCGGCCGCCCGGACCGACCTCCACGACGACTTCAGGGTCCTCGGCGGCCGGCTGCACCAGCCCCTCCGACAGGTCCCGCAGCTCGACCTCCGGCGGCGCGGACGGCTCATCGAGGATCTTGATCTCGGCGACCCTGTCCAGCCGGAAGGTACGGCGCGCCTCGGAACGGCGGCACCACGCCTCCACATAGGTGTGGCCGACGCTGACCAGGCGGATCGGGTCGATCTCCCGCTCGGTGACCTCGTCACGGGCCGGTGAGTAGTAGCGGATCCACAACCGGCGCCGCTCCGAGATCGCCCGGTCGACGTCGGCGAAGACACCGCCCTCGGACTCGAAGGTGACCGAGAGCCGGGAACTGGCGCCCGCCGCCTCACCGGCCGCACCCTCCACCTTGGCGGTGGCCCGCAGCAGCGCCTGCCGGTCGCTCTCCCGCAGCCCCGGCAGCGTGGCCACCGCACGCGCCGCGACCAGCAGCGCGGTCGCCTCGTCCGCGGCCAGCCGCAGCGGCTCCGCCGCCTCCGCGCCGAGGGCGGCAGGATTGTGCCACCAGATGCGCTCGCCGTCCGTGTCGATGTCCAGCAGATCACCGCCGCGGAAACTGGTCCCGCACATCGGCAGCACATCGAGGTCCGAGACCAACTCGTCCTCGGTGATGCCGAAGGCCCGCGCGACGTCCGCGACCCGCGCGCCGGGCCGCTCCCGCAGATACGTCACCAGGGAGAGCATCCGCCGAGTCTGGTCGATGGCGTTCACAGCCCTGACAGGTTTGCCTGCCACTGTCCTGCTCCTCCCCCGCTCAGCCCTTGGCCACGGCACGCAGCCGGTCCACCACGTCGGCCCGCAACTCGGCCGGCTCCAGGACCACCACGTCGGGCCCGAACTCCACCAGCCAGGCGTCCAGACCGTGCCCGTACGGAATCTCCAACTCGTCCCAGCCGTCACCGAGTTCCCGGACCTTGGTGGCCTTCGCCCGAAGGGGGTACCCGGCGCCCGAACGCAACCGGATCAGCGCCGAGCGGTCGGCGACCTCACCCGCCCAGGTCGCGACGGTCTCACGCACCGTCACGACGTCCGGGACCGGGGCGGTGAAGCCGCTCCCGCGCGAGCGCACCCGGCCGGTGATCCGGGACAACCGGAACACCCGCTCCGCACCCCGGTCACGGTCCCAGCCCGCGAGGTACCAGTGGCCGCGCCAGCACTCCAGCGCCCACGGCTCCACATGCCGCGCCTCCGGGTGGGCGGCGGTCGCCTTGCGATAGTCGAAGATCACCGGACGGCGGTCGCGGCAGGCCAGCATCAGCGGTTCGAAAGCGGCCTCGTGCACCGGAATGCGCGGCTCCAGCGCACCGTGCGCCTCGTACGGGTCGACGTCCTCGGGCAGCCCCGCCGCACGCAGCTTCTGCAGGGCGCCACTGGCCGCTCCGGCGAGCCGGGCCTGCTGCCACACCTTGGCGGCAAGACCCAGCGCGGCGGCCTCCTCGGCGTCCAGCGTGATCGGCGGCAGCCGGTTGCTGTCACGGCGGGCCAGATAGCCGACCTCGCCGTCGAGATTCTCGACGGTCTCGATGACCAGGCCCAGCTCGCGCAGATCGTCCTTGTCCCGCTCGAACATCCGGCTGAACGAATCGTCACCGGCGGCGCCCTTCCCCGGCCCGAAAGCCTCGACGTAAGCCTCGATGGACTCCCGCAGCTCACGCTTGCTGAGCGGCCGCCGCGTCCCGAGCAGACACAGCGCCAGATTCATCAGCCGCTCGGCCTTGGCAATGGCCATCGACGCCCTTCGCCTCCCTGTGGTGCCTACGATCGACGACCGTACCGCTCCGCGGGGTCGCGGCAAAAGCCGAGGGTCCGCGCCCAGCCCGGGCACGGACCCTCCATGATCGGATCCGGTCAGACCGCGACCAGGTCACAGACGAAGATCAGCGTCTCGCCGGGGGCGATCCGACCGCCGCCGGCACCGCGGTCACCGTAGGCCAGGTGCGCCGGAATGGTCAGCTGACGCCGGCCGCCGACCTTCATACCCTGCACGCCCTGGTCCCAGCCCGCGATGACCTGGCCGGCACCCAGCTGGAACCGCAGCGGAGCGCCACGGTTCCAGGACGCGTCGAACTCCTCGCCGGTGGAGAAGGCCACGCCCACGTAGTGCACGGAGACGGTGTCGCCGGCCTTGGCCTGAGGACCGTCGCCCTCCCAGATGTCCTTGATCTCAAGGTCCGCCGGGGGCTCGCCGCCCGGGAAGTCGACCTCGGGCTTGTCGATGCTCACGTCTCTAGCTCCTGCTTGTGTACGACACGGAACGCGGACAGTCTGTCATCCCCGGCCCCCGCCCGCCCGCCGCGGGCCGGACGGACCAGCCGTCACATCGCCGCCAGGATGTCCACGGAGAACACCAGCGTGGAACCCTTCTTGACGACACCACCGCTCGGCGGCGTGTCACCGTAGGCCAGCTCCGGGGGCACCACCACGAGCACCCGGCTGCCGACCTTCTTGCCGGTCAGGCCCTGCGACAGCCCCTTGACGACCTGCTCCATCTGCTGCAACGAGAACTGGCTGAGCCGGCCCGTGCCATAGGTCTGCTCGAATGCCTTGCCGCTGTCCCAGACCTCGCCCTTGAACTGGCACAGGACCGTCTGCTCCGGCTTGAGCTCGGCGCCGTCGCCCTCCAGGACGTAGTTCGACACCAGCTTCCCGGGCGGCGACGACTTCGGGATCTCGATGGAGGGCGCGTTGCCGTCCGTGTTCGTGCCGATCTTCGGCAGGGCCGTGTCGGTCTGCGGCACGGCCTCGCCCTGCGCGGAACTCTTGGCGTTGTAGGTGTCCAGCAGATCCACGACGAACACCAGCGTGTCCGTACCCTTGATACCCGCCTGCTCATTGCCCGACGAGCCGTAACCCCAGGTCGGCGGCACCGCCATCGCCACCCTGCTGCCGACCTTCCGGCCCGCCAGCGCATACCGCCAGCCGTCGATGACACTGCCCTCGGCCAACTGGAGCACCAGCGGGGTCTTACGGTCGTAGGAATTGTCGAAGACCTTCGCCGTGGACCAGATCTGGCCCAGGTAGTGCGCCTGGACGAAGTCGTTCTCCGCGACCGTGCGGCCGCTGCCCGCGATCACCGTCTTCACCGCGAGGTCCTTCGACGGCTCCCCCGGCCCCTTGGCCACCGTCGGCTTCTCACCGAACTTCGTCCCCGCGGTGATCGCCGGCAGCGGCCCGTCCACGAGCTTCGGCGGCGGCACGGACGACCCCGACGCCGACGGCGACGGTGACGCCCCCGCATCGCTGGCATCGGACTTGCCGTCACCGCACCCGGCGAGCGTGACCAGTCCGGCGGGTACGGCAGCGAGGAGAAGTGAGCGTCGGCGCACGGTGGGGGCCTCGTAATCGGTCGATCTTGCGGATGGCGTGCGCGCGCAACTCTACGGCGAACCAAGGGCGCCGTACGGGAAAACGTACGGCGCCCGTGTGGCGTTCCACCGAGGCCCCCCGTTCGAATGAAGTCGAACGGGGGAACACCCGGACACATCACTCACATACCGGCGATGAGCTTCTCCACCCGGTCGTCCACCGAACGGAACGGGTCCTTGCACAACACCGTGCGCTGAGCCTGGTCATTGAGCTTCAGGTGCACCCAGTCGACCGTGAAATCACGGCGCTGCTCCTGGGCCCGCCGGATGAAGTCACCGCGCAGCCGGGCCCGAGTGGTCTGCGGCGGAACCGACTTGCCCTCGAAGATCTTCAGATCGTTGCAGATCCGGGCCGCCTGGCCCTTCTTCTCCAGCAAGTAGTACAAGCCACGACGACGGTGGATGTCGTGGTAGGCGAGGTCTATCTGCGCGACCCGCGGATGGGACATGGTCATGTTGTGCTTGGCCCGGTACCGCTCGATGAGCTTGTACTTCATCACCCAGTCGATCTCGGTCGCGATCCGGTCCAGGTCCTCCGCCTCGATCGCGTCGAGCGTACGACCCCACAGCTCCAGCACCTGTTCCACCGTGCCGGTGCGGATACCGCGGCGCTCACAGAAGTCCAGAGCCTTCTCGTAGTACTCGCGCTGCACCTCCAGCGCCGACGCCTCCCGGCCACTGGCCAGACGCACCTTGCGCCGACCCGTGATGTCGTGACTGACCTCGCGGATCGCCCGGATGGGATTCTCCAGCGTCAGATCACGCATCACCGTGCCCGCCTCGATCATGCGCAGCACCAGATCGGTCGCCCCGACCTTCAGCAACATGGTCGTCTCGGACATGTTCGAATCGCCCACGATGACATGCAGACGGCGGTAACGCTCCGCGTCCGCATGCGGCTCGTCACGCGTGTTGATGATCGGCCGGGAACGCGTCGTCGCCGACGACACACCCTCCCAGATGTGCTCCGCCCGCTGACTCACGCAGTACACCGCACCGCGCGGCGTCTGCAGCACCTTGCCCGCGCCGCACAACAACTGCCGCGTGACCAGGAACGGAATGAGGATGTCCGCGAGCCGGGAGAACTCCCCGTGCCGCGCCACCAGATAGTTCTCGTGGCAACCATAGGAGTTGCCCGCCGAGTCCGTGTTGTTCTTGAACAGGTAGACGTCGCCCGCGATTCCCTCCTCGTGCAGGCGGCGCTCCGCGTCCACCAGAAGTCCTTCGAGAATGCGCTCCCCGGCCTTGTCATGAGTGACCAGTTCGATCACATTGTCACATTCGGGTGTCGCGTATTCCGGATGTGACCCCACGTCGAGATACAGCCGGGCCCCGTTGCGCAGAAACACATTGCTGCTACGGCCCCATGACACGACACGGCGGAAGAGGTACCGCGCCACCTCGTCAGGTGACAGGCGGCGCTGTCCCCTGAACGTGCACGTGACGCCGTACTCGTTCTCCAGCCCGAAAATGCGGCGGTCCATGACTGAACATTACGCCCGATCCCCCGAGCTGAAACGAGGTTCGACAGCACGATTTGGATCATTTTCCGAAGCCGACGCAACCACCCCTCCCCCAGCGGGAAGTGCGAGGACCCGTCCACCCGCCAGCAGAACCAGCAAGGACACGGCCCCCGCGGCCCCCGGCACCACGAACCCCCACAGCGCACCACCGGCCTCCACCACCGGACCCGCCACCCCCGTTCCCACCGAAGAACCCACTGTGAACGTCGTCACAAGCCAGGAGAACGCCTCGGTGACCGTTCCGCTCGGCGCATGCCGGTCGACGATGACGAACGCACACGCCAGACACGGCGCGAGAAACACCCCCGCCACCACCGTGAGGGACACCATCGCCACCACACCCGGCATCAGCGTCAACGGCAGATAACACACCGCCAGAAACGCCACCAGCACCCGCAGCCGCCGCTCCGGCACACCACCCCACTGCCGCGCCCCGTACACCGTGCCCCCGACCAGCGCACCGAGCCCCAGGCCAGCCATCAGCCAGCCGTACACCGCGTCCCCGCCGTGACCGTCGGCATAGGACACCGAAGCCACCGTGATCGAGCCGAGCGCCATCCCCACGAACAGGAACGCACCGAGCAGCACCAGCAGCCCCGGCGACCGCAGCGCACCCAGCCAGTGCGCCGCACGCGGCGCGGAACGCCACGCACGCGACGGCGGCGACACCGCCACCGACAGCGCCCCGAGCACCCCCAGCGCGTTCACCACCAGCACCGCCGCCCGCTCCGACCACACCGACACACAGAGCGTGACCAGCAGCGGACCGACCGTGAACATCACCTCCTGGGCAACCGCGTCCATCGCATACGCCGTATGCACCTGCTCCTCACGACGCAGCACCAAGGGCCACAGGGCACGCAGCCCGCCCTCCAGAGGCGGCGTGAACAGCCCCGCGGCCGCCACCGCCCCGTACGCCAGAGGCAGCGGATCCAGGCCGCAGAAGGCGAACACCGCCATCGACGCGGCCGACAACACCGCCGCCGGCAACTGGACCCGGGGCTGCCCGCGCAGATCGACCAGCCGCCCCAGAACCGGCTGCCCGACGGCATTGGCCACCCCGTAGACCGCCGCCAGCACACCCGCCAGGCTGTAGGTCCCGCCCTCCGCACGCACGAACAGCACCAGCGCGATCGCCGCCGTGGCATTCGGCAGCCGTCCCACCAGCGTGCCGGCCAGCAGCCTGGCCGCGTGTCTCGCCCTGAGGATCTCCAGGTATCCCGCGGCCATCCCCTGCCCTCCAACGGTTCGCCCGAACTGCGCCCACGCAGTCAAGTGTTACGTATAACGTCCGCCGTCATACGTACCATGAGCGCTGTTCACCCGTCCAGACGACCAGCCCAAGAGGAGCGCACCCACGGTGCCCCGCAGCAGCACCCGCCCCACCAGCCGCGACGTCGCCCAGGCCGCCGGCGTCTCCCAGGCAGCCGTCTCCCTCGTCCTCGGCGACAAATGGCACGGCCGGGTCTCCCCCGCCACCGCCCAACGCGTGCGCGACGCCGCCCACCGACTCGGCTACCGACCCAACCTCGCCGCCCGCAACCTCCGCCTCGGCCACACCCGCACCGTGCTCCTCGTCGTCCCCGCCCTCACCACCGAATTCTTCGCCGGCGTCTACACAGGAGCAGCCCGCATCGCCGCCCAGCACGGCTTCGGCGTGGTCCTCTACCCCTCCCCCGAAGGCATCGGCCCCGCCCGCAACCCCTTCGCCTCCGCACAAGCCGCCCTCGACGGCATCATCGCCTCCTCCATGGCCGCCGACGCCCTCACCGCCATCCGCGGCGACCAGCTCCCCCTCGTCATGCTCGACAGCGACCCCGAAGGCAGCCTCGGCGCCGCGACGGTCAACCTCGACATCGCCGACGGCACCCGCCAGATCGCCGACCACCTGCTCGGCCTCGGACACCGCCGCTTCCTCCACCTCGCCGCCGACGTACCCTCCTGGACCTTCGACGTACGCGCACGCGAACTCGCCGCCCGCACCGCGACCGTCCCCGGAACCGACGTACGGACCATCCGCGCACCCCTCTCCATCGAGGACGCCACAACCGCCACCGAGACCGCCCTCGCCACCCCCGGCCCCCACCCCACCGCCCTCGTCTGCGACGACGACAAACTCGCCGCAGGCGCCTACAAAGCCCTACGCCGCCACGGCCTGCGCGTCCCCACCGACGTCTCCGTCACCGGCATCGACGACCTCGCCCTCGCCACCGCCATCGACCCCGAACTGACCACCGTGCGACTCGACGCGGAACTCTTCGGCGAACGCGGCATGCAAGCCCTCCTGGCCGTCCTGGACGACCGCGCACCCGACCGGACCGACATCCCCGTCCACCTGGTGGTACGCGGCTCCACAGCCCCACCCGGACACACCTGACAGCCACCCCGCCCCCAGCAACGCCCCGGGCCGGAAACACACCGCGCCCCGGCCGCGGAGCGGGCCAGGGCGCGTGAACGAACAACAGGACGGGCGCGACCTACTTCTTCCCGTCGCCGTCCGCCTCCTCGGCGCTCTCCGCCTCCGTGGCGGCACCGTCCGCCTCCAGCAGACGCGACAACTGCCCGCCACCGATCCGCTTGAACTTACGCTGCTGCGGCCGCGTACGATCCAGCACCGCCACCTCCAGCCGCTCGGCCGGAATCTCCCGCTCACTGCCGTTCGTGTCACGGGACAGCGCCTGCACCGCCAGCTTCAGCGCCTCCGCCAAGCTCATGCCGTCACGATGCCGCTGATCCAGGAAACTACCGATCTGCTCCGCATTGCCACCCACCGCGACCGAACCGTGCTCATCCACGATCGAACCGTCATGCGGCAACCGATAGATCTGATCACCCTCCGGAGTCTCCCCGACCTCCGCCACGACCAACTCCACCTCGTACGGCTTCTCAGCCGCACTGGAGAAGATCGTGCCCAACGTCTGCGCATAGACATTGGCCAGACCACGCGCGGTCACATCATCCCGGTCGTACGTGTAACCACGCAGATCCGCGTAACGCACACCACCGATACGAAGGTTCTCGTACTCGTTGTACTTACCGGCGGCCGCGAAACCGATCCGGTCATAGATCTCGCTGAACTTGTGCAGCGCACGGGACGGGTTCTCACCGACGAACACGATGCCGTCGGCATACTGCAGCACAACCAGGCTGCGGCCACGAGCGATGCCCTTGCGGGCGTACTCCGCCCGGTCGGCCATCGCCTGCTGAGGTGAGACATAGAACGGCGTCGACACCGGTTATCCGTCCCTTTCTGTCGAAGTCACTGGATCACCTTGCAAAAACCACGGCTACAGCAGCGCGGCCCGCGGACCGTCCGGCTGCTCCAGACGCCGCTCCAGCACCGAGCGGGCGATCCCGGAGGACTCGTCCTCCGTCAGCCGGCGGAAACCGTCCTCGGTGATCACGGTGACGATCGGGTAGATCCGGCGGGCGACATCGGGACCACCGGTCGCCGAGTCGTCGTCTGCCGCGTCGTACAGGGCCTGCACCACGAGGGTCGTGGCCTGCTCCTCGTTCAGATCGTCACGGAACAGCTTCTTCATCGCACCCCGCGCGAAGACCGAACCGGAACCCGTCGACGCATAGCCGTGCTCCTCGGAACGGCCACCCGTGACGTCGTAGGAGAAGATGCGGCCCTTCTCACGGTCCACGTCATAACCCGCGAACAGCGGGACCACGGCCAGACCCTGCATGGCCATGCCGAGATTGGACCGGATCATGGTCGACAGCCGGTTCGCCTTGCCCTCCAACGACAGCTGAGCGCCCTCGACCTTCTCGAAGTGCTCCAGCTCCAACTGGAAAAGCTTGACCATCTCGACGGCCAGACCGGCCGTACCGGCGATACCGACGGCCGAGTACTCGTCGGTGGGAAAGACCTTCTCGATGTCACGCTGGGCGATCACATTGCCCATCGTGGCCCGGCGGTCACCGGCCAGCACCACACCACCGGGGAAGGTCACCGCGACGATCGTCGTCCCGTGCGGCGCCTCGATCACCCCCTGCGTGGGCGGCAGCTGCCGCTTGCCGGGCAGCAGCTCCGGCTGGTGATCGCCGAGAAAGTCCATGAACGACGAGGACCCGGGCGTCAGGAAGGCAGCTGGTAGACGCCCGGTGATACGAGTGTTGGCTTCCACGCGTTTCCTTCCACGTATGCAGCAGCCCGCCTCATGACCTCGGGCTGATCCTTGAACTGCCCCAGCGCGGCGTTGCAGCTGAAGCACAGTACGCCACGGACCCTACCCGTCTCGTGGCAGTGATCCACGTGTGCGGGCGGAGCCGACAGACATATACAGCAGACGCCTTGCTGTTCAGCCACCAGCGTGTCCAGCTCTGCCGGTGTAAGCCCATACTTGCGCTTGAAGTAGCTGACGCGATTCCGCTCCGCCCGGCATGCACGGCAATAGCTGGCCCAAGCGTCCGAGGACGACTTGTTCCGCTCCCAGGCGGAGTGCGGCTTCACCTCTGCGCACTGCGGACACCGCTTGTGCCCCGGGGGCACCGAAACCTTGTCGCGAACCCGCTTCCCCTTGGCCTCCTGGCGCTGCCGGTAGTACTCGGCAGAGCACTCACGGCAGTACGCCTGGAGGCCGTCGGCCATGGCCTTGTTGCTTGCGAACGCAGAGCGCGGCAGATCTTGTCTGCACCGTGAACAGCGCCTGGACCCCAACTCGTCGCCCACTCTTGAATTACCCTGGATCACCTTCGAATCAAAGGCGAAATCACTCTCCGCCCTTCTGAACGAAGGACCTCACGAAATCCTCGGCGTTCTCTTCGAGTACATCGTCAATTTCGTCAAGAACGGAGTCCACGTCGTCACTCAGCTTCTCGTGGCGTTCCTTGAGGTCGTCGGATGCCTGCGCGTCCTGCGCCTGCTCCTCGACCTCCTCGGTGTTGCGCGTGGCCTTCTGCTGGCCGCCGCCGGTGTCCTTGGTTGCCATAACCCTCACCCCGCTCAATTCGCCCGACATGGTCGACAGGTCGGCATTCCTGCCGATCGGTGATGGTCAGACCCTACAAGCCGGGTCCGACATCGGCCCCGCAGTTTCTCCAACGTACGGGGGCCACCTCGATGATTCCCGGACACCGGGATTTCCACCCCGCCGCCCGGTGTGGGCCGCCGGCCTGCTCAGCCGCCGGAGAGGACCCTGACCAGGTCTTCTGCCGTGCGGCAGCGGTCCAGCAGTTCCTTGACGTGATTTCGCGTTCCGCGAAGCGGTTCGAGGGTTGGAACGCGTTGCAGCGAGTCCCGGCCGGGCAGGTCGAAGATCACTGAGTCCCAGGAGGCGGCGGCGACGTCGTCCGCGTACTGCTCCAGGCACCGGCCGCGGAAGTAGGCCCGCGTGTCCTCCGGCGGCTTCGTGCGGGCCCGGTCGACCTCGGTCTCGGTCAGGAGCCGCTTCATGCGCCCGCGGTCCACCAGGCGGTTGTACAGCCCCTTCTCGGCGCGTACGTCGGCGTACTGGAGGTCGACCAGGTGCAGCCGGGCGGCGTCCCAGTCCAGGTTGTCGCGGCGGCGGTAGCCCTCCATGAGTTCGCGTTTGGCGACCCAGTCGAGTTCGCCTGCGAGGCTCATGGGGTCGTTCTCCAGCCGGTTGAGGGTGTCCTCCCAGCGGGTGAGGACGTCCCTGGTCTGGTCGTCGGCATCGGCTCCGTGGCGTTCCTCCACGTATTTGCGTGCGAGTTCGTAGTACTCCATCTGGAGCTGGACGGCGGTGAGTGTCCGGCCGCTGCGGAGGGTGACGAGTCGCTTGAGTGTGGGGTCGTGGGAGACCTGGTGGAGGGTGCGTACGGGCTGGTCGACGGCCAGGTCGACGGCGATGAAGCCGTCTTCGATCATGGAGAGGACCAGGGCGGTGGTGCCGAGTTTGAGGTAGGTGGAGATTTCGGAGAGGTTGGCGTCGCCGATGATCACGTGCAGGCGCCGGTATTTCTCGGCGTCGGCGTGGGGTTCGTCGCGGGTGTTGATGATGGGGCGTTTGAGGGTGGTTTCGAGGCCGACCTCGACTTCGAAGTAGTCGGCGCGCTGGCTGAGCTGGAAGCCGTGTTCGTGGCCGTCCTGGCCGATGCCGACGCGGCCGGCTCCGGCGATGACCGGGCGGGAGACGAAGAAGGGCGTGAGGTGGCGCACGATGTCGGAGAACGGGGTTTCCCGTTTCATCAGGTAGTTCTCGTGCGTGCCGTAGGAGGCGCCTTTGTTGTCGGTGTTGTTCTTGTAGAGGTGGATGGGTTGGGCGCCGGGGAGCTGGGCGGCTCGTTCCGCGGCTTCTGCCATGATCCGTTCGCCGGCTTTGTCCCAGAGGACGGCGTCGCGTGGGTTGGTCACCTCGGGCGCGCTGTATTCGGGGTGTGCGTGGTCGACGTAGAGGCGTGCTCCGTTGGTGAGGATCACGTTGGCGAGGCCGATGTCCTCGTCGGTGAGCTGGCTGGCGTCGGCGGCTTCGCGGGCGAGGTCGAATCCTCGTGCGTCCCGGAGCGGGTTTTCTTCCTCGAAGTCCCAGCGGGCCCGGCGGGCCCGGTGCATCGCGGCCGCGTAGGCGTTGACGATCTGGGACGAGGTGAGCATGGCATTGGCGTTGGGGTGGCCGGGGACGGAGATGCCGTACTCCGTCTCGATGCCCATTACTCGCCGTACGGTCATGCGGCCCTCCTTGCCCGGCGGCACCCTCGGTCGTGGGCACCGCTCAAGTACCCGCTGGCGCTCCGGTGCGTGTGCGGTGCCCGTCCCCGCACTGCGCGACTCGGCGGTAAAAAGAGCCTAGAACGCCTTTGCGCTGGTGGGGAGATCATTTGCGTCTTTGCCTGTTCCGGCGTGGCCGGGAAAACGGACGGCTGCGGGTACCCGGTGGGGGCACCCGCAGCCGCCTGTTTTTTACAGGTACTGCCCGGTGTTTGCCACCGTATCGATGGAGCGCCCGGTGTCTGCGCCTTGCTTTCCGGTGATGAGGGTGCGGATGTAGACGATCCTTTCACCCTTCTTGCCGGAGATTCGGGCCCAGTCGTCCGGGTTGGTGGTGTTGGGTAGGTCCTCATTCTCCTTGAACTCGTCCACGCACGCCTGGAGGAGGTGGGAGACCCTGAGGCCCTTCTGCTTCTGGTCGAGGAATTCCTTGATCGCCATTTTCTTGGCGCGGCCGACGATGTTCTCGATCATGGCGCCGGAGTTGAAGTCCTTGAAGTAGAGGACTTCCTTGTCGCCGTTGGCGTAGGTGACCTCCAGGAAGCGGTTCTCCTCGGATTCGGCGTACATGTGCTCGACCGCGGTCTGGATCATGCTCTGGACCGTGGTGGCCTTGTCGCCGCCGTGTTCGCCGAGGTCGTCCGCGTGCAGCGGCAGGCGTTCGGTGAGGTACTTCTGGAAGATGTCCTTGGCCGCTTCGGCGTCCGGGCGCTCGATCTTGATCTTCACGTCGAGGCGGCCGGGCCGCAGGATGGCGGGGTCGATCATGTCCTCGCGGTTGGAGGCGCCGATCACCACGACGTTCTGCAGTCCTTCTACGCCGTCGATCTCGGCGAGCAGCTGGGGGACGATGGTGTTCTCCACGTCCGAGCTGACGCCGGAGCCGCGGGTGCGGAAGAGCGATTCCATCTCGTCGAAGAAGACGATCACGGGGGTGCCTTCGCTGGCCTTCTCCCGTGCGCGCTGGAAGACGAGGCGGATCTGCCGCTCGGTTTCGCCGACGTACTTGTTGAGCAGTTCGGGGCCCTTGATGTTCAGGAAGAAGCTCTTGCCTGCGGCCTGGCCGGTGACCTCGGCGACCTTCTTGGCCAGCGAATTCGCGACGGCTTTGGCGATGAGTGTCTTTCCGCATCCGGGGGGTCCGTAGAGCAGGACTCCCTTGGGTGGGCGCAGCTCGTGCTCTTTGAAGAGGTCGGGGTAGAGATAGGGCAGCTCGACCGCGTCGCGGATGGCTTCGATCTGGTTGCCGAGGCCGCCGATCTGCTCGTAGCCGATGTCGGGTACCTCTTCGAGGACGAGTTCTTCGACCTCGCTCTTGGGAACGACCTCGTACACATAGCCGGAGCGGGGTTCGAGCAGGAGGGCGTCGCCGGGGCGGAGGGTGACGTCCAGCAGCGGCTCGGCGAGCCGTACCACCCGTTCCTCGTCGGTGTGCCCGAGCACCAGGGCTCGCTCGCCGTCCTCCAGGACTTCCTTGAGGGTGACGATGTCCCCGACGCGCTCGAATTCCATGGCCTCGACCACGTTGAGCGCTTCGTTGAGCATTACTTCCTGGCCGCGCCGCAGGACGTCGAGGTCGACACTGGGGCTGACGTTCACGCGGAGTTTGCGGCCTCCGGTGAAGATGTCGGCGGTGCTGTCCTCGTTGGCCTGTAGGAAGACGCCGAAGCCGGCCGGTGGCTGGGCGAGCCGGTCGACCTCTTCCTTGAGGGCCACGATCTGGTCGCGGGCCTCGCGGAGTGTGTTGGCGAGTCGCTCGTTCTGTGCGGACACGCCGGCCAGGTTGGTCTGCAGCTCGACGATCCGCTCTTCGAGAATCCTCGTGTGTCGCGGAGAGTCGGCGAGCTTGCGTCGCAGGACGGCGATCTCCTGCTCAAGGTAGGCGATCTGTCCGGCAGGGTCGTCGGACCCTCGTCCCGGGCGGATGCCGCGGTTCATGTCGTCGTCGTGGGCTGCCACGGTCCTCACCTCCTCCAAGGGGAGCTGGACGCTTCCAGACCCTACCTGGGTGGGTGTCGATTGAAACCCCTAGATCACAAAGACTGTCAAGGAGTGTCCGATCTTCACCCTTGCGCTCTCCCTCACGCCAGGGGAATACCCAGCGAACATGATTGGGAAGCGGCCGGCGGTAGGGTCGAGGGGTTCAACACCCGCCAGAGCTGGCCGGATTCCCGTCGGCTCTTTCGTCAAGGGTAGGTGAGGTGACCGTGTTGCAGGAGACCCTGGGCGACGGTGAGGCGCTGGAGGTCTGGATCGATCAGGATCTGTGTACGGGGGACGGGATCTGCGTCCAGTACGCGCCTGAGGTGTTCGAGCTGGACATCGACGGTCTGGCCTACGTGAGAGGCGCCGGGGGCGAGCTGTTGTCGGCCAAGGGGGCTGTGGCCGGGGTGCCGTTGCCGCTCGTCGTGGATGTGGCGGACTCGGCGCGGGAGTGTCCGGGCGAGTGCATCCATGTGCGTCGGGTTTCGGACAGGGTCGAGGTGTACGGACCCGACGCGGAGTGACGGGAGCGCCACCCCGCGTAATGATTGTCTGATTTCTCACATTCCCACCGTAGCGGGGGTTTTCATACGCTGTGGGAGCCCACCGGGGTGGAGCGTATGAACGCGCTGCCGTTCCACTGCCACTTGGCGGGCGTCTTCACGTCCGGGCAGCAACTCGGCACGTCGGACGTGGAGTAGCCGAGCAGGGTCGCGGTGACCGCGCCGAACCGCACGGCGAAGTCGGTGACGGTGATCCGGTCCTTGGGATCGACGAGCGTGGCGACGACGCGGGGGTGCTTGTCCTTCTCGCCCTGAGTGAGGACGTACACCCCGTCGGGCGGGGTGCCCATGGGGGCGTCGCAGTGCACCACGGCGACCGTCTCGGGGCGGCCGTCGCCGTCGAGGTCTCCGCCGGCCTTCTGTTTGACGACGGCTTTCACGGGACCGCACTGGACGGGGAAGGCGACGCCCGCGGTGCTGGGCGCGGTGGCCGCGGGGTCCGGCTGTCGGCCGTCGGTGGCCTGGGCCGCCTTGGCCGAGCCGGGCTGGAGCAGCGAGGAGAGGGCCATGACACCGGCGACGGCGGTAGCGGTGGCCACCCAGTGGATGGGGCGGGTGTGGGTGTGTGCGAGTTCCGGGGCGGCGGATTGCACTAGGAGTGTCTCCTGTGAGGGCTGTGCCGGTGGGGGCTGTGCCGGTGGGGGTGGCCAGCATGGTGCCACACGTCACAGGACGGGGGAACGGCGGGGTCGGGATTCCCGTGGGGTGCTCGTCCCGCGGGGTGGCCGGCACGGATGCCGACGTGCTCCGGGGTGCTTCTTCTCAACGTGCGGGCGCCGCGGGCGAGTTCCCGGTGGGTCCGGGGGAACTCGACCACGGCGCCGTCGTGTTGTCGGTCGGGAGGGGTTGTCAGCGGCCGGGGCCGCCGTCGGCGTTGGGTCCCGCGTAGTCCTCGCCGTAGGCGCCCTTGGCGGGGCGGCGGCGGCGCATGGGCGGCTCGACGCCGTCGGCGAGGCGGCGGGCGGTGAGCAGGAAGCCGGTGTGGCCGATCATCCGGTGGTCGGGGCGGACGGCGAGGCCCTCGATGTGCCAGTTGCGGATCATCGTCTCCCAGGAGGTCGGCTCGTTGAAGCTGCCGATCTCGCGGATGGACTCGACGGTCCGGGCGAGCTGGGTCGTGGTGGCGACGTAGCAGCACAGGATGCCGCCGGGGACGAGCGCCTTGGAGACGGCCTCCAGGCATTCCCAGGGGGCGAGCATGTCGAGGATGACGCGGTCGACCTCGGTGTCGGACAGGTTGTCCTGGAGGTCGCCGACGGTGAGCTGCCAGGCCGGGTGCGGGCCGCCGAAGTAGCGTTCCACGTTCTGCCGGGCGATGTCGGCGAAGTCCTCGCGTCGCTCGTAGGAGTGCAGCATGCCCTGGTCGCCGATGGCCCGCAGCAGGAAGCTGCTGAGCGAGCCGGAGCCGACGCCGGCCTCCACGACGCGGGCGCCGGGGAAGATGTCGGCGAAGGCGAGGATCTGTCCCGCGTCCTTCGGGTAGACGACGGCCGCCCCGCGGGGCATGGACAGGACGTAGTCGGGGAGCAGGGGGCGCAGCGCGAGGTAGGCGACGTTGCCGGTGGTGCGGACAACGCTGCCCTCGGGGGCACCGATCAGTTCGTCGTGCGGGAAGGAACCCTTGTGGGTGTGGAAGTTCTTCCCGGCTTCGAGCGTGAACGTGTAGTGGCGACCCTTGGGGTCGGTCAGCTGTACCTGGTCCCCGACCTTGAAGGGCCCGCGTCTGCGGGCGGCACCGGTCGGTTCGGACATGTGACCAGCCTACCGGGCCCGGGGGCGGGCTCCGGCCCGCGGACGGCGGCGGGCTCCGGCCCCGGACGGCGGCGGGGGCGGCCGTCCGCGGTGGGTGCTCGGGGTGCGGGTGGTGCGGTGGCCGAGGTGCGGTTCCGCGTGCCCCTGGGGGGCGCTTTTCAGGCGGGTCGTGCCATGGCCCTGACGAAGGCCCGTTCCACGTCCGCCGCGGACAGGACGCCGTAGATCTCGCCCGTCTCCTCCACCACCAGGTATTCGGTCGCCGGGGTGGCCCGCAGGGCGTCCAGCAGGTCCTCGCCCGCCAGTTCCACGGAGACGCGCATGCCGTCGGTGAGTTCCTGGGCGAGGCCGCTGACGGCGACCCAGGGGCGGCGGTGTTCGGGTACGCCGACGATGGCGGCTTCGCGGACCAGGGAGAGGGGGGCGCCGTTGGCATCGACGACGACGAGGGCGCGGGCGCCGGCGGAGTTGGCGCGGCGCAGTGCCTCGGACAGCGGGGTGTCGGTCTCCACCGGGACCGCGCGCCGGGTGAGGGCACGGGCCCGCAGCTCCGGCAGGTGCTCGCGCAGCCGGGCCATGCGCAGGCTGTTGCCGGCGCCGGTCCAGATGATCGCCGCGAGGATGGCGGCGAGCAGGGCGTCGGTGACGGTGTCCATGCCGCTGATGTCCTGGGAGCCGGAGCCGAGGGCGCCGGACTGGTTGAGCAGCGGCAGGCCGATCAGGACGGAGATGGCGAGGGCGCGGCCGACCCAGGCGGCGGCCACGGTGCCGCTCATGGGCCTGCCGGTGATCTTCCAGATGACGGCGCGGAGCATCCGGCCGCCGTCGAGGGGGAGGCCGGGCAGGAGGTTGAAGGCGGCGACGATGAGGTTGGAGACCATCAGGCCGGCCAGCAGGACGCCGGGCACGGTGCCGGGTTCGACGGGCTGCATGGCCAGGTAGAACACTCCCGCGAGAACGAGGGAGAGCAGCGGTCCGACGAAGGCGAGGACGAACTCCCGTCCGGGTGTCTCGGCTTCCTTCTCGATCTCGGAGACGCCGCCGAAGAACTGGAGCTGGATGCGGCGGACCGGGAGTTTGAAGCGGACGGCGGCGACGGTGTGGGCGAGTTCGTGGACGAGGACGGAGGCGTAGAAGGCGACCGCGAAGAAGAGGGAGACCAGGTAGCGGGCGGCGCCCAGGTCGGGCAGGACACGGTCGAGCTGGCCGCCGAACACCCAGGTGATCAGCGCGGCGACGAGGAACCAGCTGGGCGCCACGTACACGGGTACCCCGAAGGGGCGGCCCATGAGCAGTCCGCCGCCGGGATCCTTGCGCCGCTGTCGGGCCGGTCCCTTGCCGGTGGCGGAATCGGCGTGAGCGCGGGAGGGGTCACCGGCGGGTCCGTGGCGGTCCGCGGTGGGTCCGGGGGCGCGGGACGGGGTGTCCTCGCCGTCGGGTCGCTTCCCGGTCCTGTGCGCGGGTTCGGGGGTGCGGGTGGGCTCGGCTGCCTGCGTCCGCTCGGGCGTCCCGGTGGGGTCCGCGTTCTGCGCCGGCGTCTTTTCCGTCGGCGTCCTCTCGGTCGGGCCCGGCTGCTCGTCGGAACGGGTGGTCCCGGCGGAGCCGGGTGCGGGGGATCCGGGGGGCTGCGTCGGGGGCGGTGGCGTCTTCGCCGGGCCCGGTTCGGCGGGCTTCTCGGGGTTCGGGGCGGATCCGGTGGTTCCATCGGGCCCGGTGGTCCCGGCGCCGTCGTCGTCGCTGCTCGGGGCCGTAGGACCTGCGGGGCGCTCGGTCGGCCCTTCGGTGCCGGACCGCGGCTGCCCGCTCCCGCCGCTCACGTCCACGGTGTCCCCTCGTTCGAAGCGTTTCCGCGCCTGCCGGGGCGGAAGGGTCTCTGGTCGATGGTATGCGGCCGTCGTCACACGTTCCGCCCCGGCACCCCTCGTGTTCGCCCCGAGGTTGTGCGGGCGGGCGGCGCCGCGGGTCACTGTCAGTGGCGGCACGTATGGTCTGTGGTCATGGACAGCAGCATCGAGGGTGCCACGGAGACCCGTTGCGGGGACGTGGCGATGGGGGATCCACCGGTCTCGTCGGCGGCTGCGGAGGCGAGGGACCGGGCCGACGCGGCGGACGCCCTCGCGGCAGGGGGGACGGGCACGGCGGACACCTCGGCGTCGGACAGGGCGGGCTCTGCCGGCGCGGGCGGTCCGGACAGTGCGGCAGGTCTGCCTGAAACAGCTGGTGCGATCGGTACGGGTGATGCCGTTGAGGCCGCCGGTACCAGTGAGGCCGGTACCGGTGATGCCGCCGGTACCAGTGATGTCGTTGCTGCGGCCGAGGCGGCTGGTGCGGGTGGTGCAGCCGGTGCGGGTGTCAGAGCCGGGGCGGTGGCCGGAGCCGGGGCATCGGGTGGAGCCGGGGCGGCCGACGTGCTCGCTCCGGCTGGTACGACGGTGCCGGCCCGGCCCGTGGCCGGTGCGCCCGAGACCTTGTCGCCCTCCCGGGCCGGCGACTTCATGCAGTGCCCGCTGCTGTACCGGTTCCGGGTGATCGACCGGCTGCCGGAGAAGCCGAGCGAGGCGGCGACCCGGGGCACCTTGGTGCACGCGGTGCTGGAGCGGCTCTTCGACGCGCCCGCCGTGGAGCGGACGGCGCCCCGCGCCAAGTCGCTGATCCCCGGCCAGTGGGACCGGTTGCGGGAGACGAAGCCCGAGGTCGTGGAGTTGTTCGCGGACGATCCGGAGGGCGAGCGGCTCGCGCGCTGGCTCGGTGAGGCGGAGCGGCTGGTGGAGCGCTGGTTCACGCTGGAGGATCCGACCCGGTTGGAGCCCGCCGAGCGGGAGCTGTTCGTCGAGACCGAGCTGGAGTCGGGGCTGCGGCTGCGCGGGATCATCGACCGGGTCGACGTGGCGCCGACGGGTGAGGTGCGGATCGTCGACTACAAGACGGGCAAGGCGCCGAGACCGGAGTACGCCGAGGGCGCGCTGTTCCAGATGAAGTTCTACGCCCTGGTCGTCTGGCGGCTGAAGCGGGTGGTGCCGCGTCGGCTCCAGCTGGTCTATCTGGGCAGTGGCGACGTGCTGACGTACGACCCCGTGCCCGCCGACCTCGAACGGGTCGAACGCAAGCTGCTGGCCCTGTGGGACGCGATCGGGCGGGCCACGGAGACCGGTGACTGGCGGCCGCGTCCGACCCGGCTGTGCGGCTGGTGCGACCACCAGGCGCACTGTCCGGAGTTCGGTGGCACTCCCCCGCCCTATCCGCTGCCGGTGAGGGCGGCCGAGTCCGGGGAGGTCCCGCAGGGCAGAATGGGGCCGGACTAGCGAAGGAGACTTACGTGGCCATCCGCGTCCTACTGGTCGACGACCAGCCGCTGCTGCGCACCGGATTCCGGATGATCCTGGAGGCGGAGCAGGACATCGCGGTCGTGGGCGAGGCCGGAGACGGCCTCCAGGCCCTCGACCAGGTGCGTGCCCTGCAGCCCGATGTGGTGCTGATGGACATTCGCATGCCGCGGATGGACGGGGTGGAGGCGACCCGGCAGATCTCCGGTCCGGGTCGTGACGGCCCGGCGAAGGTGCTCGTGCTGACCACGTTCGACCTGGACGAGTACGTGGTGGAGGCGTTGCGGGCCGGGGCGAGCGGTTTCCTGCTGAAGGACGCGCCCGCCAACGAGCTGGTCCAGGCGATTCGGGTGGTGGCGGCCGGTGAGGCCATGCTGGCGCCGAGCATCACGCGTCGGCTGCTGGACAAGTACGCGACGCATCTGCCGTCGGGCGAGGAGCCGGTGCCGGACACGCTGCACACGCTCACCGAGCGGGAGGTCGAGGTGCTGAAGCTGGTGGCGCGCGGGTTGTCGAACGCCGAGATCGCCGCCGACCTGTTCGTCAGCGAGACCACCGTGAAGACGCATGTCGGGCACGTGCTGACCAAGCTGGGCCTGCGGGACCGGGTGCAGGCGGCGGTGTACGCGTACGAGAGCGGGTTGGTGCGTCCCGGCGCCCAGTGACAGCCGACGGCCGCCGCGGGCCGGACGACCGCGGACGGGCCGGGCCTGCCGCGGACAGACCCGAGGGCGCCCCCTTCTCCTCGAAGGGGGCGCCCTCCTGTCCGTTCCCGGGCCGCGGTTCTCGCGGCTGCGGACCGCCGGGTGCGGGGTCAGCCGCTGACGCCGCGGCCCAGCTCCCACAGTTGCAGTGAGGAAGCGGAGTTGATGGCGTAGGCGGCGCCCGTGATGTCGTCGCGGGCGGCGACGTACTCCTTGCCCTGCCACAGCGGAAGGAGGGGGACTTCGTCGGCGACGATGTCCTGGATGCGGGTCAGGGTCTGGGCGGCACCGAGCCGGTCGGCCTCGCGGCGGGACTCCGGGATCAGGGTGCCGATGATCTCCTGGTTCGTGTACGGCGAGTTGAGGAAGTTGTTCTTGTCGAGGAAGGGCGCCAGGTAGCTGTCGGGGTCGGGGAAGTCGGGGAACCAGCCCATGCCGTAGACGTCGTACTTGCCCTTGCGTTCGTCGCTCTGGTAGACGGACCAGGGCCAGCCCTTGATGTTGACGTCGAAGAGACCGCTGTCGTTGAGCTGCTTCTGCAGGACCTCGAACTCCTGCTTGGTGGCCGCGCCGTAGTGGTCGGTCGTGTAGTGCAGGGTCAGCTTCACGGGGGTGGTGATGCCGGCCTGGCTGAGCAGCGTCTTGGCCTTGTGGACGTCTGGCTCGCCGTACTTGTTGAAGAACGAGTTGGAGTGTCCGGTGATGCCGGCGGGGACCATGGAGTAGAGGGGTTCGGCCTGGTCGCCGTAGACCTTGGCGACGAGTTCGCCGCGGTTGACGATCTCGGCCATCGCCTGGCGGACGGCCTTGTTCTTCACGGTCGGCGCGTCGGTGTTGAAGCCGAGGTAGCGGATTCCCAGACCGGCCATCTCGACGAGGCTGATGTGTTCGTCGGTGCCGGCGTCCAGTTTGCGGATCTGATCCGGCGTCATGGTGCGGGTCATGACGTCGACGTCGCCCTTCTGGAGGGCCTTGCCCATCGCGTCGGCGTCGGTGAAGGAACGCAGTTCGACCTTCTCGTTGTTGACCTTCAGGCTCCCCTTGTAGTCGGGGTTCTTGGTGAAGGTGGTCGAGACGATCTCGTTGTTCTTGACCTCGGCGGTCATCGTGTAGGGGCCGGAGCCGTCGACCTTGAAGCCGTCGCGCAGCTTGTCCTTGGCGTAGTCCTTGGGGTTGATGATGCCCGCGACCGGGGTGGACAGCTTGAACGGGAAGGTCGCGTCCGCGGTCTTGAGGTGGAAGATCACCTCGCGGTCGCCCTGGGTCTCGATGGTGTCGATGGTGGAGAGCAGGGAGAACACCCCGCTGTCCGCCTTGATGCGCAGGGCCCGCTCGAAGGAGTACTTGACGTCCTCGGCGGTGAGGGCGTCACCGCCTGCGAACTTCAGGCCGTCGCGGAGCTTGCAGACGTAGCGTTCGTTTCCGCTGTCGGAGAAGGAGCAGCTCTCGGCGGCCTCGGGGACCGGGTCGCCGTCGCCCTTGGGCTGCGTCATCAGGGTCTGCACGGTCTGTCGCAGCACGCTCCAGGCGCCGACGTCGTACGCGTAGGCGGGATCGAGTGGCGCGGGGACGTCCTTGGTGGCGGTGAACCGGTCCGTGGTGCCGACGACGATCGCGTCGCCGCCGCTTCCGCTGCCGGATCCACCGCACGCGGCGAGCGCCGGCGCGAGCAGGCCCGCTATGGCCGGCAGCACCAAAGTCTTGCGGTTCATGCTCGAACGTCTCCAAGGCTGTTCGGATCCGTGTACCCGGCATGCAGGGGTGTCGCGGCGGATCACGGGGGTAAGGGTGATGTTCTCGCGATGAGGTTAGACCGGACCCGCACCGGGCTTCACCGTCGGTGGAGTTGAGGTGTCATCACGGAGTGAAGCCGGGTGTGAACGCGCTGAAACCCGTCAGCGGCAGGATTAGTGCAGCGTTTCATGAATCGGGACACATGGTCATGCCGCCGCCGTACCACCGAGGGCGCACCGCACAGGTCTCGACGGATGTCGACCCCCATGAAAGTGGGGAAACTCACACTCTCAACTCGGTTGGGTGATCCCGGAATTCGGCCGCGCGGCCCGCTTCGGGTCGCGGTGGCGGTGTACGGCGGCGGGTCCGTGCCGGACGGGTTCCGCGTGCCGGGTGGACGGTCAGCGCATTTCGGTCATCATCCCGCGTAGAAACGCCAGGTCGACTTCTTCGAGCGAGTTGACGACGGTGCGCCGGACGGCCGGGGTGATGGGTGCGACGGACGGTACGGCGACCACGCGGCAGCCGGCGGCCTCGGCGGACGCGACGCCGGTCGCGGTGTCCTCGACGACCGCGCACCTGGCTGGATCCACGCCCAGCCCGGAGGCGGCGAGCAGGTAGGGCTCCGGGTCCGGTTTGGTGCGGGAGACCTCGTCGCCCGCGACGGACAGGCCGAAGTGCTGGGGGCCGAGGAAGGTCAGTACGCGGTCGATGATGCGCCGGTGGGAGGCGGAGACGAGGGCGGTGGGGATCTCCTGCTCGTACAGTTCGGCGAGCAGTCGGGCGGCGCCGGGCATGAGCGGCAGGGCGCGTCCGATGCGGTCCTCGAACCCCTCGTTGAGCAGCACCGACAGCTCGGTGAGGGTGATGTCGGCGCCGGTCGCCTCGATCAGGAAGCCGGCGCTGCGGGTCATCGGGCCGCCGACCACGACATGGCGCCAGGATTCGTCGAGGATGTGGCCGAGGCCCTTGAAGACCTCGACCTCGACGTCCCACCAGAAGCCTTCGGTGTCCACCAGGGTGCCGTCCATGTCCAGGAGGACGGCCTGGAGGGCCGAGCCTTCCGCCGAACGGGTTCCGAGTGCGGGGACCGTAGCGGTCATCCGGCGTACCTCCTTGAGGGACGATCAGGCCGGTTCCCATGCGGGAACCGGCCTGCGGTGGACCGACCAGTGTACGTCTCCGGCACGCGAACCGCCTCAGGTACCGACCACACCTGGGAGTACCGTGGGTAACACCTCCGGCGGGCGCAGGTACGACGCGGCCGTGCCGCCCGTGCGGCACGGCACGGCTTCTGCACAGGTCGTGTTCTGCACAGGTCGTGCACACGAGGCGCACAGTCCCCGCCGAGGCGCCCGCAGAGGCCCGTGGGTGCCTCGCTCGGGCCCGACGGCCCGGTGTGCGGCCCATCGAGTCCCGGCGGTCCGGCAGGGGCCTCACGGGCCGCACGAGGCCGTGCGGCCCGCCGGCGAGCGGGTGACCCCGGCTCGCGCGACCATGGAGGAGGAACGCGACCTTCGACAACGAAGGGGACGACGGGCCCCGGCGGCTCACCGGGCGTTGAAGTACTTGGCCTCCGGGTGGTGGATGACGATCGCGTCCGTGGACTGCTCGGGGTGGAGCTGGAACTCCTCCGAGAGGCGGACGCCGATGCGTTCCGGCCGCAGCAGTTCGGCGATCTTGGCCCGGTCCTCCAGGTCGGGGCAGGCGCCGTAGCCGAGGGAGAAGCGGGCGCCCCGGTACTTCAGGGCGAACATGTCCTCCATGGCGGCCGGGTCCTCACCGGCGAAGCCCAGTTCGGAGCGGACCCGGGCGTGCCAGTACTCGGCCAGCGCCTCCGCCAGCTGCACGGACAAGCCGTGCAGTTCGAGGTAGTCCCGGTAGGCGTCGGCGGCGAAGAGGCGTGCCGTCTCCTCGCCGATCCGTGAGCCGACCGTGACGACCTGGAAGCCGACGACGTCGGTCTCCCCCGACTCCTCCGGGCGGAAGAAGTCGGCCAGGCACAGCCGGCGGCCGCGGCGCTGGCGGGGGAAGGTGAACCGGGTGCGTTCGTTGCCCTGTTCGTCCAGGATGATCAGGTCGTCGTCCTTGGAGACGCAGGGGAAGTAGCCGTGGACGACGGCTGCTTCGAGGAGGTTGTCCGTCTGGAGGCGGTCCAGCAGTCCGCGCAGCCGCGGCCGGCCCTCGGTCTCGACCAGTTCCTCGTAGGTGGGCCCGTCGCCGGTGCGGGCCTGCTTCAGCCCCCACTGCCCCTTGAACAGCGCGCCCTCGTCCAGCCAGCCCGCGTACTCCTTGAGCTGGATGCCCTTGATGACGCGGGTGTCCCAGAACGGCGGGGTGGGCACCGGGTTGTCGGTGGCGACATCCGAACGGACGTGGCCCTCCTCGGGCCGCTCCTCGGTCTCGACGGCCGCCGCCGCGCGCACCCGGCGCTGCTTCAGCTCCGGCAGCTTCGCCCCGGGCACACCCCGCTTGACGCCGATCAGGGCGTCCATCAGGCGCAGTCCCTCGAACGCGTCCCGGGCGTAGCGGACCTCGCCCCCGTACAGCTCGTGCAGGTCCTGTTCGACGTAGGCCCGGGTCAGGGCCGCGCCGCCGAGGATCACCGGGTAGTCCGCCGCCAGGCCGCGCTGGTTCAGCTCCTCCAGGTTCTCCTTCATGATCACCGTGGATTTGACCAGCAGTCCGGACATGCCGATGACGTCCGCGCGGTGTTCCTCGGCCGCTTCCAGGATCGCGGAGACCGGCTGTTTGATGCCGAGGTTGACGACGTTGTAGCCGTTGTTGGACAGGATGATGTCGACGAGGTTCTTGCCGATGTCGTGCACGTCGCCGCGGACCGTGGCCAGCACGATGGTGCCCTTGCCCGTCCCCTGGCCGTCGTCGACCTTCTCCATGTGCGGTTCGAGGTGGGCCACCGCGGTCTTCATCACTTCCGCGGACTGGAGGACGAACGGCAGTTGCATCTGGCCGGAGCCGAACAGCTCGCCGACCACCTTCATGCCGTCGAGGAGGGTCTCGTTGACGATGTCCAGGGCGGGGCGGTCCTGGAGGGCGTCGTCCAGGTCCTGCTCCAGGCCGTTGCGTTCGCCGTCGATGATGCGGCGCTTGAGGCGTTCCTCCAGCGGCAGGGCGGCCAGTTCCTCCGCCTTGCCCGCCTTGAGGGACTTGGCGGTGGCGCCCTCGAACAGGGCCATCAGCTTCTGCAGCGGGTCGTAGCCCTCGGCGCGGCGGTCGTGGATGAGGTCGAGGGCCGTGGTGACCTGCTCCTCGTCGAAGCGGGCGATCGGCAGGATCTTCGAGGCGTGCACGATGGCCGAGTCCAGGCCGGCCTTCACGCACTCGTCGAGGAAGACCGAGTTGAGCAGGATGCGGGCGGCCGGGTTGAGGCCGAAGGAGATGTTCGACAGGCCCAGGGTGGTCTGCACGTCCGGGTGGCGGCGCTTGAGCTCGCGGATGGCCTCGATGGTGGCGATGCCGTCCCGCCGGGACTCCTCCTGACCGGTGCAGATGGTGAAGGTCAGGGTGTCGATGAGGATGTCGCTCTCGTGGATGCCCCAGTTCCCGGTCAGGTCGTCGATCAGCCGTTCGGCGATCTCGACCTTCTTCTCCGGGGTGCGGGCCTGGCCCTCCTCGTCGATGGTCAGCGCGATGAGCGCGGCGCCGTGCTCCCGGGCCAGCTTCGTGACCTTCGCGAACCGGGACTCAGGTCCGTCGCCGTCCTCGTAGTTCACGGAGTTGATGACAGCCCGGCCGCCCAGCTTCTCCAGGCCGGCCCGGATGACGTCCACCTCGGTGGAGTCGAGCACGATCGGCAGGGTGGACGCGGTGGCGAAGCGGCCGGCCAGTTCGTCCATGTCGGCGACGCCGTCCCGGCCGACGTAGTCCACGCACAGGTCGAGCATGTGCGCGCCCTCGCGGATCTGATCGCGCGCCATCTCCACGCAGTCGTCCCAGCGGCCCGCCAGCATGGCCTCGCGGAACTTCTTGGAACCGTTGGCGTTGGTGCGCTCGCCGATGGCCAGGTACGCGGTGTCCTGGCGGAAGGGGACGCTCTGGTAGAGGGAGGCGGCGCCGGGCTCGGGGCGCGGATCGCGGGTCGCGGGTGCCATGTCCCGCACCCGCTCGACCACCTGGCGCAGGTGCTCCGGCGTCGTACCGCAGCAGCCGCCCACGAGCGAGAGGCCGTACTCGCGGACGAACGTCTCCTGCGCGTCGGCGAGTTCCGGGGCGCTGAGCGGGTAGTGGGCACCGTCCTTGCCGAGCACCGGCAGGCCCGCGTTCGGCATGCAGGACAGCGGGATGCGGGAGTGCCGGGCGAGGTAGCGCAGGTGCTCGCTCATCTCGGTGGGGCCGGTGGCGCAGTTGAGGCCGATCATGTCGATGCCGAGCGGCTCCAGCGCGGTGAGCGCAGCGCCGATCTCGGAGCCGAGCAGCATCGTGCCGGTGGTCTCCACCGTCACCGAGACGATCACCGGCACGTCCAGGCCGAGGGCCTCGATGGCGCTGCGGGCGCCGAGCACGGCGGCCTTGGTCTGCAACAGGTCCTGGGTCGTCTCCACCAGCAGCGCGTCCGCGCCGCCCGTGACCAGGCCCTCGGCGTTGCGCTGGTAGGCGTCGCGGAGCGTGGTGTACGGGGCGTGTCCCAGGGTGGGCAGCTTGGTGCCGGGGCCCATCGAGCCCAGCACCCAGCGCCGGCGGCCGTCCCGGGCGGTGTACTCGTCGGCCACCTCGCGGGCCACCCGGGCACCGGCCTCGGACAGCTCGTGGACGCGCTCGGGGATGTCGTACTCGCCGAGCGCCGAGTGGTTGGCGCCGAACGTGTTGGTCTCGACGCAGTCGACGCCCACCGCGAAATAGGCGTCGTGGACCGAACGCACGATGTCGGGCCGGGTCAGGTTCAGGATCTCGTTGCAGCCTTCGAGATTCTGGAAGTCGTCGAGCGTGGGCTCCTGGGCCTGGAGCATCGTGCCCATCGCTCCGTCGGCGACCACCACCCGGGTGGCGAGCGCCTCGCGGAGCGCGGACACACGGGTCCGGCTGTCGGCGGAAGGGGTCGTTGGCGACGAGGCCATGTAGGGGCTCCCTGGAGTGCGACGGCTGTCGGCTATGCGGCTGCCCCGGCCGGGCCGGAGAAGGCGCACGGCGCCAGGGTAACCGGGAGTGGGCTCGGATGGGCAGGACGTCCACGGGACGGACACGTGTGGCGGCCCGGCCCCGCACGGGTCTCCGTGACGGCCGGACCACGTCCCGGGCGTGCGCGGTGGCCCTGGCGCCGGTTTCGGCCGGGGCGCCGACGGGGCCCGTGGGGTGACCCGCGTGCGGGTCACCCAGGGCGGCCCGGCCGCGCGTTGGTCACACGTGGGTCACGACGGACGTGGACAGATGCTGACGGATGCAGACGGATGTAACAGATGGCGACCGGCCATTAGCGGGAGGTCGACATGGGCCGGTAGTGTTCGACATTGCCGAACGGTGGATACGCTTACCGCCGAGGTCGCAAGTCGGAGGGACGGAGGCAGAACGGCGATGGCACGGAACATCCAGTCGCTCGAACGGGCGGCCGCGATGCTGCGGCTGCTCTCGGGGGGCGAGCGACGGCTGGGCCTGTCGGACATCGCCTCCTCGCTGGGCCTCGCGAAGGGCACCGCCCACGGCATCCTGCGCACCCTCCAGCAGGAGGGGTTCGTGGAGCAGGACGAGGCGTCGGGGCGGTACCAGCTCGGCGCCGAGCTGCTGCGCCTGGGCACCACCTACCTCGACGTGCACGAGTTGCGGGCGCGGGCCCTGGTGTGGACGGACGACCTGGCCCGCTCCAGCGGCGAGAGCGCCTACCTGGGCGTCCTGCACCAGCAGGGCGTGCTGATCGTGCACCACGTCTTCCGTCCCGACGACAGCCGGCAGGTGCTGGAGATCGGGGCCATGCAGCCGCTGCACTCCACCGCCATGGGCAAGGTGCTGTCGGCGTACGACCCGGTGGCGCACAGCGAGGCGCTGGACGCCGACCGCAAGGCGTTCACGGACCGCACGGTGTGCGATCTGGGGGACTTCGAGCACATCCTCGACCTCACGCGCGCGCGTGGGTACGCGGCCGACGTGGAGGAGACCTGGGAGGGCGTCGCCTCGGTGGCCGCGCCCATCCACGACCGGCGGCGGCTGCCGGTGGGCGCGGTCGGTGTCACCGGTGCGGTGGAGCGGCTGTGCCGGGACGGCGAGCTGCGTCCCGAACTGGTCGCGGCCGTGCGTGACTGCGCCCGCGCGGTGTCGCGCGATCTGGGCGCCGGGCGGTTCTGACGCGATCTCGGCGCCGGCACCGGCTGGCCGGGCGGCGCGATCCGGATGCCCGGGGCTCCGGCGCGATCCGGGTGCCCGGGGCTCTGACGCGATCCGGACGCCGGACCGTTCGTACACGGTCCTGGCGCGGGACTGTTCTCACGTGATCTGAGCGCCGGACCGTTCTCACGCGATCCGGGCGCAGGGCGTGCCTCGCACGCGCTCCGGACGCCGGGCGGTGCCGGCGGCGGGCGGTTCCGAGCCGGGGCCGTCGGTCGGCCGGTGCTCGGCCGCGTCCACGTCCGGGCAGCCCCGCACCTCGTCCGGACAGCACACGCCGCGTCCGGACAGCACCACGCCACGTCGGGGCGCCGCCACGTCCGAGCAGCCCCCGCACCACACCGGGGCAGCCCCGCACCACACCAAAGCAGCACCTCACCCCGTCCGGACAGCGCGGCACTCCCCCGCCCATGCCCACGCCCCCGCCCCCGCCCCACGTCACCGAGTCCCCTGCCGGAACCGGAGATCGGCAGCTCGCGGGGATTCGGTGCGCCGGAGATCCCGGCCCGCGGCGATCGATAACGATCGGTGGTTTCGGCCACGAACCCCTTGACGCCCGCATGACGCCAGAGCGAGACTCCCGTCCATCGGTCGGCATTGTCGAACAGCTACCGGCAATACACGCTAGAGTGTCGCAACGCCAAGGGCCGGCAACGCCCTCACCCCGAGGGCACCAGAACCCCCGGCGGGACCCGGGGTTCGGCTTCCCTGGACGAAGGACAAAGGAGTCGCGGGTGTCCAGCTCCGACATCTTCATCGGCGAGACCATCGGTACCGCCATACTCATCCTGCTCGGCGGCGGCGTATGCGCCGCCGTCACGCTGAAGGCATCAAAGGCCCGCAACGCCGGCTGGCTCGCCATCTCCTTCGGGTGGGGCTTCGCGGTGCTCACGGCGGTCTACACCTCGGCGCCGCTGTCCGGCGCCCAACTCAACCCGGCCGTGTCGCTCGCTCTCGCGATCACGAACGACGACTTCGCCGACCTCCCCACGTACCTGGGCGGTCAGCTGCTCGGCGCCATGATCGGTGCCGCACTGGTCTGGGTGGCCTACTACGGCCAGTTCCACGCCCATCTGACCGACCGGGAGATCGTCGGCGGTCCCGGCGCCCAGGACACGGCCAGCGCGCCCGTCAAGTCCGTCGAGGCCGAGGAGACCGCGGCCGGTCCGGTCCTGGGCATCTTCTCCACCGGTCCGGAGATCCGGAACGCGGTGCAGAACCTGGCCACGGAGATCATCGGCACGCTGGTACTGGTCCTCGCCATCCTCACCCAGGGTCTGAACGACAAGGGCAACGGCCTCGGCACCGTCGGCGCCCTGATCACCGCGCTGGTGGTCGTCTCCATCGGTCTGTCCCTGGGCGGCCCGACCGGCTACGCCATCAACCCGGCCCGTGACCTCGGCCCGCGCATCGTGCACGCCCTCCTGCCCCTTCCCAACAAGGGCGGCTCCGACTGGGGCTACGCCTGGATCCCGGTGGCCGGTCCGCTGATCGGCGGCGCCATCGCTGCAGGCATATACAACGTCGCATTTGCTTAGAAGCACCGCGCTTCCCGGAAGCCCCACGCCTCACAGCACGCGCCGTCCGCCGGCCCCCTCACCCACGGAACCTCCAGGAGCACACAGTGACCGACGCCCACACCGCTGGCCCCTTCATCGCCGCGATCGACCAGGGCACGACCTCCAGCCGCTGCATCGTCTTCGACCGGGACGGCCGTATCGTCTCGGTCGACCAGAAGGAGCACGAGCAGATCTTTCCGAAGCCGGGCTGGGTCGAGCACGACGCCAACGAGATCTGGACCAACGTCCAGGAGGTCGTCGCCGGAGCCATCGAGAAGGCCGGCATCACCCGCGACGACATCAAGGCCATCGGCATCACCAACCAGCGCGAGACCACCGTGCTGTGGGACAAGAACACCGGTGAGCCCGTCCACAACGCCATCGTCTGGCAGGACACCCGCACCGACGCCCTGTGCAAGGAACTGGGGCGCAACGTCGGCCAGGACCGTTTCCGCCGCGAGACCGGTCTGCCGCTCGCCTCCTACTTCGCCGGCCCCAAGGCCCGCTGGCTGCTCGACAACGTCGAGGGGCTGAAGGAGCGCACCGCGGCGGGCGACATCCTCTTCGGCACCATGGACACCTGGGTCATCTGGAACCTGACCGGCGGTGTCGACGGCGGCAGGCACGTCACCGACGTCACCAACGCCTCCCGCACGCTGCTGATGAACCTGCACACGATGCAGTGGGACGACAAGATCGCCGAGTCCATCGGCGTGCCGAAGCAGATCCTCCCCGAGATCCGCTCGTCCGCCGAGGTCTACGGCGAGGTCACCGGCGGCCGGCTCGGCGAGCTGCTGGGCGGCATCCCGGTCGCCTCCGCGCTCGGCGACCAGCAGGCGGCGCTGTTCGGCCAGACCTGTTTCTCCGAGGGCGAGACCAAGTCCACCTACGGCACCGGCACCTTCATGGTGATGAACACCGGCGACAAGATCATCAACTCGTACGCCGGTCTGCTCACCACGGTCGGCTACAAGATCGGCGAGCAGCCGACGGTGTACGCCCTGGAGGGCTCGATCGCCGTCACCGGGTCGCTGGTGCAGTGGATGCGCGACCAGATGGGCCTGATCTCCACCGCCGCCGAGATCGAGACGCTGGCGCTCTCGGTCGAGGACAACGGAGGCGCCTACTTCGTACCGGCGTTCTCCGGTCTGTTCGCGCCGCACTGGCGCTCCGACGCGCGCGGCGTGATCGCCGGCCTGACCCGGTACGTCACCAAGGCGCACCTGGCCCGCGCCGTCCTGGAGGCCACCGCCTGGCAGACCCGGGAGATCGCGGACGCCATGACGAAGGACTCCGGGGTCGAGCTGTCCACCCTGAAGGTCGACGGCGGCATGACCGCGAACAACCTGCTCATGCAGACCCTCGCCGATGTGCTGGACGCGCCGGTGGTGCGCCCGATGGTCGCCGAGACGACCTGCCTGGGCGCCGCCTACGCCGCCGGTCTCGCCGTCGGTTTCTGGACCAACACCGAGGATCTGCGCGCCAACTGGCGCCGGGCCGCCGAGTGGACCCCCCGCATGGACGCGGAGACCCGCGACCGTGAATACAAGAACTGGCTCAAGGCCGTCGAGCGGACCATGGGCTGGATCGAGCACGAGGAGTAAGCACCCGACATGACCAGTCAGCCCGCCCTGCAGTCCGTGCCTGCCCTGGGAACGCGCCCGGCCTCGGGCGCGAGTCCCAGTCGCGCCGAGACCCGGGAACAGCTCGCCAAGGCGTCCTACGACCTTCTCGTGATCGGCGGCGGCATCCTGGGCATCTCCACCGCCTGGCACGCCGCGCAGTCCGGCCTGCGGGTGGCCCTGGTCGACGCCGGCGACTTCGCCGGTGCCACCTCGTCCGCCTCCTCCAAGCTGCTGCACGGCGGTCTGCGCTACCTGCAGACCGGCGCGGTGAAGCTGGTGGCGGAGAACCACTTCGAACGCCGCGCGGTCTCCCGCCAGGTGGCCCCTCATCTGGCGAACCCGCTGACCTTCTACCTCCCCGTGTACAAGGGCGGCCCGCACGGTGCCGCGAAGCTCGGGGCGGGTGTGTTCGCGTACTCGGCGCTGTCGGCGTTCGGGGACGGCGTGGGCCATCTGCTCTCCCCGGCGAAGGCCGCGCGGGACGTGCCGGAGCTGCGGACCGAGAACCTGCGGGCCGTGGCCGTGTACGGCGACGACCAGATGAACGACGCGCGCATGGCGCTGATGACCGTCCGCGCGGCCGTCGAGGCGGGTGCCGTGGTCCTCAACCACGCCGAGGTCACCGGGCTGCGCTTCACCAGGGGCCGGGTCACCGGCGCCGAGCTGACGGACCGGCTGTCCGGCGACGAGTTCGGTGTGAGCGCCCGGCTGGTGCTGAACGCGACCGGCCCGTGGGTCGACCACCTGCGCGCGATGGAGGACCCGCACGCCGCGCCGTCGATCCGGCTGTCGAAGGGCGTGCACCTGGTGCTGCGGCGCACCGCGCCCTGGAAGGCCGCGCTCGCCACCCCGATCGACAAGTACCGCATCACCTTCGCCCTCCCCTGGGAGGACATGCTGCTGCTCGGCACGACCGACGAGGCGTACGAGGGCGATCCGGCGGACGTCGCGGTCACCGAGAAGGACACCGCCCAGATACTCTCCGAGGCCGCGATCTCCGTCCGTGACCAGCAGCTCGACCGGGATCTGATCACCTACGCCTTCGCCGGTCTGCGGGTGCTGCCGGGCGGTCCCGGCGACACCGCAAAGGCCAAGCGGGAGACGGTGGTGACCGAGGGCAAGGGCGGCATGCTGTCCGTCGCGGGCGGCAAGTGGACCACCTTCCGGCACATCGGCCGTACGGTCATGAAGAAGCTGGAGGCGCTGCCGGGCCATCCGCTGGGCGAGGACGTCGAGCCGGTCTCGGCGCTGCCGCGGAAGCTGCCGCTGCCCGGCGTGGCCAATCCCCGTGCGGTCGCGCACCGGCTGCTGGTGGACCGTCCGGCGCCGGGTTCGCGGATGGCCGCGGACACGGCGCGGCACCTGGCCACCCACTACGGTTCGCTGGCCTTCGACATCGCGCGTCTGGCCAACGACGACCCGGAGCTGGCCGAGCGCGTCCACCCCGACGCGCCGGAGATCTGGGCGCAGGTGGTGTGGGCCCGGGACCACGAGTGGGCCGAGACACCGGACGACGTGCTGCGCCGCCGTACGACGCTGACGATCCGCGGCCTGGCCACCGACGAGGTGCGGGCCAAGGTCGGTGACCTGCTCGGCAAGAAGCCGGTGTAGGCGCGCTTCCCTCGGTCAGGGCGGCGGCTCCGCTCCGGTGGGACCGCCGCCGTTCGGGTGCCCCCATAATGTGGCTGAGACATCGGATGTCTGAGCGTTCAGGGAGGCCCGTCATGGCAGTCACCGATGAGGCGATCGAGAAGATCAAAGACATGATCGTCTCCGGTGCGCTGCGCCCCGGCGACCGGCTGCCGAAGGAGAGCGAACTCGCCGCCGAGCTGGGGCTGTCCCGCAACTCGCTGCGGGAGGCGGTGCGCGCGCTGTCGCTCATCCGGATCCTGGACGTGCGTCAGGGCGACGGCACCTACGTGACCAGTCTCGACCCCCAGTTGCTGCTGGAGGCGATGAGCTTCGTCGTGGACTTCCACCGCGACGACACGGTCCTGGAGTTCCTGGCGGTGCGCCGGATCCTGGAGCCGGCCGCGACGGCGATGGCCGCGTCGCGGATCAGCGAACAGCAACTGGACGCGCTGTCGGCCCAGTTGGACGCGCTGGGTGCCGCGCCCTCGGTGGAGGAACTGGTCGCCGGTGACCTGGAGTTCCACCGCGGGATCGTGCAGGGCTCGGGGAACTCGGTGCTGTGCTCCCTGCTGGACGGCCTGTCCGGGCCGACCACCCGGGCCCGGATCTGGCGGGGCCTCACCCAGGAGGACGCGGTGGGCCGCACCCTGCGCGAGCACCGGGCGATCCTGGCCGCGCTGCGCGACCGGGACGCGGAGGCGGCGCGGTCCTGGGCGACCGTGCACATCGCGAGCGTGGAGCAGTGGCTGCGGTCCTCTCTGTGACTTCGCGGGGGTGCCGCGTGACTTCGCGGGGGTGCCGCGGGTCGTGCGGGCGGTCCGGCCGCCGCCGGTACGTCGGCCGCCGGCGCGTGTGACCGCTCGCGCGGTTCCCCGCGCCCCTGGGTCTGTCCGCCGGTCCCCCGCTCGCTCGTGCGGCGGAGCGCAGCCGGGTCTGCCGCCACCCGGTGACGGCGGGGTGTTCCCGGGCGGCGAACCGGGCAGTGATCCGTTCACTCCCCCGTGCAAGGGGGCTGCGGGCGTCCTTGCCGGACGCCGTAAGGTTGGGACGTACGCGAGGGCACGTCGGAAGGAGGCGCTGGGTGATCGAGCTGGAGGGAGTTCCCGAGCTGATCGACCCAGTCATGGTGGCCGCGTTCGAAGGCTGGAACGATGCCGGCGACGCCGCCTCCACCGCGGTCGCTCACCTGGAGCGGGAGTGGAAGGGCGAGGTGTTCGCGGCGCTGGACGCCGAGGACTACTACGACTTCCAGGTGAACCGGCCCACGGTGTTCATGGAGGACGGCGTGCGGAAGATCACGTGGCCGACGACCAGACTGTCGGTGGTCCGGGTGGGCGGCGACAAGCCGCGTGACCTGGTGCTGATCCGCGGTATCGAGCCGTCGATGCGCTGGCGCTCGTTCTGCAACGAGCTGCTGGGGTTCGCGCACGAACTGGGCGTCGAGATGGTGGTCATCCTGGGCGCGCTGCTCGGCGACACGCCGCACACGCGTCCGGTCCCGGTCAGCGGGGGCACGTCCGACCCGGATCTGGCCGGCCGCATGGATCTGGAGGAGACCAAGTACGAGGGTCCGACGGGCATCGTGGGCGTGCTCCAGGAGGCGTGCACGCACGCGGGTGTCCCGGCGGTCAGCCTGTGGGCGGCCGTGCCGCACTACGTGTCGCAGCCGCCCAACCCGAAGGCGACGCTGGCCCTGCTCAACCGCCTGGAGGACCTGCTCGACCTGCGCATTCCGCTGGGCGAGCTGCCGGAGGACGCGCGTGCCTGGCAGGTGGGCGTGGATCAGCTGGCGGCCGAGGACAGTGAGGTCGCCGAGTACGTCCAGACGCTGGAGGAGGCGCGGGACACCGCCGAGCTGCCGGAGGCGACGGGCGAGGCCATCGCCCGGGAGTTCGAGCGCTATCTGCGGCGCCGGGACGTCAACCCGCCCGGCGGGCACGCCACGGCGGACGGCGGGGAGGGCCCGTCGTCGCCTCCGTACCGGCGGCAGGACAATCCGCCGGGCCGGTCCCGGCCGCCCCGGCCGCCGAAGCCGGGCGGCTCCGGGAGCCCGGACAACGACGACGAGGACACCTCGGAGGACTGAGCGGGGGCGGTGCGCGACAGGCGTACCGCCCCCGCCGCGTCAGGCGTCGACGGCGGTCACGGAGTACGTCGTGTCCGGTGCCGGCGGCGTGGTGAACCGGGCGTTGGGCAGGTAGAGCCTGCCCCGGTGGGCGGCGACGGTGGTCGGTACGTCGAAGCCGGGTGCGGTGATGCGCCGCCGGAAGGCGCCGCTGCGGCCGTCGGGTGCCAGCCGGAAGACGTCGATCGCGTTCTGCCGGTTCTGGACGACGTACAGGGTGCGGCCGGTGACCAACAGGCCGTCGCCGTTGGTGAGCGGTGCCGCGTCCCCGAGGTCGACGGTCCCGGTGCGGCCGGTGGCCGTGTCGATCCGGTGCAGCAGGCCGACGCCGCTCTGCACCACGAGGAGCGCGGAGCCGTCCGGGGTGCGGGCGATGCCGTTGGCGTTGACCGCGCCGCCGGGCGTCTGGACCCAGTCGCCCGCCAGGGGCAGCCGGACGACGCCGTCGGGCCCCGGCAGGGCGCCGTTCGGGCCCAGCGGCAGGGCGTACAGGACGGGCTGGTAGGAGTCGGTGAACCAGGCGGCCCGCTCGGTCAGCACCACGTCGTTGGCGAAGCTGGGGGTGGTGGCGGCGAGGGTGTACGAGGCGAGGGTGGCGCCGCTGCGGGCGTCCACCACCCGGGCGCCGGACTGCCGTCCCGCGATGAACAGCCGTCCCCGGCCGTCGAGTTCGAGGCCGACGGCGGGGGTGCCGGGCCCGGTGGCGATGATCCGGCCCGTGCCCGTGCGCAGGTCGGCGCGGTAGACGGAGCCGTCGGCGAGGGAGCCCAGGTAGGCGTAGGGGCCCGCGCCGATGGCGATGCCCTCCGGCTGCCAGCCGTTCGGCAGCGGGATCGTGGTGGGCCATGGGGCGGCGTCGGCGGGCGCTGCGAGGGCCGTCGCGGCGGCCGTGGCCGCGGCGACGGTGAGCAGCCGGCGGCGGGTCGGGTGTGATGCGAAGGAGCGGTGTAAGGGTGGCACGGGGTCACCTTCCGCGAGGGGACCGGCAGTTGGCCGGTCCACAGTCGACTGTCGCGTCCACCTCAGCACAGCTTCCGCCGCCGTCACAGCCCCGCCGTCACAGCCCACGGCCGGTGAGCGGCGAGGGGCGCACGGCTTCGGACGGCCGGCGGCACGGCCTGACGCGCCCTCACGATCCCGGAGCCGGGCGTGCCCCGCGCCGAGCCCGGCAGCCCGGCGTGCTCACGGCGCCGCGTGCGCCCGCCACGGGCCGCCGTGCCCGGCGCACCGGCAGTACCGCGCCGGCAGTACCGCGCCGGACGGGCGGCAGCACGACGTCCGCCGCACCTCAGAGCGGCAGCACGACGCCCGCCGCACCTCACGTCCTCGCACGGCCCGGCGTGCCCGGCGTGGCAGCACCACGCGGGCCGCGCCGGACCTGGTCACCCCACCGTGCCCGCCATGCCCGGCGTCCTCACAACGCCACGCCCAGCAGGGCGTCCACGGCGCGTGAGACGACGCCGGGGGCGCCCGGGTCCGTACCGCCGTGTTCCTGCTGGGCGGCGGCCCAGCGGTCGACGGCGGCCAGCGCGGCCGGGGCGTCGAGGTCGTGCGCGAGGGCGTCGCGGATCTCCTCGACGAGTGCCTCGGCGGCCGGCCCGTCCGGCCGGGACACGGCGGCGCGCCAGCGGCCGAGCCGGGCCACCGCGTCCGCCAGCACCTGGTCGGTCCACTCCCAGTCGGACCGGTAGTGGTGGGCGAGGAGGGCGAGCCGGATCGCGGCCGGGTCGACTCCGTCGCGGCGCAGTCGGGAGACGAAGACGAGGTTGCCCTTGGACTTCGACATCTTCTCGCCGTCGAGGGCGACCATGCCGGCGTGGACGTACGCCTTGGCCATGGGGAACTCGCCGGTCAGCACCTGGGCGTGCGAGGCGCCCATCTCGTGGTGCGGGAAGGCGAGGTCGGAGCCGCCGCCCTGCACGTCAAAGCCCATGCCGAGGTGGTCCAGGGCGATGGCGACGCACTCGATGTGCCAGCCGGGGCGTCCGGGGCCCAGCGAGCCGCCGTCCCAGCTGGGCTCGCCGTCGCGGGCGGCCAGCCACAGCATCGGGTCGAGCGGGTTCTTCTTGCCGGGGCGGTCCGGGTCGCCGCCGCGTTCGGCGGACAGCAGCCGCATGGCGGCGGCGTCGAGGCGGGAGACGCTGCCGAAGTGCGGGTCGGACTCCACGGAGAAGTAGATGTCGCCTTCGAGGTCGTAGGCGGCGCCCAGGTCCCGCAGGCGTTCGACGAGCGGCACGATGCCGGGTATGGCCTCGACGGCTCCGATGTAGTGCTTCGGCGGCAGCATCCGCAGGGCGGTCATGTCCTCGCGGAACAGGGTCGTCTCCTGCTCGGCGAGGGCGACCCAGTCGACGCCGTCCCGCTGTGCGCGCTCCAGCAGCGGATCGTCGACATCGGTGACGTTCTGGACGTAGTGCACCTGCCGCTTCGTGTCGAGCCACACGCGTTGGACGAGGTCGAACGCGTTGTAGGTCGCCGCGTGCCCCATGTGGGTCGCGTCGTACGGGGTGATCCCGCAGACGTAGAGACGGGCGACGGGACCGGGGACCAGGGTGACCGGACCGCCGGTCGCGGTGTCGTGGAGCCTCAGGTCGCGGCCCTGACCGGGCAGGGCGGGGACTTCGGAAGCGGGCCAGGCATGCATGTACATGAGACTAACCGGCGGCAGGTTCGGTGTACGAACCGGACCAGGCCGGATGGCCGGAAAGGCGATCTTGCGTCTGGTCGGCCGGTGTGCTTCACCGCCGACGACGGGTCAACGGGTCAACGGGTCAACGGGTCGACGGATCGGCGGATCGGCGGATCAACGGATCGGCGCGGCGGGTCGGGCGCGGCGGGCCGCTACACGGGCGGCCAGGGGATGGCCGGCCACTCGCCGCTCGGCTCCGGGTGCTTCCCGGAGACCAGCAGCGCGTCGACACGCGCGCGTGTGGCCGCCAGTTCCGCCGTGGTGATCAGCCGGGTCAGCCGGCCGCCGAGCGCGCCGTCGTCGTCCAGGGCGTCCCGCAGACCCCCGAGGACGTCGACGGCCTCGGCGGTGAGCGGTTCGCCCGCCCACCCCCACAGGAGCGTCCGCAGCTTGTTCTCGGCGTTGAAGGTGACCCCGTGGTCGATGCCGTAGAGCCGGCCGTCGGTGGTCGGCAGCAGATGGCCGCCCTTGCGGTCGGCGTTGTTGATCACCGCGTCGAGGACGGCGAGGCGGCGCAGCCGTTCGTCGTCGGCGTGCACGAGCAGCGCCGTGCGGTCCTCGTCGACCTGGGCGAAGCCGATCGCCTTCCAGCCCGCCTCCGGCTCCTCGGTGTCCACGAGGGCGAGCAGTTCGGCGTCGGGGGTCGCCTCGATCCACAGCTGGCACATGCCCTCGCCGTAGGGCCCGTCCCGCAGGACGGTGGGCGGCACGAGGCCCCAGCCGGTCGCCTCGGAGACCTCGTAGGCGGCCACCTCGCGCGCGGCGAGGGTGCCGTCGGGGAAGTCCCACAGGGGGCGCTCACCGGCGACCGGCTTGTAGACGCAGGCGGCCTCCTGGCCGTCGTACGCGATCGTGCAGAACAAAGCGGCGTTGGACGCCTCGCGGATGCGGCCACGCACCGTCAGCTCGCCGTCGGCGAGCAGTTCGGCGGAGCCGGCGGCGGGGGGCGTCACGCTCCGCGGCGGTATCCGTTCTGGCGCGGACATACGTGTCCTTCCGGATCGAGCGGCAGGCTGCACAGCGGGCACGGCGGCCTTCCGGCGTTGACGACGTCGAGGGCGCGTTTGGCGAAGGCCCTGGCCTGCGCGCCGGTGAGCCGGACCCGCAGCATCGGGGGTCCGTTCTCCTCGTCCTGGAGGAGTCGTTCCTCGGCCTCCGCGAGATCCTCGTCGGAGTCGGCGTCCAGTTCGACCAGCGCCTGGGCCTCGACGATCATGCGCTGTTCGTCGCCGTCCCAGGCCAGAGCCATGGTGCCGACGCGGAACTCCTCCTCGACAGGGGTGTCCAGCGGGGCGGTGTCCGAGACCTCGGTGGGGGCAACCGCGGGTACCGGCGCGCTGCCGCCGCTACGGCGTACGACCTCGTCGAGCAGCTCGTCCATGCGCTCCGCGAGCGCGGCGACCTGGGTCTTCTCCAGGGCCACGCTGGTCACCCGGGGGCCGGCGGAAGCCTGGAGGAAGAACGTACGGCGCCCGGGCAGTCCGACCGTACCGGCCACGAAGCGGTCCGGGGGGTCGTAGAGGAACACCTGACGGGACACGTCCTGTCTCCATTGAATTCGAGTATGCGTGAAGGTCCATGTGCGCACGCGATGATGTCAACCGCTTCACCCTACTGCGCCCGACGATCACGGTGCGCCCGCACCGCCACCGACCGGAGCGTCTTCCCCCGGGGGTTCCTCGCGGGGTACAAGGGAGGCGAAATCCCCGGTTTCACCCAGGCGAACGAGAAACGGCCTGAGCTGTGTGTAGCGGATCACGGTGACGGAGCAGGGGTCGACCGAGATCCGCTGGAAGAGGTCGAGGTGCAGGCCGAGCGCGTCCGCGACGAGCGACTTGATGACGTCGCCGTGCGAGCACATCAGGTAGACGGCGTTCTCGCCGTGGTCGCGCTCCACGCGCGCGTTCCATTCGCGCACGGCTTCGGCGGCGCGGGTCTGCATGGCCCGCATGGACTCCCCGCCGGGGAAGGCGGCGGCCGACGGGTGTGCCTGGACGACGCGCATCAGCGGCTCGTCGTTCAGTTCGGCGAGTTTGCGGCCGGTCCAGTCGCCGTAGTGGCACTCCCCGATCCGCTCGTCGGTGTGCGCGCTCAGGCCGGGCCGGGCGTCCAGCAGCGGCTGGAGCGTCTCCTGGCAGCGTTGCAGGGGGCTGGTGACCACCTCGGCGAGGGGCAGCGCGGCGAGGCGGCCGGGCAGCGCGGCGGCCTGCGCGGCGCCGCGCTCGTCCAGGGCGACACCCGGCGTCCAGCCGGCGAGCACGCCCGCGGTGTTGGCGGTGGAACGTCCGTGCCTTACGAGGATCAGCGTGGGCATGCGGCCCAGGGTAGGCGCCCGCCCGGTGTGCCGGGGCACCGGTGCCGCGAAGTGCGCCGGGGCGGGCACGACGGGAGAATTCCTGCGTGATCGTCGACTGCGCCATCTACCGCGACGGGCACCGCACGGAGAGCCCGCAGGACTTCTCCGATGCTCTGGCCGAGGCCCGCGCGCGGGGTGACAGTTTCCTGTGGATCGGGCTGTACGAGCCGACGGAGCGGGAGTTCGACCTGGTCACGGAGGAGTTCGGGCTGCACCCGCTGGCCGTCGAGGACGCCTTGAAGGCGCATCAGCGGCCCAAGCTCGACGTGTACGAGGACTCGCTGTTCGTGGTCCTCAAGCCGGTGACGTACGAGCCGGAGGACGACACCGTCACCTCCGGGGAGCTGATGATCTTCCTCGGCGACTCGTTCGTGGTGACCGTACGGCACGGTGCGGCCTCGCCGCTGGCCGGCATCCGGCGCCGGCTGGAGCAGCGGCACGACATGCTGCGGCACGGCCCCACGGGGGTGCTGTACGCGATCACCGACGCGGTCGTCGACCACTATCTGGAGGTGGCGGCCGAGCTGACCGGCGACCTGGAGGAGCTGGAGGCGGAGGTGTTCTCGCCGACCGGCGGCTCGGGGTACACGGCGTCGCGGATCTACGGCTTCAAGCGGCAGGTCATGGAGTTCCGCCGGGCCACCGTCCCGCTGTCGACGCCGCTGACCCGGCTCGCGGGGCTGGGTCCGTTCGTCGAGTCGGTGCCGTTCGTGCGGGAGCAGTCGCGCCCGTTCTTCCGGGACGTCAACGATCACCTCATGCGCGTGAACGAGTCCGTGGAGGGCCTGGACCGGCTGGTGTCGGACATCCTGTCGGCGCATCTGGCGCAGATGAGCGTCCGGCAGAACGACGACATGCGGAAGATCTCCGCGTGGGCGGCGATGGCCGCGATCCCCACGATGATCGCGGGGATCTACGGCATGAACTTCCAGCACATGCCGGAGTTGCACTGGCTGTGGTCGTATCCCGCGGTGATCGCGGTGATGGGGTTCCTCGAAGTGGTGCTGTACCGGACGTTCAAGCGGCGCGGATGGATGTGACCCGGCGCCGCCGGGGCCGTGCCGTCAGGCGAATTCGGGTGCGGTGCCCGCCGGGCCGCCCAGGGCGTCGCGGTGCTCGGGCATCCGCAGGGACACCATCCGGCGCCAGCCCGCCGCCCGCTCGTAGCCGTAGACGGCGTGGATGCCGGCCGTGAGCAGCGCGGACCTGGTCGTCGACCAGCCGAGGATGCGTCCCATGTGGGCCATGACGGCGAGGCTGACGTCCCGGTAGATCCGGATCTCGGCCAGTGCGCACGTGCGCAGGGCGTGCCGGATGGCGGGGCCGTGGCCGGCCCGGGCGAGGCGCAGCAGTTCCTCGTGGCAGTAGGCGAGGTGGTTGTCCTCGTCGTTCGAGATCATCCTGACCGCGCGGCCGACGTCCGGGTGGTCGCCGAAGTACGTGCGCAGCATCCTCATCTGCTCGGCGGCGCGCTGCTCGGTGACCCGGCTGTGGGCGAGGTAGACGACGATGTCCTGCACCGTGAGCGGCTGCTCGGCCTTCAGTTTCTCGTGGGCGAGTCCGATGCCGTGGCGTTCCAGGAGCATGGTGTAGTCGGTCTCGGGCGGGACCGGGACGGGCCGCAGTCCGCGCCTGTTCATCAGTGCGTTGAAGATGCGCCCGTGTTTGTCCTCGTCGGCACCGTGCCGGGTGATCTTGGGGGCGAGTGCGCGTTCGCTCCGCGGTACCAGTGCGGCGATCCGCGCGTTCTCCCAGCCGCCCTGTGCCTCACCGCTGGCCGCGATGGAGCAGAACAGCCGGAAGGACTCGTCGTCGTCGAGGATCTCCTGGAACAGGGTCTTCGCCGAAAGCATCGTGGGCACCTCTCTGCAGGATGCGCGGGTCCCGCGGCGGGCTCCGCCCGGTTTCCGGGTCCGCCGGGATTCCGGGTCCGCCGGGATTCCGTGTCCGCCGGGTTTCCGTGGTATTCCGCAGAGAACGAGTCAAATGCCGTACAGAGGGTGCTGCAACAGGTGTGGCGGCCGACTGCGCCGAACGGATGAGCGGCGGGTCCCGGCGGGGGCGCGTAACCGCGCGGCCCCGGTCGCGTTGTTACGCGTGACGGCCGTGGCGGGGAGACCCCGAGCCCCCACCACGGCCGCGGACGGTCCCCCCGGGGACGTTCCCCTAGCCGAGGCCGGCGCGCTCCAGTGCCTCCGTGCCGGCCCGCAGGGAGGCGAGCCGCTCGTCGAGCGTGAAGCCCGCCGGGTTGACGGTGAGAGTGGTGACACCGGCCGCGGCATAGGCCCGCATGCGGTCGGCGATGCGGTCGACGGAGCCGAGCAGCGTGGTGCGGTCGATCAGGTCCTGCGGGACGGCGGCCGCGGCGGCCTGCTTGTCGCCGGAGAGGTACTTGTCCTGGATCTCGGCGGCTTCCTTCTCGTAACCCATGCGCTGGGCGAGCTGGTTGTAGAAGTTCTGCCTGCGGCTGCCCATGCCACCGACGTACAGGGCCGTGAAGGGGCGGAAGACGTCGGCGAGCCGGGGCACGTCCTTGTCGTCGCCGACGGCGATCGGCAGGGTCGGGCAGACGTCGAACCCGTCGAACCCCTTGCCCGCCTTCTCGCGCCCGGCGCGCAGGTGGGCGACGGCCGTCTCCTCCAGGTGGTCGGCCGAGGGGAGGATGAGCAGCGCCCCGTCGGCGATCTCCCCGGTCTGCTCCAGGTTCTTCGGCCCGATGGCGGCGATGTAGAGCGGGATGTGCTCGCGCTGCGGGTGCACGGTCAGCTTGATCGGCTTGCCGGGGCCGCCGGGCAGCGGCAGCGTCCAGTGCTCGCCCTCGTACGACAGGCGCTCGCGCGACATGGCCCTGCGTACGATCTCGACGTACTCGCGGGTCCGGGCGAGGGGCTTGTCGAACTTGACCCCGTACCAGCCCTCGGAGACCTGCGGGCCGGAGACGCCGAGCCCGAGCCGGAAACGGCCGCCGGAGAGCGAGTCGAGGGTCGCGGCGGTCATCGCGGTCATCGTCGGCTGGCGGGCCGGGATCTGGAAGATGGCCGAGCCGACGTCGATCCGGTCGGTCTTCGCGGCGACCCAGGCCAGCACGGTGGCCGCGTCCGATCCGTACGCCTCGGCGGCCCAGCACACTGCGTAGCCCAGCCGATCGGCCTCCTGCGCCACGGCCAGATTGTCCGCGTCCATCCCGGCACCCCAGTACCCGAGGTTGATCCCGAGCTGCATGGCCGATTCCCCTTACCCGTGAGTAACGTCCCTGTTCCGCAGACCCTAGCGCGCACCGGGCGCGAAAGGCAGGGCAGGCCGCGCGGAGAGATCAATGTCCCACCGGCGCGGAGGGGCACACCCGTCGGTGCCGGGGCGGGCGCCTCGCCGGCGAGCGGGCCGGAGCGCCGGCGCGACGCGGCGCCCCCACCAGGGGCCGGACCTGCCGCGCGACCCGGTCGACGGACCGGGCGGAACGGGGGTCGCGGATGGTCGGGCGGCGGGCGAAATCGGTTGTCCACAGGCACCCACGGGGCCAGTTCGGGCCAGTAGGGTCGGCGGACATGGAGCAGAGGCATCTCGGCCGTACCGGCCTGCGTGTGTCCCGGATCGGACTCGGCACCCTCACCTGGGGCCGGGACACCGACGAGCATGACGCCGCGGACATGCTGAAGGCGTTCTGGGAGGCGGGCGGGACCCTCATCGACACCGCGGACGTGTACGGCGGGGGCGAGGCGGAGTATTTGCTCGGCCAGCTCATAGAAGGGCTCGTGCCACGTCGGGACCTGGTCATCTCGACGAAGGCGGGGAGCGTACCGGACCCGGACCGCCGCTTCGACGGCTCGCGCGGCCACCTGCTCGACGCCCTCGACGCCTCCCTCGCCCGCCTCGGCACGGACTACGTCGACATCTGGCACATCCACGCCTTCGACCCGGACACCCCGCTGGAGGAGACCCTCCAGGCCCTCGACCTGGCCGTCAGCAGCGGCCGGGTGCGCTACGCGGGCGTCTCCAACTTCTGCGGCTGGCAGCTCGCCAAGGCCGCCACCTGGCAGTTGTCGGCACCGAGCAGCCGCACCCGGCTGGCGAGCACGCAGATGGAGTACTCGCTGCTCCAGCGCGGCGTCGAGCGCGAGGTGCTGCCCGCCGCCCTGGACCTGGGCGTCGGGCTGCTGCCGTCCTCGCCGCTCGGCCGCGGCGTCCTGACCGGCAAGTACCGCAAGGCGACTCCCCCGGACTCGCGCGGCGCCTCCGAGCACCTGGCGCCGTTCGTCGCGCCGTACCTCGACGACACCGCGAGCCGGATCGTGGACGCCGTGGCGACGGCCGCGGACGGACTCGCGGTGACCCCGCTCCAGGTCGCCCTCGCCTGGGTCCGGGACCGTCCCGGCGTGGCCGCCCCGGTCATCGGCGCGCGCAACGCGCAGCAGCTCACGGCGGCTTTGTCAGTGGAGGCCCTTAGTCTTCCTGACGAGATCTGCCGGGCACTCGACGATGTGTCGGCACCTCTGCACCGCTATCCCGATCACGACTGGAGCACGCTGTGAGCACGGACCCGGAGACCACGGAGGAAGCCCGGCCGGGACCGGGGGCGTCGGACGCCGCGCCGGACACGGACGGGACGCACGGCGCGGGACCGGACGCGGACGGGACGGACAGCGCGGACACGGACGGGACGCGGAGCGCGGGGTCCTCGGACGGGACGCAGGGCGAGGAGACGGGCGTCGCGTCGCCCGGGGCCGCGGCCGGGAGCGGGGAGCAGGCCGCCGAGGACGCGGCCCAGCGGTCCGAGGCCGCGGCGGAACTCGCCGCACAGCAGGTCGAGCGGGAGCGGATCGAGCGGCGCAAGGCGGAGAAGAAGGGGCCGATCGAGAGCGGCGGCGGACTCAGCGGCTCCGCGGCCGAGCTGCTCGCGGCCGTACGGGCGGTGGAGAGCGGGGCGCGGCCCGTGCTCGCGGTCCCCGACGAACCGGAGCCCGTGCCGGCACGGCCGACCGTCCCGGAGCCCGCCGCGCGCCCGCAGCCCTCCCCCGTCCCGGCGGCAGCACCGGTCACCACGGCACCGGTCACCGCGGCACCGGCGGCGGTCGACGCGGTGCGCGGGGTGCTGGCCGGTGGCGGCGCCCCCGAAAGCCTCGCGTCCCAGGCCGCCGCGACGCTCGGCGAGGACGCGGACGCACGGCTGCGCGCCGACCCCTGGCTGCTGCTGCGGGTCACCGGAGTACGGCCGGAGCAGGCCGACGGGTTCGCGCGGGCGCTGCTCGGGGCCGAGTGCCGTCCCGACGACGAGCGGCGGAGCCGGGCGCTGACCGTCTGGCTGCTGGAGCAGGCGGCCCTGTCCGGGCACACCGCGCTGGAACTGTCCGCGCTGACCGCCGCGCTGGCCCAGCGGGGTGTGCCGGATCCGGACGCGGCCGTGCAGGACGCGCTCGACCAGGGCGAGGTCCTTGTCTTCCAGGACGCCCTGGAGGAGCCGACAGCCGCGGCCCGGCCTCGGTCGGCGGCACAGCCGGAGGCGGACGCGGACGCCGGGGTCGCGGAGGACGCCGAGGGCCCGGACGAGGACGGCGCGCAGGAGCGGCCCGTGCGGGTCCTGGCCGGCCTGGAGCGGTATGCGCTCGCCGAGGAGAGCCTCGCCGACGGCCTGGCCCGTCTGGTCAACTCCGTACCGAAGCAGGACGGCCCCGCCGAGTCGTGGGAGCGGGCGGCCGGTGCCGTGCGGGGTTCGGCGGGCGAGCTGATCGGGGCGGTCGCCGCACACGGTCTCGTGCTGCACACCGGCGGCCACGCCTCCCTCGTCGACCCGGCCCGCCTGCTGCACGCCGCGTCCGCGCTGGGCCTGCGGGCCTGGGCCGCCGCGCACACGGACGGTGGCCGCGAGGAGTGCGCGGCGCTGGTCGCGGGCTTCGGCCGGCCGGACGGGCCGGCGCAGGCGGAGGCGCAGGCGCAGGCGGTGGCGGAGGCGGCCGGCTGCGGGGTCGCGACCGTGGCGGGGCTGCTGGCGGACACCGAGGGACCGGGGCGGGACGCGGACGGCGCCCTGGACCTCGACCTGCTGGTCGTGCTCGACGCGCCCCGGCTCGATGTCGAGACCGCCGCCCTGCTGGTGGAGTCGATGCCGGACGGGGCCCGGCTGGTGCTGGCCGGGGATCCCGGCGTGCTGTGGTCGGCCGGGCCCGGACGGGTCTTCGCCGACCTGCTCACGGCCCGGACGTGCCCGCAGGTCGCCTCCCGCGTGCCCGACCCCGGGCCGCTCGGCGAACTCGTGTCCGGTATCGGCGTCGGCGAGCTGAGCCAGGTGGCGGCGCCCGGCAAGGAGATCGTGATCGTGCCGGTGCGGGACGCGGGCGAGGCCGTGCACCGGACGGTGCAGTTGGTCGCGGACTCGGTGCCGCGGGCCATCGGCGTCCCGGCCGAGCAGACGGTGGTGATCACGCCGGTCCACGGCGGGGCGGCCGGTACCCGGGCGCTCAACACGGCGCTCAAGGAACGGCTCAACCCGGGTCCCGGCCGCTTCGGCGGCTTCGACCCCGGCGACCGGGTCGCCTACTCCCCCGCTCCCGGTCGTACGCTCCCCGGCGAGGTGGTGCGGGCCGACGCCGAGGGACTGCATCTCTCCTGCTCGGGAGCGCCGGTCGTGGTGGCGCGGGAGCTGGTGGAGCGGTCCGTGCGGCACGGGTGGGCGCTGACCGCGCACCAGGCCGCGGGCGGCCGGTGGCCCGCGGTGGTCGTGGTGCTGCCCGGTGATGCCGCGCAGGCGCTCAGCAGGCCGTGGGTGTACACGGCGTTCGGCCGGGCCGAACGCCATCTGTCCGTGGTGCACGGGGTCGAGCAGGCACTGCCGAGAGCGGTCGCCGAGATCCAGGCCAAGCCTCGGACGACCCGCCTGCCGGCCCTGCTGCGCGCCCAGCTCCCGGCGGAGGGCTGACAGCAGCCCCGGCGTGCGGGGCCCGGCATCGCGGGGCGCGGCGGCGGACACGGCGGTGCCGCACGGGTCTCACGCCCGTGCGGCACCGGGGTCGGCCGGGGGCCGGTGGGATCAGCGATCCGCGTCCAGGGGTTCCAGGTCCTCGTCCTCGTCGCCGTCCAGGTCGAGTTCGTCCTCAAGGTCGTCGTCGGCCTCGCGTTCGTCGTCGGCTTCGTCGGCTTCGTCGTCGTCATCGTCGTCATCGTCGTCATCGTCGAAGACGGCGCTGACGTCGAAGCGGCAGACCACCCGCTGCGGATCGATCTGTTCGAACGGTGCCTCCAGCCAGTCACCGGGTTCGGCGGGCTCGTCCGCCGCGGTCACCCACAGCGTCGAATCGCCCTCCTCCAGGCCGAACTCCTTGTGCCGGGAGGCGATCTCGTCCGGTTCGAACTCCCCGAAGAGGACTCCGAGCGCCCCGTGCACCGTGCCGGCGGCGTCCGCGCCCGCGCCGTCCTCGTACTCCGCCGCCTCGACCCGCTGGGCCTGCGCCAGCAGCCGCTGCGGCTCCGCCACGGAGTAGTCGCGGCGGATCAGCACGCTCAGGGCGTTCGGCTCCTCGGGTCCCGCGTACGGCGGCAGCGAGTCTTCCGTGCCGGGGATCTCGAAGGGCGTGACCTCGTCGTAGCGGTCGTAGAGCAGCTCGTCGTAGGTCTCGGCGGCCGCCGCGAGCTGATTGAACGCCTCGTAGACGACCGGATCGTCCTCACCCGACCTGCGTTCGACCGCCGCCAGGTGGCGGTCGAGCGCGGTCTTGACCGCCTCGGCGGCGGCGCGTACCTCGGCAGCGGTGGGCTGCACAGCATCAGACATAGTGCAGACGCTATCCGTACCCGGCCCCAGCCCGCACAATAGATGCGATGCCGGAATACGAATTTGTCGACGTGTACGTCCCGCGCGGGGTGTCCCGCAAGGACGCCACGCGTCTCCTGACGGACCATGCCGAGTACGGACACTGGGAGTTGGACCGACTGAGCCTGCTGCGCGACGGCAGCCGCAGGGTGCGGCTGCGCCGGCGGATCATCCGCCAGGTGCGTGCCACGTGGTGAGACAGGCAGCTGAGAGTTGAGACAGGCACATGAACGGAGCGGGCCCCGGGTGCGGGGCCCGCTCCGTTTCACCCCCTCTGTCCGCGTCTCAGGCCGAGGCCCGCGCCCTGCGGTACAGCACCGTGCCGGCCAGCAGCGCCCCCGCGCTCATCGGGAGCGCGAAGCCGATCGGCAGGTCACTCCCGGTGTTCGCGAGCTGCGCGAAGCTGCCCTGCGGGCGGGTCCCCGAGGTCCCGGTGACCGACGTGCCGCCACCGGTGGCGGGCGGGGCGCTCGGCGTACTCGGGTGACCGGGTGTGCCAGGTGTCCCGGGGTGGCCCGGAGTGCCAGGAGTGTCCGGACGGCCGGGTGTACCGGGCTCGCCGGGTGTTCCGGGGTGGCCCGGCTGACCGGGCTTTCCGGGCGGTGTCGTTTCGTGACCGCCCTCGGGAGGCGTTCCGTGACCGCCGCCCGGCGGCGTCGCGTGGCCGCCCCCCGTGCCACCACCGTTGGCGCAGTGGTTGCCCGTGGCCGCGTTGCCGACTCCGATGACGTCGACGCTGTTGCCGCACACATTGACCGGCACGTCGACCGGCACCTGCACCGTGTTGCCGGAGCCCACGCCCGGCGAGTCCTCGGTGTGTCCGCCCGCGTGCGTGCCCCCCGAGCCGCCGTGGCCGCCCGTCGCGCCGCCGCCTCGGTCGGCGCAGGTGTTGCCCATCGCCGGGTTGAGGACCCCGACGACGTTCACGGTGTTGCCGCAGACGTTCACCGGCATGTGCACGGGCACCTGGACGGTGTTGCCTGACAGCACACCGGGTGAGTGTGCGGCGGCGCCGTGCGCCGACGAGTCCGCGTGGGCGCTGCCGCTCGCGGCGGCGAGCGCTCCGGTCGCCGCCGCCATGGTGAGCAGGCTCTTGCGTGTGCCCTGTCGCATGGTTGAAACCCCCCTGTCCTTCTGATCTGTATGGTCAGATCTCTTCGAATCTGTGCCGGGTCGGATTCCCCGGGGAGAAAACCGGTCGGGCCCCGCGCGCCGGGCGCGCGCGCCGGGGCCGACGAAGGGACGCCCCTCAGGAAATCGACGTCACTTGTTGACGCAGGTGTTGCCGAAGGTGGGGTTCAGCAGTCCGATCACCGAGATGGTGTTGCCGCAGACGTTCACCGGGACGTGCACGGGCACCTGGATGACGTTGCCGGAGACGACACCCGGGGAGTGCACGGCGGCGCCCTGGGCACCGGAGTCGGCGACGGCCAGGCCCGCGCCGGCCAGAACGAGACCACCAGTGGCAGCCGCAGCGGCGACGACCTTCTTGAGCATTATTCCTCCTTGTTGGCAAAAGCGATCCCAGCTGCGGACCGCATCACGTGTAACGAGGAGGGAGTAATGGAGCTACGAGCTTATCGTCGGATTCACTCGTCCCAGTGGTTTCCGTACGGGTGACTGAATTCGCCATCGTCGCCCGGACCGTCGTTCAGGACGCGTCGATGAACCGGTCGAGCACCCGCACGCCGAACCGCAGCCCGTCCACCGGGACCCGCTCGTCGACGCCGTGGAACATGCCCGCGAAGTCCAGCTCCGGGGGCAGCTTGAGGGGCGCGAAGCCGAAGCCGCGGATGCCCAGGTCGTCGAAGGACTTGGCGTCCGTGCCGCCGGACAGCATGTAGGGGATCGCCTTGGCGGCCGGGTCCTCGGCGACCAGCGCGGACTGCATGGCCGCCACCAGGGGGCCGTCGAAGCCGGTCTCCAGGGCCTTGTCGGAGTGCACGTCCTCGCGCCGCACCTTCGGCCCGAGGATCCGGTCGAGGTCGCCGAGGAACTCCTCCTCGAACCCGGGCAGGAACCGCCCGTCGACGTGCGCGGTGGCCTCGCCCGGAATGACGTTGACCTTGTACCCGGCGTCCAGCTGGGTGGGGTTGGCGGTGTTGCTCAGGGTCGCGCCGATGAGTTTGGCGATGCCGCCGAGCTTGGCGAGCGTCGCCTCCATGTCCTCCGGGTCCAGCTCGGTGCCGAGCGCGTCGCCAAGTTCGTCGAGGAAGGCCCGGGTGGTCTTGGTGACCCGCACCGGGAACCGGTGCCGGCCCACCCGGGCGACCGCCTCGGACAGCTCGGTGATCGCGTTGTCCCGGTGGATCATCGAACCGTGCCCGGCGGTGCCGGCCACGGTCAGCTTCATCCAGTGCATGCCCTTCTCGGCCGTCTGGATCAGATACAGGCGGCGCTGCTCGCTCACGGTGAACGAGAACCCGCCGACCTCGCTGATCGCCTCGGTGACGCCGTCGAACAGCGCGGGATGGTTGTCGACCAGCCAGCGGGCGCCGTAGGTGCCGCCGGCCTCCTCGTCCGCGAGGAAGGCCAGCACGATGTCCCGCGGTGGCCGCCTGCCGCTGCGCAACCGGTCGCGCACGACGGCCAGCGTCATGGCGTCCATGTCCTTCATGTCCACGGCGCCGCGCCCCCAGACGCAGCCGTCCGTGACCTCCCCGGAGAACGGGTGGTGGGTCCAGTCGTCGGCGTTGGCCGGTACGACGTCGAGGTGGCCGTGGATCAGCAGGGCCGGCCGGGACGGGTCCTCGCCCTCGATGCGGGCCACGGTCGAGGCGCGCCCCGGATGCGACTCGAAGATGCTCGGCTCCAGGCCGACCTCCGCGAGCTTCTCGGCGACGTACTCGGCGGCCTTGCGTTCACCCGGGCCCGAGTGGTCGCCGTAGTTGCTGGTGTCGATCTGGATCAGCTCGCGGCAGAGGTCCACGACCTCGTCCTCGCCGGTGACGCCCCTGGCCGTGTCCGTCTCGCTCACGCTGGTTCCTCCCGCGGTGTCGCTGCTGGTGGTTCCCCCTCATCCTCCCTCGCCCCCGCTCGTGCCCCAAGCCCGGATCCGCCCCGTCACAGGGCGTTCACGCGGCCCCGGACGCGGGAACAGGGCGTGATCGGCCGACCTCGAAAGCCTGGTAGTGTTTCCCTCGTCGCCGCGGGTCGAACCCCGTGCGACGGACACCTTGTCCGGGTGGCGGAATGGCAGACGCGCTAGCTTGAGGTGCTAGTGCCCTTTATCGGGCGTGGGGGTTCAAGTCCCCCCTCGGACACATGAGATGAGTGAAGGCCGCGACCCTTGGGTCGCGGCCTTCACTCGTCGTGTGTGGGCCATGTCTCGTTCGACGCCCGGACCGGCAGGTCACCGCGGTGCGCCCGGTCCGGCGAGGCGCACGGACAGCCCACCCGAGTGGCCGGACAAGAGGGTGACACCTAGCGTCGTACTAGAATTTACCGCTTGTTCACGCGCTGGAGTCGGACAACCCCAGGCAGACCTGCGGGCCCGCCAGCGCCCCGGAGGGTTCCGGGACCTAGACGCGAGGACCCGATGGCAGCCATACACGAGGGCAGTGCTCTCGGTCTGCTCGACGAAGAGACCGGCGACGCGTTCGCGGCGGAGATCCGTGCGCGGATGGCCGAGCGGGCACGGTTCACCGCGGGCCGCGCGGCGCCGCCGCGCACGCTGGTCGACGTGTTCGACGCGTCGGTGCGCGCGCATCCGGACGAACTCGCCCTGGACGACGGCACCGAGCAGCTCACGTACCGCGCGCTGGCGGCGCGGGTCGAGCGACTGCGGCAGCGGCTCGCGGACGCCGGGGTCGGCCTCGGGGACCGCGTCGGCGTACGGGTTCCCTCGGGCACCAACGACTTGTACGTGGCCGTCCTCGCGGTCCTCGCGGCGGGCGCAGCGTACGTGCCCGTCGACGCCGAGGACCCGGACGAGCGGGCCGAGCTGGTGTTCGGCGAGGCGGAGGTGGGCGCCGTCGTCGGGGCCGGGCACCGGATCACCGCCCACGGCTCCCCCTCGGGTTCCGCCGCCGCGCGCCCCGGCGCCGGGCAGGACGCCTGGATCATCTTCACCTCCGGCTCCACCGGCAGGCCCAAGGGCGTCGCCGTGACGCACCGCAGTGCCGCCGCGTTCGTGGACGCCGAGGCGGCCCTGTTCCTCGCCGAGGAGCCCATCGGGCCCGGTGACCGGGTGATGGCCGGGCTGTCCGTGGCGTTCGACGCGTCCTGCGAGGAGATGTGGCTGGCCTGGCGGCACGGGGCCTGTCTGGTGCCCGTGCCCCGGTCGCAGGTCAGGAGCGGCGCGGACCTCGGGCCCTGGCTGGTGGAGCAGGAGATCACCGTGGTGTCCACGGTGCCGACGCTGGCCGCGCTGTGGGAGCCCGAGGCCCTGAGCGACGTACGGCTGCTGGTCTTCGGCGGCGAAGCCTGCCCGCCCGAGCTGGCGCAGCGGCTGGTGACGGAGGGCCGCGAGGTGTGGAACACCTACGGGCCGACCGAGGCGACCGTGGTGACCTGTGCGGCGCTGCTGACCGGCGCGGAGCCGGTGCGGATCGGGCTGCCCCTGGACGGCTGGGAGCTGGCCGTCGTCGACGAGGCCGGCGAACCGGTGCCGATGGGCGGCAGCGGGCAGCTGGTGATCGGCGGGGTGGGTCTCGCGCGCTATCTCGATCCCGAGAAGGACGCGGAGAAGTACGCGCCGCTGGCGGCGCTGGGCTGGGAGCGGGCGTACCGCAGCGGTGACCTGGTGCGGGCCGACCCGGAAGGGCTGGTCTTCCTCGGGCGGGCCGACGAGCAGATCAAGCTCGGCGGGCGGCGGATCGAGCTGGGCGAGGTGGACGCGGCGCTCCAGGCGCTCCCGGGTGTCGCGGGCGCCGCCGCCGCGGTGCGCACCGCCCGGGGCGGCAATCAGCTCCTCGTCGGCTACGTCGTCACCCAGGACGGCTGGGACCAGGCGGCTGCGGTCGAGAAGCTGCGGGCCGCGCTGCCCGCCGCGCTGGTCCCGCTGCTCGCGCCGGTCGACGCGCTGCCGACCCGTACTTCAGGCAAGGTCGACCGGAACGCGCTGCCCTGGCCGCTCCAAGGGGTGACGGCCCCGGCGGCGGAGCTGCACGGCGTCGAGGCGTGGCTCGCCGAGCAGTGGACCGAGGTCCTGGGCATCCCGGTGACCGGTGCCGGTGACGACTTCTTCGCGATCGGCGGCAACAGCCTGGCCGCCGCCCAGCTCACCAGCCGGCTGCGCAGCCGCTACCCGGACGTCGCCGTCCTCGACGTCTACCAGCAGCCCGTGCTGCGCAAGCTGGCCCGGCGCCTGGAGGCGTCGGCGCGGGAAGAGGCACCGCGACGGACGGTGGCGCCGGTTCCGGTGCGCGCCCGCGCCCTCCAGACGCTGCTGCTCGTGCCGCTGTTCACGCTGCTCGGGCTGCGCTGGACGGTGGTGCTGGCCGCGGCCGGGAACCTGCTGCCCGGGTACGGGTTCCTGCCGACGGCACCCTGGTGGCTGCTGGCCGCCGGTGCCGTGCTGCTGTTCAGCCCGCCGGGGCGGATCGCTCTCGCCGCCGGCGGGGCGCGGCTGCTGCTGCGGGGGCTGCGGCCCGGACGGTATCCGCGCGGCGGCGGCGTCCATCTGCGGTTGTGGACGGCGGAACGGCTGGCCGAGTTCAGCGGGGCGACCGGGCTGACCGGGGCGTGGCTGGAGCGGTACGCGCGGGCGCTGGGCGCCCGGGTCGGCGCGGACGCGGACCTGCACTCGCTGCCGCCGGTCACCGGCATGCTCAGGCTGGGCCGCGGGGCGGCCGTGGAGTCCGAGGTCGACCTGTGCGGGTACTGGGTGGACGGGGACCGGCTGGAGGTCGGTGCGGTGCGGGTGGGCGCGCATGCCGTGGTCGGGACCCGGAGCGTGCTGTTCCCGGGTGCCCGGGTGGGCAAGCGGGCCGAGGTGGCGCCGGGCTCGGCCGTCACCGGGCAGGTGCCGACCGGGCAGCGGTGGGCCGGGGCGCCCGCGGTCAAGCTCGGCAAGGCCAAGCGGAACTGGCCCAAGGAGCGCCCGCAGCGCGGCACCTCCTGGCGGGTGATGTACGGCATCACCGGTGTCGTGCTGAGCGCGCTGCCGGTGACCGCGGGGGCGGCGGCGCTGCTCGTGGGCACGCTGTTCGTGCGGCCCGGTGACGGTCTGGGCGAGGCCCTGCGCGGGGCCGCGCTGGGCCTGGTCCCGGCGACGCTCGCCTTCGGGCTCGCGTACGCCCTGCTGATCGTCGTCGCCGTGCGGCTGCTGAGCCTGGGGCTGCGCGCGGGCACGTATCCGACGCACAGCCGCACCGGCTGGCAGGCGTGGACGGTCACCCAGCTGATGGACCGGTCCCGGCAGACGCTGTTCCCGCTGTACGCCGGGCTGGTCACGCCGGCGTGGCTGCGGTTGCTGGGGATGCGGATCGGCCGGGGTGCCGAGGTGTCGACCGTGCTGGCGCTGCCGAGCCTGACCACGGTGGGCGACGGCGCGTTCCTGGCCGACGACACGCTGACCGCGCCGTACGAGCTGGGCGGCGGCTGGGTGCGGATCGGGCGCGCGCAGATCGGGCGGCGGGCGTTCCTCGGGAACTCGGGGATGACCGCGCCGGGACGGCGGGTGCCGGACGGCGGGCTCGTCGGGGTGCTGTCGGCGACGCCGAAGAAGGCGAAGAAGGGCAGTTCGTACCTGGGGCTGCCGCCGGTGAAGCTGCCGCGGAGCGCGGAGGCCGGCGACCAGAGCCGTACCTACGACCCGCCGGCCCGGCTGCGCTGGGCGCGCGGGCTCGTGGAGCTGTGCCGGATCGTGCCGGTGCTGTGCTCGGCGGCGCTGGCCGTGCTGACCGCGGCGGCGCTGTGCGCGCTGGGCGGGTGGGCGCCGCTGCTGTCGGGGCTGGTGCTGCTCGCGGCGGGGCTCGCGGCGGGCGCCGGGGCGATCGTGGCGAAATGGGTGCTGGTGGGGCGGCACCGCCGCGGGGAGCACCCGCTGTGGTGCGGTTTCGTGTGGCGCAACGAGCTGGCCGACACCTTCGTCGAGGTGCTGGCGGTGCCGTGGCTGGCCGGTTATGTGCCGGGGACGCCGCTGATGACGGTGTGGCTGCGCGGGCTGGGCGCGCGGGTCGGCCGGGGCGCCTGGGTGGAGAGCTACTGGCTGCCCGAGACGGACCTGGTGACGCTGGCGGACGGGGCCACCGTGAATCGGGGCTGTGTACTGCAGACACACCTCTTCCATGACCGGATCTTGCGGACGGATACTGTGGTCCTCCGTGAGGGCGCCACGCTGGGCCCTGGCGGGATCGTGCTGCCCGGCAGCACGGTCGGGGCCCGTACGACCCTGGGTCCCGCGTCGCTCGTCATGGCCGCGGAGTCCGTCCCGGACGACACCCGCTGGCTCGGCAACCCGATCGAGGCATGGCGTCCCTGAGCGCGGGCCACCCCGAGGCGGTCGACGGTGTCCCGGCACTCAGTGGTGGCATGGCGCAGGGAGCGGACGCGGCGGTGGCAGTTCAGCGGATGGCAGGGCAGGACCCGTATTTTCCGGGCAACGGCGATCCCCGGTACCGGGTGCACCGCTACGAGCTGACGCTGGACTACCGGCCCGGCCCCAACCGGCTGTCGGGCACGGCCCGGATCAACGCCATCGCGGGGCTCTCCCCGCTGCCCGAGTTCCAGCTGAACCTGGCGGACTTCAAGATCGGCCGGATCCGGGTGGACGGGCGGCAGCCGCACTACACGCACCGCGGCGGCCGGCTGCGGGTCCGGCCCGCGAAGCCGCTGCGGGCCGGGGCCGCGTTCACGGTGGAGGTGCACTGGTCCGGCAACCCGCGGCCGGTCGCCAGCCCGTGGGGCGGGATCGGCTGGGAGGAACTGGCCGACGGGGCGCTGGTGGCGAGCCAGCCGGTCGGGGCGCCGTCCTGGTACCCGTGCAACGACCGGCCCGCGGACAAGGCGTCGTACCTGATCTCGGTGACCACGCCGTCCGCGTACGCGGTGGTGGCGGGCGGGCGGCTGCTGACCCGGACCACCAAGGCGTCGACGACGACCTGGGTGTACGAGCAGTCGGCGCCGACCTCCAGTTATCTCGTCGGGCTGACGATCGGCAAGTACCAGACGGTGCTGCTGGGCGATCCGGGGCCGGGTGGTGTCCCGCAGCACGGTCACATCCCGGCGCGCCTGCTGCCCGAGTTCTCCCGGGACTTCGCGCGGCAGCCGGCGATGATGGAACTGTTCCAGGAGCTGTTCGGGCCGTATCCGTTCGAGGAGTACGCGGTCGCGGTCACCGAGGAGGAGCTGGACGTGCCCGTCGAGGCACAGGGGTTGTCGCTGTTCGGTTCCAACCATGTGGACGGGGCGCGGGGTTCGGAGCGGCTGGTCGCGCACGAGCTGGCGCACCAGTGGTTCGGCAACAGCGTGTCCCTCGCGGACTGGCGGCACATCTGGCTGAACGAGGGGTTCGCCAAGTACGCGGAGTGGCTGTGGTCGGAGCGGTCCGGGGGGCCCTCCGCCGGGCAGTTGGCCACCGCGGCGCACCGGTCGCTGGCCTCGCTGCCGCAGGATCTGCGGCTGGCGGATCCGGGGCGCAAGGCGATGTTCGACGACCGGCTCTACGAGCGGGGTGGGCTGGTGCTGCACGCGGTGCGCTGTGCGCTGGGTGACGACGCGTTCTTCCCGATGCTGCGGAGTTGGGTGCGGCTGCACCGGGGCGGGACGGTGACGACGCGGGCGTTCGCCGAGCACGTCGGGCGGTTCGCGGCGGAGCCGGTGGACGGGTTGTTCGCCGCGTGGGTGCAGGGGGCTGCGCTTCCGCCGTTGCCCTTGCCGGGGGCTCGGGCGGTCGGCTGACGATTCGCTGCGCTTGGCTTGGGGGTGCGGGGTGGTTCTTGTCTGCGGGTGCGTGGGGGGTGGGTGCGCTGTTGTCCGCGCTGCTGCCGGGCACAATGGGCGGTATGACATCGGGTTCTTCCTGTCCGTGCGGGCTGTCCGGGGCGTATGCGGGGTGCTGTGGGCGGTATCACCGGGGGCCGGGGGCCGCGCCGACCGCTGAGGCGTTGATGCGGTCGCGGTACGCGGCCTTCGTGCGCGGGGACGCGGGGTATCTGCTGCGGACCTGGCACCCGCGGACCCGGCCCGGACGGCTCGACCTCGACCCGGGGATGCGGTGGACCGGTCTTGAGGTGCTGGGGACGAGCGGGGGTTCGGCCTTCCACAGCGCCGGGACGGTGACGTTCCGGGCGTCCTACCGGGGTGGTGCGCTGCACGAGCGCAGCCGGTTCGAGCGGGTGGAGGGGGCGTGGGTGTACGTCGACGGGGAGATCGTCGGCTGAGCGGGCGCGGCGCCGGTCAGGGCGCGAGGATGTCCAGTTCCTGGAGCGCGCCCACGGTGATCTCGCGGGTCAGTTCTTCGGCGCGGGCCGCGTCGCCGCCGCGTACCGCCTCGGCCACCTGGACGTGCAGGGTGACGGCGGCCGGGTCCGGGTCCTCGAACATGACCTCGTGGTGGGTGCGGCCGGTGAGGACCTCGGCGACGACGTCGCCGAGCCGGGCGAACATCTCGTTGCCGGAGGCGGTCAGGACGATCCGGTGGAAGGCGACGTCGTGGAGCAGGTAGGTCTCCAGCCGGTGGCCGCGTGAGTTGGCCACCATGCCGAGCGCGCACTCGGTGAGTTCGGCGCACTGCTCCGGCGTGGCGTGCCGGGCGGCGAGCCCCGCCGCGACCGGTTCGATCGCCGAGCGCAGCACGGTCAGCGAGCGCAACTGGTGCGGGCGGTCGGTGCCTTCCAGACGCCAGCGGATGACCTGCGGGTCGTAGACGTTCCACTCGGACTTCGGCAGCACGGTGACGCCGACCCGGCGGCGGGACTCGACCAGGTGCATGGATTCCAGGACGCGTACCGCCTCGCGCATCACCGAGCGCGAGACCTCGAAGTGCTGGGCCAGTTCGTCGGTGCGCAGCACGCTGCCCGGGGGGTACTGCCCGGCGGTGATCGCGGGGCCGAGGGTGTCCAGTACATGGCCGTGCAGCCCCCGGCCCGGTGTGCTCATGCACTCAGCGTACAGAGTGGATCACCGAGCAAAAAGTCAGACTTATTGGGCCCGGACTCTTGAATTCGTCTTACCTAATGGGGTTCAGTGTGGCTGACGTCAGTTGTCGACGTCGTTTGTCGAGGAAGACAGCGAGGCTGTGATGCGCACCCCCCACGTCGTCGTGGTGATGGGCGTCGCCGGCACGGGCAAGACCACGATCGGTCCCCTGCTCGCTGCCCGGCTCGGCGTCCCGTATGCCGAGGGCGACGACTTCCATCCGCCCGCCAGCATCGCCAAGATGTCGGCCGGTGTCCCGCTCGACGACGCCGACCGATGGCCGTGGCTCGACGCCATCGGCGGCTGGGCCCACGGGCGGGCCGGTCGCGGCGGGGTGGTGAGCAGCTCGGCGCTGAAGCGGTCGTACCGCGACCGGCTCAGAGCCGCGGCCCCCGGGATCGTGTTCGTGCACCTGACGGGTGACCGCGCGCTCGTCGAGGACCGCATGTCCCACCGGCAGGGTCACTTCATGCCGACCGCACTGCTCGACTCCCAGTTCGCGACGCTCCAGCCGCTGGAGCCGGACGAGACGGGGGTCGCCGTGGACGTCTCCGGCAGCCCGCAGGAGATCGCCGAACGGGCCGCCGAGGCACTGGCCGCACTTCCCGACAGCGCGCGGTAGCGCTCCGCAGGGGCACTACCGCCGCTCAGCAAGATCCTTCCTGTCCCCCGTCCCCGTCCACCCTGGAAGGGAATCCCCCGTGACCAGACTCAGCGTCGAGATGCTGGCAGCGGACACCGTCCAGCCCATCACCTCGGCCGGGCACACCCAGCTCGGCGTAGCCGTCCTGGTGGGCATCGCCGTCATCGTCCTGCTCATCACCCAGTTCAAGCTCCACGCCTTCCTGGCGCTGACCATCGGCTCGCTCGTGCTGGGCGCCTGCGCCGGGGCACCGCTCGACAAGGCGATAACCAGCTTCACCACCGGCCTCGGCAGCACGGTCGCCGGCGTCGGCGTACTGATCGCCCTCGGTTCGATCCTCGGCAAGCTGCTCGCCGACTCCGGCGGCGCCGACCGGATCGTCGACACCATCCTGGCCCGCGCGGGCGGCCGGACGATGCCGTGGGCGATGGTGCTGATCGCCTCCGTGATCGGCCTGCCGCTGTTCTTCGAGGTCGGGATCGTGCTGCTGATCCCGGTGGTCCTGATGGTCGCGAAGCGCGGCAACCACTCGCTGATGCGTATTGGCATCCCGGCGCTCGCGGGCCTGTCCGTGATGCACGGACTGGTCCCGCCGCACCCCGGCCCGCTGGTCGCGATCGACGCGGTCAAGGCCGATCTGGGGGTCACGCTGGCGCTCGGCGTGCTGGTCGCGATCCCCACCGTGATCATCGCCGGGCCGCTGTTCTCGAAGTTCGCCGCGCGCTGGGTGGACGTACCGGCCCCCGAGGGGATGATCCCGCAGCGCCCCGCCACGGAGCTGGAGAAGCGGCCCGGCTTCGGCGCGACACTCGGCACGATCCTGCTGCCGGTGGTCCTGATGCTGGCCAAGGCGCTGGTGGACATCGTGGTGGACGATCCGGCCCGCCTGGTGCAGCGCGTCTTCGACGTGCTGGGCTCGCCGCTGATCGCCCTGCTCCTGGCCGTGCTGGTCGGCATCTTCACGCTGGGCCGTCCGGCCGGGTTCTCCAAGGACCGGATCGCCCGGACCGTCGAGACGAGCCTGATGCCGATCGCCGGCATCGTGCTGATCGTCGGCGCGGGCGGCGGTTTCAAGCAGACCCTCGTCGACTCCGGTGTCGGCCAGATGATCCTGGACGTGTCCAAGGACTGGTCCGTCCCGGCGCTGCTGCTGGGCTGGCTGATCGCGGTGGCGATCCGGCTGGCGACCGGTTCGGCGACCGTGGCGACCGTCTCCGCGGCCGGTCTGGTCGCTCCGCTGGCCGCGGACATGTCGACCACGCACACGGCCCTGCTGGTCCTCGCCATCGGCGCCGGCTCGCTCTTCCTGAGCCATGTCAACGACGCCGGGTTCTGGCTGGTGAAGGAGTACTTCGGGCTCGGTGTCGGCCAGACGTTCAAGACCTGGTCAGTGATGGAGTGCATCATCTCGGTGGTGGCCGGCGGCCTGGTCCTCCTGTTGTCCCTCGTGATCTAGGAGCGGTACGCCCATGACGGCTCACCCCCTCTTCGACATCAGCGGCCGTACCGCCCTGGTCACCGGCTCCAGCCGGGGCATCGGACACGCGCTGGCCCGCGGCCTGGCCGAGGCCGGCTGCACGGTCGTGCTCAACGGACGCGACGGCGCCCGGCTGGCCGAGGCCGCCGCCGCCCTGCCCGCGGACCGGGTGCACACGGCGGTGTTCGACGTGACCGACGGGCCGGCCGTGGCCCGGGGCGTCGCGGACGTCGAGGAGCGGGTGGGCCCGCTCGACATCCTGGTGAACAACGCGGGCATGCAACTGCGCGCCCCCCTCCTCGAATTCACCGACGACGACTGGCACCGGGTCCTACAGACCAATCTGACCAGCGCGTTCCTGGTCGGCCGGGAGGCCGCGCGGGGAATGACGGCGCGCGGCCACGGAAAGATCGTCAACATCTGCTCGGTGCAGAGCGAGGTGGTGCGCCCCGGCATCGCGCCGTACGCGGCGGCCAAGGGTGCGCTGAAGATGCTCACCAAGGGCATGTGCGCGGACTGGGGGCCGCACGGCGTCCAGGTGAACGGGCTCGGGCCGGGCTACGTCGAGACCGAGCTGACCCGGCCGCTCGTCGAGGACGAGGAGTTCACCGCCTGGGTGCGCCGCCGTACCCCGGCCGGCCGCTGGGGCCGTACCGCCGACCTGGTGGGCGGGGTGCTGTTCCTCGCCTCTCCGGCCGCGGACTTCGTCAGCGGGCAGGTGCTCTACGTGGACGGCGGCATGACCAGCGTGCTGTGAAGGAGGACAGCGAAATGATCGGTTGTGTGCTCCACGGACGCGGTGACCTGCGCGTCGAGGAGCTGCCGGTGCCGGAGCCCGGTCCCGGGCAGGCGCTGGTCGCCGTCCGCTACGGCGGAGTGTGCGGGTCCGATCTGCACTACTGGCGGCACGGCGGCGTCGGTGACTTCCGGCTGCGGGAGCCGCTGGTGCCGGGTCACGAGGTGGTGGGCACGGTGGCCGGGTACGGGGCGGGCGCCTCGGGGCCGGCCCCCGGCACGGCCGTCGCCGTGCATCCGGCGACACCGTGCGGGGCGTGCCCGGAGTGCGCGGCCGGGCGGCGCACGGTGTGCCGGGACGTCCGCTACCTGGGCAGCGCGGCCCGTTTCCCGCACGTCCAGGGTGCCTTCGCGGGCATGGTGGCCGTGCCGGCCTGGCAGTTGCGGGCCCTGCCCGGCGGTCTGGACGCACGCCGGGCGGCGCTCGCCGAGCCGCTGTCGGTCGCCTCGCACGCGGTGCGGCGGGCCGGGCCGGTGACCGGGCGGCATGTGCTGGTGACCGGTGCCGGGCCGATCGGGTGCCTGGTGGTCGCGGCGGCGCGGGCGGCGGGCGCGGCCCGGGTGACCGTGACCGACCTGCTGCCCGAGGCACTGCGGTACGCCGCCGTGGCGGGCGCGGACACGGTCGTACGGGCCGGTGATCCGGGCGACGCCGGGTGGCCGGACGAGGTCGACGTGGCCGTCGAGGCTTCGGGGACCGCCGCCGGGCTCGACACCTGTCTGCGGCTCGTACGACGCGCCGGGATCGTGGTGCAGCTGGGCATGCTGCCGCCCGGACAGAGCCCGTTCGCGGGGAACCTGGTGGTGAGCCGGGAGATCGAGCTGCGCGGGTCGTTCCGGTTCGACGCCGAGTTCGACGCGGCGCTGGATCTGCTGGCGGCCGAGCCCGCGCTGGACGGGCTGATCAGCGCGGTGGTTCCGGTGGCCGACGCGGAACGGGCCTTCGCCCTGGCGGTGGACCGTACTCGCTCGTGCAAGGTGCTGCTGGACTTCGGCGGCTGACCGCGGCCGGCGGCTCGCGTCGGCGGGATCCGTGGGCAGCTCACGACGCCGGGATCCGTCGGCAGCTCACGACGCCGGGATCCGTCGGCAGCTCACGACGCCGGGATCCGTCGGCAGCTCACGACGCCGGGATCCGTCGGCAGCCCGCGACGCCGGCATCCCTCCACGGCTCACGACGCCGGGATCCACCGACGGCTCACGACGCCGGGATCCGTGGGCCGTGCGGCCGGGAGCGGACGGGGAAGCGCGGGTCAGGGCCGCCACAGCGGGTGTTCCCGGTCCGCCCAGTCCCGGCTCACGGTGCCCGTGCGCAGACCGCGGCGGGCCTCCGGGTCGGCCAGCGCCATGCCGATGTGGCCGGCGAGGACGACGCCCATGGTGAGGGCGAGCCAGTCGTGCACGAAGGTCGCCGAGGTGCGCCACATCAGCGGGGCGAGGTGGGTGAACCACATCAGCAGGCCCGTGCCGAGCATCACCAGCGTGGCACCGGCGATCCAGGCGGCGTAGACCTTCTGGCCGGCGTTGAACTTCCCCGCCGGGCGCTCGGCGGGCCGCCGGTCGCGGCGCAGCGCGGCGCGGAGCCAGATCCCGTCGTGCGGGCCGAAGCGGTTGAGGAAGCGCAGGTCGGCGCGGAACGCCCGGGAGGCGAGACCGAGCAGGGCGGGCACCGGCAGGGCCAGGCCCGCGCACTCGTGGACGCGGACGACGAGGGCGCGGCGGCCGACGAGCACGGCGAGCTGGGGGACGTAGAGGCAGGCCGCGGTCAGCACGCACAGGCCCATCAGCGCGGCGGTCGTGCGGTGCACCCAGCGTTCGGCGGGGGTGAAGCGCCGCAGCCGGGCGCCGAGGGCGGCGGTGGCGGCGGTCTCAGCTCGTAGGCTCATCGGTCCGTCCGTTCGAGCGGCCGACCCAGGCGTCCACGTCGTATCCGAGCTGTTCCCAGTAGCCGGGCCGGACCCGGTCGGTGACGGTGATGCCGGAGAGCCACTTCGCCGACTTGTAGAAGTACATGGGAGCGACGTAGAGGCGGACCGGGCCGCCGTGGTCGTGGCCGATGTCCTTGTCCTGCATGCGCAGCGCGACCAGTACGTCGGAGCGGCGGGCCTGGTCCAGGGTGAGGCTCTCGGTGTACGTGCCGTCGAAGCAGGTGAAGCGGATCGCGCGGGCCGTGCCGCGCACACCCGCCGCGTCCAGCAGCCGGGACAGCCGGACCCCCTCGAACGGGGTGCCGGGGACGCGCCAGCCGGTGACGCACTGGACGTCCTTGACCATCCGGGTCTGGGGCAGGGCGCGCAGATCGGCGAGGGTGTAGGTGCGGGGGCGGTCGACGAGTCCGCCGATCGTGAGCCGGTAGTCGGCGGGGCCCTGGTCGGGTACGGAGGCGGCGACCGAGTAGTAGCGGAAGCCGCCGCCGTTGGGCAGCAGGCCCGTCAGTCCGGTGGGGTCCTTGCCGGACAGGGCGCCGAGGAGTGCGTCCGTGCCGCGCTGGAGGGCGGGCGCGGCGGCCACGCCGAGGGCGCCGAGGGCGAGGGTGCCGAGCAGGACCCGGCGGCCGACCGGGCGGCCGGCCGCCGCGGACGCGCCCTCGGCCCGCGCGCCCCGGGCACTCTCGTCCACGGCGTCCCCGCCCGGCGTGTCCTTGGATGGTTCGAAGTTCACGCATTCATTCGAGCACCGCCGACGCGGTGGGACCAGGGGACCGGGCGACGAGTCAGCGTTCCGTAATGACTTCTCACCTACGCCGCGGCGGGAAGGCCGCTCACCGGCGCCCTGCCGTCAGCGGCGCTCACGTGCGCCGGGCACGGCCGTACGCGTACGGCTCCGGGAGCGCCTCGTCGGAGGCCGACCGGGCGGCGCCGAGCGCGCGTTCCCGGGCGGCGCGGAAGGCGGTGCACGGATCGCGGTCCGGGTAGCACCACGGCTGCGGGGTGAGGTGCCGGCCGATCCGCTGGAACAGTACGGCGGCTTCCGCGGCGTGGCCGGCGCAGAACGTGGCGTGGGCGAGGAAGTTCAGGTCGACGTGGCGGCGCGGGTGCTCGTCCTGCTCCCACTCCAGCCACCAGTCGAAGGCGGCCCGCAGCACCTGCTCGGGCCGCGGTCCCGACCAGTGCCCGGAGGCGGCGGGGTCGGCGGGCAGCAGGCCCGCGGCGGCCAGCACCCGGTAGCGCTCGGCGTACGCGACGACGGGCAGGATGGCCAGCGGGGAGTCGGCGGGGGCGCGGGCGGCGCTGCGCCCTGCGAAGGCGTACGCCTCGTGGCCCGGGTCGGCGTGCTCGGGGCGGTGCTCGGCGAGGCGGGCCGTCATCAGGTGGTGCGCCTGATGGTGCTCGGGGTGCCGGTGGCACACCTCGGCGAAGGCGTCTGCCGTCTCCTGGTCGGTGCCCAGGTGGCGGGCCAGGTGGAGCAGGCCGAGCCAGGGGGTCGGGTCGGCGGGCGCGAGGACGGCCGCGGCCCGGCAGGCGGCGCGGGCCCTGGCGGGCTCCGCCTTGCCGCGCAGGGTGCGCCGCACCAGGGCCAGGGCGAGCAGCACGGCGGCGTCGGCGGACGCCGGCTCGGCGGCCAGCCAGTCGCGGGCCCAGGCGGAGGTGTAGGACTCCCGGGCGAGGACGCAGATCCGGTGGCCGCGGCGGTCCCAGTCGTCGCCGGTGCGCTGGAGCAGCGCCCGGACGGTCTGCCGCCGGCCCTGGGCCAGCGCGGTGCGCGCGGCTATCAGGCCGGAGTCGTCGAAGGCGTCGTCGAAGACCCCGGAGGGCCGCTCGCGGCGCGGGTGGAGCACAGGCGAGGGTAAGGGCACCGCGAGACTTCCTGGTTGTCGAACGCCATCGACTGATCACTCACAGCAAATCCCCAGCCAGTGGTTTACGTCAAGTTCACAGTTGCCGGTTTGGTGATCAACTACCCAGTGAATACCGGGAGTTGACCTTCATCGGGTGGCTCGGCGACGGGTCGGTCCCGACGTGCGACGAGCCGTTGTTGTGGTATGCGCCATGGCGCTGCCCTTCCGGGCGGCGGACCATGGCGGTAAGGTCGCGCCGCTGTGGCCGGCCGGGCGTCGTGGCTGATTCGACTGACTGGTTCTGGGCACTCCCGAGGGCACGGAATGCTCCGGAGCGCTACAGTCGGCCACTACGCAGCCCGTGACCCGGCCGGATGATCGAGGTACGCAGCGTGTCGGTTCTGGTTCTGATCCTCGCCGTGAGCGCGGCCTGTTGCGTGGGCTTCGGGTTCGTGCTCCAGCAGAACGCCGCCAAGGACGCACCCCTCAGCGACTTCCTCTCGCCACGGATCCTGCTCGACCTGATGAGAGTGCCGCGCTGGCTCGGCGGCATCGCCCTGATGATGGCTGGAATGATCCTGGGCGCGGTCGCTCTGGGTGACGGTGAGATCTCCTTGGTGGAGCCGCTGCTCGCCACGAACCTGCTGTTCGCCCTCGCGCTCTCCCGGCACCAGACGAAGCAGTCCCTGGGCCGCCAGGGCTGGGCGGGTCTCGCCCTGCTCGCCGGCGGTGTGACCGCGTTCATCGTGGCGGGCCAGCCGCACGGCGGGCACGCGGTCACCGATCCGGTCCGCCACTGGCTGATCATCGGCGCGATGGTGGGGCTGGCCCTGCTGCTGACGACGTACGCCAAACGCTCCCGGCTGAGCAAGGGCCCGGTGCTGCTGGCCCTCGCCGCGGGTGTCCTGTACGGGGTGCAGGACGCGCTGACCCGGATCAGCGGGCAGCGGTTCTCCGCGGGCGGCCTGACCGAGGTGTTCACCGGCTGGCAGCCCTACGGGGTGCTCGTGCTGGGCGTCACCGGGCTGATCCTGGTGCAGAGCGCGTTCGAGACCGCGCCGCTGCGCATGTCGCTGCCGGCGCTCACGGCCGCCCAGCCGCTGGCCGGGATCCTGTGCGGGGTGGGCTTCCTCGGCGACCGGCTGCGCACCGACACCGGGGCGCTGGCGTGGGAGGCGGTCGGACTGGCCGCCGTGGTCGTGGGCATCGTGCTGCTCGGGCTGCACCCCGCGATGCCGCGCGGTACGGCGCAGCCGGAGCCGCGACGCGACCTCCAGCCGCACTGAGCCCCGGCCCGGCCCCTGCGGCCCGGAGCGGACTCCCGGACCTTCTCACTGGGCCCCCTTCCCGTACTCCCGGACTCCTCACCGGACCCCCTCACCGGACCCCCTTCCTGGACTCCCGGACCGTCGGCCCGGACCCCTCGGCCGGGTGGGCGGCCCGGAGCGGCGCCCTGCTTGGATGGGCCCATGAGCGCAGCTGACGAAATCCTCGACATCGTCGACGAGCACGACCGGGTCATCGGGCGGTCCCCGCGGGGCGAGGCGTACGCGCGCGGGCTGCGCCACCGCTGCGCCTTCGTCCTGGCCCGCGACGCGGCCGGCCGGATCTTCGTGCACCGCCGCACGGCGACCAAGTTGGTCTTCCCCTCCCACCACGACATGTTCGTCGGCGGGGTGGTCGGCGCGGGCGAGTCCTACGACGACGCGGCCCTGCGCGAGGCGGAGGAGGAGCTGGGGGTGACAGGGCTGCCCCGGCCGACGCGTCTGTTCACCTTCCTGTACGACGACGGCGCGGGGCACAGCTGGTGGTCCGCGGTCTACGAGGTCCGCTGCGACCTTCCGGTCCGGCCCCAGCAGGAGGAGATCGACTGGCACGACTTCCTGACCGAGGACGAGCTGGAGCGGCGGCTCGGGGAGTGGGAGTGGACACCGGACGGTCTGGCCGCGTACCGGCGGCTGCGGGAGCACCGGGGCGAGGGATGACCGCGAACGGCCCGCACGGCTCGAATTCCGCAGACGCAGACGGCGCGGGCGGCGCGGGCGGCGCAGACGGCGCGGGCGGCGCAGAGGACGCAGACGGCGCGAACGGTGTGAACGGCGCGGGCGGCGCGGCCGACCCGGGCCACCCGCCCGGTAGGGTCCTCGGCGTGAGCGAATCCCTGCGCGATTCCCTGCGCAATGTCCGGTTCTGGTTCGCCCCCGACCGGATCCGGGACGAGGGAGCCACGCCCGACTACCGGTTCTCGCTGGCGAACGAGCGCACCTTCCTGGCCTGGGTGCGCACCGCGCTCGCGCTGATCGGCGGGGGTTTCGCGGTGGACCAGTTCCTGCCGCACCTGCGCTGGGCCTGGCGGGCGGGTCTCGCGCTCGCCCTGCTCGCGGCCGGCGTGCTGTGCGCGGTGCGCGCGGTCAACCACTGGGTGCGCTGCGAGCGGGCCATGCGGCGGGGCGAGGACCTGCCCGCGTCCCGGTTCCCGGCACTGCTGAGCCTCGTGGTCGCGGTGGTGGCGTTCGCCATGGTGGTCGTCGTGGTCCTCGGGCGGGGCGGATGACCGCCGACCGGGATCCGGGGCTCCAGCCGGAGCGGACCCGGCTGGCCTGGCTGCGTACGACGCTGTCGTACACCGTGGCCACCGTGCTCGCCGCGCGTACCGCCCTGCGCGGCGGGGCGACCCCCGCCGGGATCGTCGTGTGCGTGCTGTGCTGCGGGTTCTGGCTGGGGTTCCTGCGGGTCGCCCACCACCGCGTCCGGGTGCTCGCCGCGGCCCACCGGCCCGCGGCGCTCGCCCCGCGGCACGCCGCGGCGGCGGTGCTGTGCGCGGCGGCGACGGCGGTGTGCGCGGTGGCGATAGTCCTCTAGTGCCCCGGCAGGCAGCCGGCGGCCCTCCTCCGGCGTGGCCGTGGACCCTCGGGCTTGGTTCATGCTCCCGGTGCGGCGGGGTACTCGGGCGCCACGCGCAGCCAGGATGTCGGAATATCTCCCTTATGCGTGGCAGCCTGTCCGTCGTCAGCACCCCGCACCCCGAAGGTGAGCACCATGACCGCCGTTCATCAGGAACACGCCTCCCACGACACGCACAGCCACGGGCCCGACTGCGGGCACACCCAGGTGCCGCACGGCGACCACGTCGACTACGCGCACGACGGCCATCTGCACCGCGAGCACGCCGGACACTGGGACGAGTGCGAGCCCGCCCGGCACACCGCCCACGAGGGCCACGACCACCAGCACGGCGAGGACTGCGGGCACGCGCGCGTGCAGCACGGCGACCACGTCGACTACCTGCACGACGGCCACCGGCACGCCGAGCACGCCGGGCACTGGGACGACCACTGACCCGCACCCGGCCCCGCCCGACGGCCCCCGGCGCGGCGCGCGGGGGGCCGTCCGCCCATCGTGGCCCCGGTCACGTTCGCCCCGCGCACTGGACGACATACCGACCGGTCGGCATCATGAGTCGCGTCCTGTTCACCTGTCCGTAGGAGCGACGCATGAGTCCCGACCACCCGCCCGGACTCGATCTCGACCGGCTGCACGGCCTGCTCGACCGCGAGCGCCCCGGGCTGGTCGACGGCCCCCTGACCGGCCGGCTGATCGAAGGGGGGCGGTCGAATCTCACATACGCCGTCACGGACGGCACGGGGACCTGGGTGGTACGGCGGCCACCGCTCGGTCACGTCCTGGCCACCGCGCACGACATGACGCGCGAGCACCGCGTGATCGACGCGCTGCACCCCACGCGCGTGCCGGTGCCGCGCCCGCTGCTGCTGTGCGAGGACCCCGAGGTCCTCGGCGCGCCCTTCTACGTCATGGAGTTCGTCGAGGGCACCCCGTACCGCACCGCCGGGCAACTGGCCCCGCTGGGCCCGCAACGCACCCGGAGCACGGTGCTCTCCCTGGTCGACACCCTCGTCGAGCTGCACGCCGTGGACCCCGCCGAGGTCGGCCTCGCGGACTTCGGCCGCCCCGAGGGCTTCCTGGACCGGCAACTGCGCCGCTGGGGCAAGCAACTGGACGCCTCCCGCACCAGGGACCTGGCCCGCATCGACGAACTGCACGCGGCCCTCGGGCGTTCGCTGCCCGCCTCCCCCGCGGCGACCGTCGTGCACGGCGACTACCGGCTCGACAACGTCCTGATCGGCGCCGACGACCGGATCACGGCGGTTCTCGACTGGGAGATGTCCACGCTCGGCGACCCGCTGACCGATCTGGGCCTGCTGGTGATGTACAGCCTGCCGCTGGGCCTGCCCGACTCCCCCGTCACCACCACCGCCGAGGCCGCCGGGCACCCCGCGCCGGCCGAGCTGATCGAGCGGTACGCCACCCGCTCGGGACGCGACGTGTCGGCCGTCTCCTGGTACACGGCGTTCGCCTGGTTCAAGCTCGCCGTGATCCTGGAGGGCATCCACTACCGGTACACGCTGGGCCGGACGGTCGGACCCGGCTTCGACCGCATCGGGGACCTCGTCCCCGTCTTCATCGACCACGGGCTGACCACCCTCCAGGAAGGCTGACGGCCATGGACTTCGCGTACGACGAGCGCACCGAGGAACTGCGCGCCCGGCTGCTGGCCTTCATGGACGAGCACGTCCGTCCGGCCGAGGCGGTCGCCCGGGAGCAGCGGGCGGCACTGGCCTCCCCCTGGGACACGCCGGCCGTGGTCGGTGAGCTGAAGGCCGAGGCGCGCCGGCAGGGGCTGTGGAACCTGTTCCTGCCGGACTCCGGGTACGGGGCCGGGCTGACCAATCTTCAGTACGCCCCGCTGGCCGAGATCACCGGCCGCTCCCCGCAGCTCGCGCCCACCGCGTTGAACTGCGCGGCCCCGGACACCGGCAACATGGAGGTGCTGGCGCAGTTCGGCGACGAGCGGCAGCGCAAGCAGTGGCTGGAGCCGCTGCTGGCCGGCGAGATCCGCTCGGCCTTCGCGATGACCGAGCCGGAGGTGGCCTCGTCCGACGCCGCCAACATCACCACACTCATCGAGCGGGACGGCGAGGACTATGTCGTCACCGGCCGCAAGTGGTACATCTCCGGAGCGATGAACCCGGACTGCCGGATCTTCATCGTCATGGGCAAGACCGACCCCGACGGGGCCGACCCGCGCCGCCGGCAGTCCATGGTCCTCGTCCCCCGGGACACACCGGGGGTCACGGTGCGGCGGGCGATGCAGGTCTTCGGGTACGAGGACCACGCCCACGGCGGGCACGCCGAGGTGGTCTTCGACCACGCGCGCGTGCCGGTGTCGAACCTGATCGGCGAGGAGGGCGGCGGTTTCGCCATCGCCCAGGCCCGGCTCGGGCCCGGCCGCATCCACCACTGCATGCGGCTGATCGGCATGGCGGAGCGGGCGATCGAGCTGATGTGCCGGCGGGCCGTGTCCCGTACGGCCTTCGGCAGGGCGCTGGCGCAGCAGGGCGTGGTGCACGCCTGGATCGCGGACGCCCGGGTGACGGTGGAGCAGTTGCGGCTCCTGGTGCTGAAGACGGCGTGGCTGATGGACACCGTCGGCAACAAGGGCGCCCACACCGAGATCCAGGCCATCAAGATCGCGACGCCCCGGGCGGTGGTCGACATCATCGACCGGGCCATCCAGTTGCACGGCGCCGGCGGTTTCAGCCAGGACTTCCCGCTGGCCGAGCTGTACGCCGCCGCGCGCACGCTGATGATCGCGGACGGTCCGGACGAGGTGCACCAGCGGTCGCTGGCGCGCCGGGAGCTGAAGAAGTACCTGCCGTAACCGCGCGCCGTTCAGGGGCGCAGCGCCCGCAGCAGCAGATCGGCCAGGTGGTCGGCGAGCTGCTGGGGGGTGAGCGGGCCGTCGGGCCGGTACCAGGTCGAGAGGTGGTGGACCGAGCCGAAGTGGTAGTCCACCACCAGGTCGGCCGGGGGCGTCGGGGCGAAGACGCCGGTCCGCTGCCCCTCCTCGACGAGCGCGCGGAAGCGTTCGTGATAGCGCCGCCGCTCGGCCCGTACCTGCTTGTTCTTCTCGGGGCTGAGGTGGTGCATGGACCGGAAGAAGATCATCGCGTCGTCGAGGTTCTCGATCGTGGTGACGACGACGTCGGCCGCCGCCGCGCGCAGCCGTTCCTCGACCGGTTCGTCGGCGTCCGCGAAGGCGTCGAGCCGGTCCTGCTGCACCCGCAGCACCCGGGCGTAGACCTCGTGCAGCAGGTCGTCCTTGGAGCCGAAGTAGTGGTAGAGCGCGCCCTTGGTGACGCCTGCCGCCTCGACGATCTCCTGTACGGAGGTGCGGTCGTAACCCTGCTCGGCGAACAGCCGAGTGGCGGCGGCGAGGAGCCGCCGCGGGACGGGAGCCCCGTCGCCGTCCGTCGTCCTGGGCACTGCCGCCCACCTGCCTTTCCGTGGTGCTTCACCGGCCCTCGCGCGGCCGGGAACGCAGTTCCCGGCGGAGGATCTTCCCACTCGCCGTCTTCGGCAGGTCGGACAGGATCTCCACCTGGCGCGGGTACTTGTACGCCGCCAGTCTCTCCTTGCAGTACGCCGCCAGTGCGGCCGGGTCCGCCGCGGCACCCGGGCGGAGGCTGATGTACGCCTTGACCGTCTCGCCGCGGTAGCCGTCGGGCACCCCGACGACGGCCGCCTCGCGCACCGCCGGGTGGGTGTAGAGCACGTCCTCGACCTCCCGCGGCCACACCTTGAAGCCGGAGGCGTTGATCATGTCCTTCTTGCGGTCGACGACGTACAACCAGCCCTGCCGGTCCATGAACCCGATGTCGCCGGTGCGCAGCTCGCCGTCGGGGAAGGTCTCGGCGGTGGCCTCGGGCCGCCGCCAGTAGCCGGGCACCACCTGCGGGCCGCGCACGACGATCTCGCCCGATCGGCCGATGGGGACCTCCGCGCCCTCGTCGTCGACGATCCGGACGACGGTGTCGGCGCCGGGCACGCCGACGGCCAGCGTCCCGGATCCGGCGTCGACCGGTGCCTCCAGGTGGGGCGGCACGGAGGCGCAGGGCGCCGTGCACTCGGTCAGTCCGTAGCCGTTGCGGAGGTAGGGGCCGAAGTCCGCGCGGAACTTCTCGACCAGGGCGGGCGGCAGCGGTGCGCCGCCGGAGGAGATCTGCACGAAGGACGCGAAGTGGTCCCGGGCGGCGTCGGGGTGGGCGGCGAGCGCCATGAAGGCGGTGGCCGGGCCGACCGTGTAGTGCGGGCGGTGCTCGGCGAACGCCTCCAGGACGACGCCCGGCTCGAAGCGGTACGTCAGCACCAGCGTGCCCGCGCCGGCCAGGCAGGAGCCGAACTGGCAGACCATGCCGGTGATGTGGAACAGCGGGGCGAGGGCGTGGTACACCGGCGCCGCGGGCAGGCCGAGGCCGGTCCGCTGGCGCTCGGCGTTGTACATGATGTTGCCGTGCGTGTTGGTGGCGCCCTTGGGGGTGCCGCTGGTCCCCGAGGTGTAGCTGATCAGCGCCACGTCGGTGGGGCGTGGGGCACGGCCGGCCGGGGCGGCGGCGGGTCGGCGGGCCACGGCCACGAGGTCGTCGGCGTCCGCGGCCCCGGGCAGCCGCTCGAAGTTCAGCACGCGCGTGTCGTGCCGGGTCTGGAAGTCCAGCTCGCCGGTGGTGAGCACGATCCGTACGGGCGAGTCGGCGGCCGTGGTCCGCAGGTATCCCGCCCAGGCCCGCTCGGCGCAGATCAGCGCGGTCGCCCCGGAGTCCCGCAGGACGTGGGCGACCTCCGCCGACTTGTACATCGGGTTGACGGGGACGACGATCGCGCCCGCCTTCCAGGCGCCGAGCACGGCGAGCACGAAGTGCGGGGAGTTCTGGAGCAGGACGGCCACCCGCGCGCCGGGCGCGAGGCCGCGGTCGGCGAGGTGGGCGGCGACGGCGTCGCTCAGCTCGTCGGTCTCGCGGTAGCTGAGGCGGGCGTCGAAGTAGCGCAGGAAGGTGCGGTCCGGGACCTCGGCGACCACCCGGCGCAGGGCGTGCACGAGCGAGTCGTCGGGGTCGATCGGGGCGCGCTGGACGGTGCCGAGGAGGGCCAGCCAGGGCCTGGCGGCGTATCCGGAGTCGGTCATCGGCTCTCCTCCCAGGTCCGCTGGAGGTGGTTCATGCCGGCCAGCCATCGGTCCGGTTCCGTGGCCCGGTGCCGGTAGAAGCCGGCGACCTCCGGGTGCGGCAGGATCAGGAAGCTGTCCTCCTCGATGCCTTTGAACAGCGCGTCCGCGACATCCTGCGGTTCGATCGCGGTCGGCCGGAGCACCAGGTCGCCCGCGCTGCCGGCGGCGGTCAGCATGTCGGTGCGGACGCCCTGCGGGCAGATCGCGTGGACCTTGAGGCCGCGGTGCCGGTAGGTCAGCGACAGCCACTCGGCGAAGGCGTACGCGCCGTGCTTGGTGACGCTGTAGGGGGCGGCGCCGATCATGGTGAGCAGTCCGGCCGCGGAGACGGTGGAGACGAAGCGGCCGGCGCCGCGCGCCAGCCAGTCGGGCAGCAGCGCGTGGGCCGCGCGTACGTGCGCCATGACGTTGACGTCCCAGGCTCGGGCCCAGACCTCCTCGGGCGCCGCCTCCGAGCCGGCCGAGCCGAGTCCCGCGTTGGCGCAGTAGACGTCGACCCTCCCGCCGAGGGCGTCGCGGGCGGCGGCGACGGTGGCGGCCGCGTCGCCCGGGACGGCGATGCCGCCGATCTCGTCCGCCACCGCCTCGGCGCGCTCCGCGTCCAGGTCGTTGACGACGACCCGGGCGCCCTCGGCGGCGAAGCGGCGGGCGAGTGCCGCGCCGATCCCGGCGCCCGCTCCGGTGACCACGACTGACGCGTCCTGCACGGCTCCCACCATCGGTCTCCTTCGACACGAACCGGCTTCCGGGGTGCCACACTAACCGGTCGGTATGTTTGCGGGAAGGGTCGACCGCGACACCTTGAGGGGCGCGGGGCCGCGTCCGGGGAAGGTTCCGCCGGGCGGCCCGGACGGGGCGGGCCGGCCGCCCCCCCCCCCCCCGCCGGCCCCCCCACGCCGCCCCGAAACGGAGCAAGCCCCACTCCCCCCCCGCCCCACCCCCGCCCCG
>NZ_JBHJUV010000007.1:229788-231348 GCF_042268025.1 Streptomyces sp. NPDC056161
GGGGCGGGTGCGGGGTATGTTCCCGCCGGGCGCCCGGGCGGGGTCGCCGGCGCCCCCCGCCCGCATCTGTCGGACCACACCAGGACGCGCATATCGTGCTCATGCCCAAGTCGCCCATGTCCCCTCGACGGCGGAGGTCGCCCATGCACCTGTCCAGACGGAGTCTCCTCGCGGCGGCGACCACGGCGGCGGCCGGACCCGTCACTCCCGCCGCGACCTCCGCGAACACCACGCCTGCCGCGAACACCACGGACACCACGACCGCCGCCGACCCCCACGGCCGGCTGCGCACCGGTTTCGAACGCCTCGCCGACGACGGCTACGCGCTCCTCGCCGGCCGGCGTGTCGGCATCGTGACCAACCCGACCGGCATCACCCGGGACGCCCGGCACATCGTCGACGTCCTGCACGCCGACCCCCGCGTGTCGCTCACCGCCGTCTTCGGACCCGAGCACGGCTTCCGCGGCACCGCGCAGGCCGGCGGCTCAGAGGGGCGCCAGGACGACCCGGCGACCGGCCTGCCGGTCTACGACACCTACCAGAAGAGCGGCCGGCCGCTCGCCGACGTCTTCACCGCCTCCGGCGTGGACACGGTCGTCTTCGACATCCAGGACGTGGGCGCCCGCTTCTACACGTACATCTGGACCCTGTACGACTGCATGGAGGCGGCGGCGCTCGCGGGCAAGCGGTTCGTGGTGCTGGACCGGCCGAATCCGGTGACCGGGCGGTCCGCCCAGGGGCCGGTGCTGCACCGGGAGTTCGCCACGTTCGTCGGCCGGCAGCCGATCGCCCAGGCGCACGGGATGACGGTCGCGGAGCTGGCGCGGCTGTTCGACGCGGAGTTCCTGGACCACCAGGTGCCGCTGGAGACCGTCCTGATGACCGGCTGGCGGCGCACGGACTTCTACGATGCGGCCGGTCTGCCCTGGGTGCCGCCGAGCCCCAACATGCCGACGCCCGACACGGCGCTGGTGTACTCGGGGACCTGCCTCTTCGAGGGGACGAACCTGTCGGAGGGGCGCGGCACGACCCGGCCCTTCGAACTGCTCGGCGCGGAGGGCATCGACGCGCGGTGGGCCGCCGCGGCCGACGCGCTGGGGCTGCCGGGGGTGCGGTTCCGCGAGGCGTACTTCGCGCCCACCTTCTCCAAGTTCCAGGGCACGACCGTGGGGGGTGTGCAGATCCACGTCCACGACCGGTCCGCGTACGACCCGGTGCGGACCGGGATCGCGCTGCTGGTGACCGCCAAGCGGGTCTGGAGCGGCTTCGCCTGGCGCTCCGACAACTGGATCGACAAGCTCACCGGGTCCGCCCTGGTGCGCACGATGATCGACGCGGGCGCGGGTCCGGACGAGGTGGTCGGCGCCTGGCAGGAGGAACTGGCGGCGTTCCGCACGGTACGCGGACGGTATCTCCACTACCGGTAGCCGGGCGGCCACCGCTGGCGCGCACTCGCGGTGTCAGGGGATGTCGAGGCGCTGGTATCTCCACTACCGGTGGCCGGGCGGCCGGTGCGCACGGCGGATGCGTGCGCACCGGGCCGTCCGCGTCCGGCGGGAC
>NZ_JBHJUV010000008.1:0-226676 GCF_042268025.1 Streptomyces sp. NPDC056161
GCTCGGGCTACCCCGAGCCGCCGCCCGAGCCCGGCCAGGTGCCGCCGCAGCACGCGGCGGACATGTACCTCCAGGACGCCTACGACCAGGACCCCTACCGGGCCCAGGACCTCGCCGCCCAGGATCCGGTCGGTGAGGCGCTCTACGACCGGGCCGCGCACCCCCCGCCGCCCCCGGGGACATACGCGCAACAGCCGCTGTACAGCCAGCCGCCCCAGTCTCCCTACGCCCCCGACCCCCGGGTGTGGGCCCAGACTCCGGCGCCCGAACCGGCCGGACCTACCCAGCACATGCCCTTCGGTGAGGACCCCCGGACGACCCAGTTCGTCGGGGTGGACGACCTTGTCACGCACTCCGGTGAGGAACGCCACGAGCCGGACGCCTTCGCTCATCTCTTCCGGGACCAGCAGCAGGGCACCGGACAGCCGCCCGTGACGTCCTCGGCCGACTCCGGCTCGGGCGGTGGGCAGGGGCCCGCAGGGCCGTACCAGGCGTCGCCGCACCCCGGTAGTCCGAACTCGGCAGGGGAGTACCCAGGGCAGTATCAAGCCGCGCCGTATCCGGGGCCGCAGTACCAGGGGGGTCGGCCCCCCGCGGCCCAGTACCCGGCGGGGCAGTATCCACAGGCTCCGTATCAGCAGGCCCAGTACGAGCAAGGACCGTACGGGCAGGCGCAGTACCAGGCGGCGCCCTCCGCGGCCGGCGCGACCGCCCCCGCGGGTGGCGTCCCCGGCACCGCCCCGACCGACGCCGCCACGGCCTCGGCGTCCGCTTCCTCCGCCGCCGCTCCCGCCGCGAAGAAGGGCGGGCGCGCGGCCGGTCTGCTGAAGTCGAGTGCCGTGATGGCGGCCGGCACCATGGTCTCCCGCCTGACCGGTTTCATCCGCTCCGCGCTCATCGTGTCGGCGCTGGGTGTCGGTCTGCTCGGCGACACCTTCCAGGTCGCCTACCAGTTGCCGACGATGATCTACATCCTGACCGTCGGCGGTGGCCTCAACTCCGTGTTCGTGCCGCAACTCGTGCGCGCCATGAAGGAGGACGAGGACGGCGGCGAAGCCTACGCCAACCGGCTGCTGACCCTGGTGATGGTGGCGCTCGGCGCGCTCACGGTGCTCGCCATCGCCGGCGCTCCGCTCCTGATCCGCCTGCTGTCGGACCCGGTGGCGAGCGATCCGGGGGCGAACGAGGTCGGCATCACCTTCGTCCGCTACTTCCTGCCCTCGATCTTCTTCATGGGCGTCCATGTGGTGATGGGTCAGATCCTCAACGCCCGCGGCAAGTTCGGCGCGATGATGTGGACCCCCGTCCTGAACAACATCGTCATCATCGTGACGCTCGGCATGTTCATCTGGGTCTACGGCACCGCGGCGCACTCCGGGATGAAGGTCACGAACATCCCGCAGGAGGGCCAGCGCCTGCTCGGTATCGGCGTGCTGCTCGGTCTCGTCGTCCAGTCCCTCGCGATGATCCCGTACCTGCGGGAGACCGGATTCCGGCTGCGGCTGCGGTTCGACTGGAAGGGCCACGGTCTCGGCAAGGCGGCCACGCTCGCCAAGTGGACCTTCCTGTTCGTCCTCGCCAACCAGGCGGGCGCACTCGTCGTCTCCCAACTCTCCACCTCGGCCGGCAAACATTCACCCGTGGACGGCACCGGCTTCGCCGCCTATGCGAACGCCCAGCTGATCTGGGGTCTGCCGCAGGCCATCATCACCGTCTCGCTGATGGCGGCCCTGCTGCCGCGCATCTCGCGCTCGGCCGCGGAGAACGACACCGGCGCCGTCCGCGACGACATCTCCCAGGGACTGCGGACGACGGCCGTGGCGATCGTGCCCGTGGCGTTCGGCTTCGTGGCCCTCGGCATCCCGATGTGCACGCTGATCTTCGGCTCCTCGGGCACCAGCGAGGCCACCAACATGGGTTACATGCTGATGGCCTTCGGCCTCGGCCTGATCCCCTACTCCGTGCAGTACGTCGTCCTACGCGCCTTCTACGCCTACGAGGACACCCGCACCCCCTTCTACAACACGGTCATCGTGGCCGCCGTCAACGCCGGTGCCACGGCCGCCTGTTACTTCCTGCTCCCCGCCCGCTGGGCCGTGGCCGGCATGGCCGCCGCGTACGGCCTCGCGTACGCGATCGGCGTGGGCGTCGCCTGGAAGCGGCTGCGCAAGCGGCTCGGCGGCGACCTGGACGGTGCCCGCGTCCTGCGGACGTACGCGCGGCTGTGCATCGCCTCCGTGCCGGCCGCGGCGCTCAGCGGCGCCGCCTGCTACGGCATCGGCCACTCCCTGGGTCAGGGAGTCATCAGCTCGTTCCTCGCGCTCGTGGCCGGTGGTGTCCTGCTGCTCGGTGTCTTCTTCGTCGCGGCCCGCCGTATGCGGATCGAGGAGATCAACTCCCTCATGGGCATGGTGCGTGGGCGTCTGGGACGCTGAGGCAGGGGTAGGCGCACAACCATCGTCGGCCCCCGTGTGTCGTGCATAGCGGCAGACTGTGGGCACAATTGGTTTCGGCGTCGGACAGCGTGCAACGGATGGGGAGGCAGGGAACGACGGTGGCGGAACGGAGCACGGCTGCCGTCGACGTGGCAGACAACAGCGGTGACAAGCCGCTGACCGCCAAGGCGGACCAGTCCACGGCCGACGGGGTGGCCCAGAACCCGGAGCGGGACACGGACAACGACGAGGCACAGGGAAGCACCGGGGCCGAGGGTCCCGGGAAGGACACCTCACCTCCCGAGCTGCACAGCGGTCACAAGCTCGCCAGACGCTACCGACTGGAAGAATGTGTCACCCGTCTGGACGGATTCAGCAGCTGGCGTGCGGTCGACGAGAAACTCCGGCGGGCCGTCGGCGTGCACATCCTGCCGGCGGACCACGCGCGGGCCCGTAACGTGCTGGCCGCCGCCCGGTCCTCGGCACTGCTCGGCGACCCGCGCTTCGTCCAGGTCCTGGATGCCGTGGAGGAGAACGATCTTGTCTACGTCGTGCACGAGTGGCTGCCGGACGCCACCGAGCTGACAGCGCTGCTGTCCGCCGGACCACTGGAGCCGCACGACGCCTACCAGATGGTCAGCCAGGTCGCCGGCGCCATGGCGGCGGCCCACCGCGAAGGTCTGGCGCATCTCCGTCTCAACCCGAACGCCGTGCTGCGCTCCTCCACGGGCCAGTGGCGTATCCGGGGCCTCGCCGTGAATGCCGCCCTGCGCGGCATCAACTCCGACACCCCGCAGCGCACGGACACCGAGTCCATCGGCGCCCTCCTGTACGCCGCGCTCACCCAGCGCTGGCCGTACGAGAACGACGCCTACGGGCTGCCCGGTCTGCCCAAGCACATCGGTCTGATCGCCCCGGACCAGGTGCGGGCGGGGGTCCACCGTGGACTGTCCGAGCTGGCCATGCGTGCGCTCGTCAACGACGGTGCGACGGCTTCCCGGCACGAGGCGCCGTGCACCACGCCGGAGGAGCTGGTGAAGGCGATCGGCGAGATGCCCCGCATCCGTCCGCCGGAGCCGGCGTTCACGGCGCCCCCCGAGTACCAGCGCACGACCTACCAGCAGGGCACCTACGGCCGCCCGGCGCCGCGCCCCGGCGCCACCCAGCCCATCCAGTCCCCGCCGCCCCCGTTGCAGAGCCGTACCGGCAAAGCCCTCAAGTGGACGGTCTCCGCACTTCTGATCGCCGCCCTGGGACTGGGCAGCTGGCAGCTCGCGGACGCGCTGATGAACCGCGGCAACCAGTCCGGCGACAGCAACAACACCCAGACGACGGACGGCGGCGAGAAGGGCAAGGGCGAGGCCAAGCCCGGCACGGCACTCAAGATCCAGGATGCCCGGGAGTTCGTCGCCGAAGGCGACGCCCAGCACCCCGAGGATGTCGGCAAGACATACGACGGGGACACCTCGACGACCTGGCGGACCAAGACCTTCAAAGAGGGTCCACCCATCGCCCCGTACAAGCCGGGTGTGGGCATCGTCTACGACCTTGGTTCGGCGAAGGAGATCTCCGCGGCGTCCATCGGGTTGCGCTACACCGGCGACCACACCACCGTCGAACTGTATGCGTCCGACTCCCTGACCCCGTCGTCCCTCAAAGCGATGGACAAGATCGGCAGCGTCAGTACGAGTGGCACCGACGCCACGGTGAAGCTCACCAAGCCTGCGAAGAGCCAGTACGTCCTCGTGTGGCTCACCGCGGTGCCGTACTCGGGTCCTGACCCCGCCGAGTACAGCGATGCCGGGTACAAGCAGGCCCTCACCGAGGTGAAGTTCACGGGCTGACGCTCACCGGAGCGGGAGGGGGTCAGATGGCGGACGACACCGGGTTCGACCGGGTGAGCGATCAGGATCTGCTCACCCGGCACGTCGGAGGTGATCCCGATGCCTTCGGTGAGCTGGTGCGCCGGCACCGGGATCGGCTGTGGGCGGTCGCCCTGCGGACACTGGGGGACCGTGAGGAGGCCGCTGACGCCGTCCAGGACGCCCTTGTCTCCGCCTACCGGGCTGCGCATACCTTCCGTGGGCATTCGGCCGTCACGACCTGGCTGCACCGGATCACGGTGAACGCCTGTCTGGACCGCGCTCGCAAGGTGGCGTCCCGGAGGACCGCGCCGGTCGACGACACCGAGCGGCTGGAGCAGCTGCTGGAGCCGCATGAATCGGCCTCGGCGCCGGCCGAGCGGAACGATCTGCACCGGCAGCTGCTCGAAGCCCTGGCGACGCTCCCTTACGACCAGCGTGCCGCCCTCGTCCTGGTGGACATGCAGGGCTACCCGGTCGCCGAGGCCGCCCGCATCCTCGCTGTGCCCGTCGGGACCGTGAAGAGTCGCTGCGCGCGTGGCAGAGCCAGGCTTCTCCCCCTCGTCTCCCATCTACGGCCGCAAGAGACCGGTCAGGACACCCGCCCGGATCCGGCACGGAACCACTCGGAGGGGACGTCCGTCCCACCGACAGCGCATGCCGGGGACAGAGACCCCGAGCAAACGGGGTCCAGTGATTCAGCCGTAGTGAAGGGCGGAGGTGGGCGAGCATGAATTCGAGGACAGATACGACCGGGCACCCGGACGTCACCGAGATCTCCGACTTCACCGAAGGTCTGCTCCCACCGTCGCGGATCACGGACCTACGGCGCCATATCGACGCGTGCGATCTCTGCGCCGACGTCCTCCGCTCTTTGGAGGAGATCCAGTGCCTCCTGGGCACGCTACCCGGCCCGCCGCAGATGCCTGCCGATGTGGCCGGTCGGATCGACGCCGCACTCGCCACGGAAGCCCTGCTCGACGCCACGCCGAGCGCCGGATCCGCACCCACCACGGTCTCGGTCAGCGTGTCCCCCGGTTCATGCGGTGAGGACGCCGGTTCATCCGGTGAGGACGCCGGGGCGCATGTTTCACGTGAAACATCGGCTCGCACGGACCGTCCCGTCGGTCGTCCCCATGGCGCGACCGGTCCGGGCCGGAAGGATCGCCGCCGTGGACGCCGCAGGACCGTCGTCATGGGAGCCGTCCTCACCGCTGCCGTCCTGGGAGCCGGATCTCTTTTTCTCCGATCGTTCGGCACCGACAACGCCCCCGTGACGCCGTACGCACAGCAGACCACGGCAGCCGACACCTTCTCCGGGGGCAATCTGGGGAACCAGGTGGCCGACCTTCTCGCCGCACACCAAGGCGCGCAGCCCGGTCCCGACACCCAGGAACCACGAATCGGCACCGAATCGGTTCCCCAGACACCGAACGCCGTCAAGAGTGCGGACACTCTGCTTCAGACCTCCGCCCCGGTCCCGGACTGTATCCGTGGAGGCATCAACGGCAGCGGCGACATCCTCGCCGCCAAGAAGGGGATCTACGACGGGAAGGACGCCTATCTCGTCGTGCTGCCCGACGCCGGCGACAGCACCCGGGTCACTGCTTACGTCATCGACGCGGCCTGTATCGGCCGGGATCCCGTGTCGCCAGGCACAGTCCTGTGGAAGCAGTCCTTCACCCGTTCCTGAAGGTCTGCGGTTCGTCTCGGTCCACAACGGCACACCCTCGCGCGGGGAAGCCCCGTGTGCCCGGACACACCGGGAATGCGGGCCCCGTAGGATCCGTTGGGTGGGGTGAGAGTTCTGACAGGGGCTCCCACCGGTCGAATGACAGAGACCAGAGACGAGGAATGAAGCCGTGAGCGACGTCCGTAACGTGATCATCATCGGCTCCGGGCCCGCCGGTTACACGGCGGCGCTTTACACTGCGCGCGCCTCGCTGAAGCCCCTGGTGTTCGAGGGGGCCGTCACAGCGGGGGGCGCACTGATGAACACCACCGACGTGGAGAACTTCCCGGGCTTCCGCGACGGCATCATGGGTCCCGACCTCATGGACAACATGCGCGCACAGGCCGAGCGCTTCGGCGCCGAGCTGGTGCCGGACGACATCGTCTCGGTCGACCTCGCGGGTGAGATCAAGACCGTCACGGACACCGCCGGTACCGTCCACAAGGCCAAGGCCGTGATCGTCACCACGGGCTCGCAGCACCGCAAGCTCGGCCTGCCGAACGAGGACGCTCTCTCCGGTCGTGGTGTCTCCTGGTGTGCCACCTGTGACGGGTTCTTCTTCAAGGACCAGGACATCGCCGTGATCGGCGGCGGTGACACCGCGATGGAGGAGGCCACCTTCCTCTCGCGGTTCGCCAAGTCCGTGACGATTGTCCACCGCCGGAACAGCCTGCGCGCCTCCAAGGCGATGCAGGAGCGTGCCTTCGCCGACCCGAAGATCAAGTTCGTCTGGGACAGCGAGGTCGCCGAGATCCAGGGCGATCAGAAGCTCTCCGGTCTGAAGCTGCGCAACGTCAAGACGGGTGAGCTGTCCGACCTCCCGGTGACGGGTCTGTTCATCGCGATCGGTCACGACCCGCGGACCGAGTTGTTCAAGGGCCAGCTGGACCTGGACGGAGAGGGTTACCTCAAGGTCGACTCCCCGTCCACTCACACCAACCTGACCGGTGTCTTCGGCGCCGGTGACGTGGTCGACCACACATACCGACAGGCAGTCACCGCTGCCGGCACCGGCTGCTCGGCCGCTCTCGACGCCGAGCGGTTCCTCTCCGCCCTCGCGGACGCGGAGAAGGCCGAACCTGAGAAGACCTCCGTCTGACCCCCTTCCGCCCCACCGCACGATCAAGTTAAGGAGCTCGCCGTGGCTGGCAGCCTGAAGAACGTGACCGACGCCTCCTTCGAAGAGGACGTCCTCAAGAGCGACAAGCCCGTCCTGGTGGACTTCTGGGCCGCCTGGTGCGGTCCGTGCCGCCAGATCGCGCCGTCTCTGGAGGCGATCGCCGCCGAGCACGGCGACAAGATCGAGGTCGTCAAGCTCAACATCGACGAGAACCCGGGTACGGCCGCCAAGTACGGTGTCATGTCGATTCCGACCCTGAACGTCTACCAGAGCGGCGAGGTCGCGAAGACCATCGTCGGTGCCAAGCCCAAGGCCGCCATCGAACGCGACCTTGAGGAGTTCATCGCCGAGTGAGTCGGCTGAACGGCGCCGTGGTCGAGCCGACGGCATGTTTCACGTGAAACACGAATGGGCCAACCCGCCGGGGTTGGCCCATTCGCCTGAGATCGACGTCCTCTCTGGATCGACGCCTTCTAGAGCGGTCGCAGCGCTGGTTCCTTCTGTACGGCGCCCAGGAGCCGGTCGATCGCCATCTCCACGTCTTCCTTCCAGGAGAGCGTTGTACGCAGCTCCAGACGCAGGCGTGGGTAGGCGGGGTGGGGCCGTACCGTCTTGAAGCCCACTGCCAGAAGATGATCGGCCGGCAGGACGCAGGCGGGTTCTTTCCAGCGGGCGTTCCCGAATGCCTCGATCGCCTTGAACCCCCTCCGCAGCAGATCCTTGGCGACGGTCTGCACCATGACTCGGCCCAGCCCCTGCCCCTGATAACCCGGCAGGATGAACCCGGTCATCAACTGCACGGCGTCCGGAGAGACGGGGCTCGTCGGAAACGCCGTCGCGCGGGGTACGTAGGCCGGGGGCGCATAGAGCACGAAGCCGACCGGTGCCTCGTCGACATAGACCACCCGACCGCAGGATCCCCAGTCGAGCAGGACGGCGGAGAGCCACCCTTCCTTCTCCACCGCGGCCGTGCCCGCATTCACCGCGGCCTGGCCACTGACCGGGTCGAGTTCCCAGAAGACACACGAGCGACAGCGCTTGGGAAGATCCTGGAGGTTGTCCAGCGTGAGCGGTACGAGCCGGCGCCCCATGAAGGCTGTTCCTCGCTTCCTTCGCCCGCGACGTCGCGGGCTGCTGTCAAAGCGCCCCGTTCCCCGAGCAGGCTGCCCGCGAAGCCGCCGAGCGCGCCCAGTCCCAGGCCCGCGCTCGCCAGTCCGGTCCGGCCCACCGTCGGCTCACCGTTCGCATGGCTCCCGCCTCTCAAAGAGAGGTGCTGCCAGGTGAAAGCGCCATACCCGAACGCATCGTATCCACGATGCGTTTGCATCGATACCGCCAGAAAGCAAAGAGCGGACCGCGTTCCAGTACACACCGGACACGATCCGCTCCGTCACCCAAGGGGGCAGGGTCAGCGCACGCTCAGTCCTCCAGGACCTCCGAGTCCACTTCCTGGAGGTCCTGTGGGAAGACCGGTCCCTCACCCGGGGCAAGCGTCCCGAGGATCCGCTCAAGGTCTTCCATGGAGGCGAACTCGACGGTGATCTTGCCCTTCTTCTGGCCGAGGTCGACCTTCACCCGTGTCTCGAAGCGATCCGAGAGCCGAGTGGCAAGATCGTTCAGGGCCGGGGAGACCCGGGTTCCGGCACGGGGTCCCTTGGAGCGCTGAGTGGCCTGGGGACGCGAACCCATCAGGGTCACGATCTCCTCGACCGCACGCACCGAAAGTCCCTCGGCCACGATCCGGTGAGCCAGCCGATCCTGCTCCTCGGAATCCTCCACCGAGAGCAGCGCCCGCGCGTGACCGGCGGACAGCACCCCGGCAGCGACCCTGCGCTGGACGGACGGCGACAGCTTCAGCAGACGCAGGGTGTTGGACACCTGCGGACGGGAACGCCCGATGCGGTCCGCCAGCTGATCATGGGTGCAGTTGAAGTCCTTGAGCAGCTGGTCGTAGGCGGCGGCCTCCTCCAGCGGGTTCAGCTGGGCCCGGTGCAGGTTCTCCAGCAGCGCGTCCAGGAGGAGCTTCTCGTCGTCCGTCGCCCGGACGATCGCGGGGATCGCTTCGAGGCCGGCCTCACGGCAGGCTCGCCAGCGCCGCTCGCCCATGATGAGTTCGTAGCGGCCGGGACCCAACTGTCGTACGACGACGGGCTGGAGGAGGCCGACCTCCTTGATGGAGGTGACGAGCTCTTGCAGCGCGTCCTCGTCGAAGACCTCACGCGGCTGACGCGGGTTCGGCGTGATGGAGTCGAGGGGGATCTCGGCGAAGTGAGCGCCCATCGGCGGTGCGGGCGCCTCTGCGACACCGAACACCGACGGTTCCTCGGTTTCCTGTACAACAGGCGGCAGCGTGGCCACCTTGGCCGCGGCCACCCCACGGTCGGCCGTCAGCACCGGGGCCGCGGGGGACGGGGATGTCACTCCCCCGATCGCAGCCGATGCCGGGTTCTTCTCGGTCGGGGCAGCAGGAATCAGTGCGCCCAGACCTCGGCCCAACCCCCTCCGTCGCTCGCTCACTGGATCCCCTCCACCATGCTCGGATTGCTCTGCGCCCCAATATGGGCCTGAGTCGGGTCATAGTTGACACCGACCCCCTTCAACGCGATTTCTCGTGCCGCCTCAAGATAGGACAGGGCACCACTCGATCCCGGATCGTAGGTCAGTACCGTCTGTCCATAGCTCGGCGCCTCGGAGATACGGACCGAGCGCGGAATGCTCGTCCTCAGCACCTCGTCACCGAAGTGACTGCGCACCTCTTCCGCGACCTGAGAAGCAAGACGCGTCCGGCCGTCGTACATGGTGAGCAGGATGGTCGACACATGCAGGGCGGGATTGAGGTGGCCCCGCACCAGATCGACGTTACGCAACAGCTGGCCCAGGCCCTCCAGCGCGTAGTACTCGCACTGGATGGGGATGAGGACCTCGGCCCCCGCCACCAAGGCATTGACGGTCAACAGGCCGAGCGACGGCGGGCAGTCGATGAGGATGTAGTCCAACGGCTGCTCGTACGCCTGGATGGCCCGTTGTAGCCGACTCTCGCGGGCCACCAGCGACACCAGCTCGATCTCCGCACCGGCGAGGTCGATGGTGGCGGGGGCACAGAAGAGACCCTCGACATCGGGGACCGGCTGGACGACCTCCGCAAGAGGCTTGCTCTCGACCAACACATCGTAGATGGAAGGAACTTCCGCGTGATGGTCGATCCCCAACGCGGTGGAGGCGTTGCCCTGCGGGTCGAGGTCGACCACCAGGACACGACCGCCATGCAGAGCAAGCGAAGCGGCAAGATTGACCGTCGTCGTCGTCTTGCCCACGCCACCCTTCTGGTTGGCGACCACGACGACTCGGGTCCGCTCGGGGCGCGGCAGACCTTCGCCGGCGCGGCCCAGAGCCTCCACCGCCAGTTGGGCAGCACGACCGATGGGAGTGTCGTCCATCGGAGGCGGTGTTTCACGTGAAACATCCGCCCCCATCGACTCGGTGCGGGGACCGGGGACCGGATCGGTCATCGGTCCCGCGATGTTGGCGTCGGACCGCAAGGATTCACTCTCCTCGACTTCAGGCTCGCAATGAACAGAGCCTCCCATGCCTTCGGGGTCGTGAACCAGTGAGCCCTGGTGTTCTGTGGAGAATTCCACCTCTGTGGACAACTCCGCACCCCTGGAGAGGGACGGATTGCCGCCTGAAGGCGCTGTCTCCCTGAGAGAACCGAGGGGCTTGCGGTCGCGAGGTTCGGCCGCGGCCCGGCCGCGACTGATGATGCCGTGCAGCAGTGAGCGACGTTTCACGTGAAACACGATGCACAGCGGCTGCGACGGTATCTCCGCGACACTCCGGGTTGCGTAGGTTTGGAGGCTTGTGTGGAGTAAGTGGCGTCGTCAGGACGGATCAGCAGCGCTCATCCGCCCGACCGTCTCAGCGACGTCGGCGAGTGCGCCCGGTACGGGCCGCCTTCGCCCGCTTGGCCGCAAAGCGCACACCGCCGGGACTCTCCCCGACCTCGACCCGTACGACGGTCGACAGCGGGTCTACGACCCCCTCGCCCACATGCAGAACAGAGGTCGACACCGCTCCGAGCTTGCTCAGTGCCGCCCCCGCGGCCTTCAGCTCCTCCTCAGCGGTGTCGCCCTTCAGCGCAAGCATCTCGCCGTACGGCCGCAGCAGAGGGATCCCCCATCCGGCGAGCCGGTCCAGAGGCGCCACCGCCCGCGCCGTCACCACATGGACCGGCGGTACCTTCCCCATGACTTCCTCGGCCCGGCCGCGGACGACCGTCACATGGTCCAGGCCCAGCATCTCGACGACTTCGGTCAGGAAGTTCGTGCGCCGGAGCAGCGGCTCCAGCAGCGTGATCTTCAGGTCCTCACGGACGAGCGCGAGAGGGATCCCCGGCAGGCCGGCACCCGAGCCGACGTCGCACACCGTCACCCCCTCCGGAACCACCTCGGAGAGCACCGCGCAATTGAGCAGGTGGCGACCCCACAAGCGGGGCACCTCGCGCGGGCCGATCAGCCCACGCTGCACACCGGCCTCGGCCAGCAGTTCCGCATAGCGGACCGCATCGGCGAAACGCTCGCCAAACACTTCCCGCGCCTGTTCGGGCGCAGGGGGGAGATCCGCTGCCTCCGTCACGGGGACCGTCCTTCCGTACAGCGCCGACGTCGTACGCCGACCACAGAACAACCAGGCTGACAAAGTTCGGCCCCGCCTGGACAACAGACGGGGCCGGTAGAACCAGGGGGCAGATCAGGCGGGCAGCACGACGACGAACCGCTGCGGCTCCTCGCCCTCGGACTCGCTGCGCAGCCCCGCTGCCTTGACCGCGTCGTGCACGACCTTGCGCTCGAACGGGGTCATCGGCTTCAGCTTGACGGGCTCACCGGAGTTCTTGACCTCGGCGGCGGCCTTCGCACCCAGCTCGGACAGCTCGCCGCGCTTCTGGGCACGGTAGCCCGCGATGTCCAGCATCAGCCGGCTGCGGTCCCCGGTCTCCCTGTGCACGGCCAGGCGAGTCAGCTCCTGAAGGGCTTCCAGCACCTCGCCGTCACGGCCGACCAACTTCTGCAGATCACGGCCGCCCGTGTCGCTGATGATCGACACGGAGGCGCGGTCCGCCTCCACGTCCATGTCGATGTCGCCGTCGAGGTCGGCGATGTCGAGCAGACCCTCAAGGTAGTCCGCCGCGATCTCGCCCTCCTGCTCCAGGCGGGTCAGGGTGTCTGCACCCTCGGCAGCGGCGGAGGTGGTGCCTTCCGTCACGGGATGGACTCCTTCTTACTTCTTGGACGGGGACTTGGGCCGCTGCGGATTCTTGCGCTGACCGGACTGGGCCTTGCTTCGGGTGCCGGCACTCGGCTTCGCCGCCTGCTTGGCTGCGGGCTCGGCGTCCTGCGACTGTTCGGACTTCGCCAGCGACGTGGACGGGGCGTCGGCGTCGGCCTCTGGGTGGGCGTCGGCGTCGGCCTGCTTCGGGCCGCCGGACTGGCGCTGGGCCTTGCTCTGGCGCTTGGGCTGCTGACGCTTGGGGGCGGCAGCGGTGGTGGTCGTCGTCGTGCCGTCCTCGGCCACGGTGACGGTCTGGCTCTCGCTCTTGAGTACCGTGCCGTCGGCCTGTGCGGCGAGACCCGCCTTGCTCAGGCCGTTGATGAACTTGCGCTCGAACTCATTGCGGTCCCGGCCCTTGCTCACGATCGCCTTGATGATGGCCTTCTCGCTGCGTCGGCCGACCTTGCCGTGGTGCGTGACGTGCTTGGTCAGACGCTCCAGATAGGCGGCCTGCGCCTTGGAACCCGGAGTCGGGTTGTTGCGGATGACGTACATCTGCTGGCCCATGGTCCACACGTTGGTGGTGAGCCAGTAGACGAGGACACCGACCGGGAAGTTGATGCCGAAGACGGCGAACATGACCGGGAAGACGTACATCAGCATCTTCTGCTGCTGCATGAACGGCGTCTTCACCGTGGTGTCGACGTTCTTCGTCATCAGCTGGCGCTGCGTGTAGAACTGCGACGCCGACATCAGGACGATCATGATCGCGGTGACGACCCGGACATCGGTCAGCGAGGCACCGAGGGCGGCGACCTTGCCCGAGCCATCGGTGAACTTCGCGGCCAGCGGGGCGCCGATGATGTGCGCCTTCTGGGCGCTGGCGAGCAGCTGGTCGTTGATCACGCCGATGGTCTTGCCCGACGCGATGCCGTTGAGCACGTGGTACAGGGCGAAGAAGAACGGGGACTGCGCCAGGATGGGAAGGCACGAGGAGAGCGGGTTGGTGCCCGACTCCTTGTACAGCTTCATCATCTCTTCGGACTGACGCTGCTTGTCGTTCTTGTAACGCTCCTGGATCTTCTTCATCTCGGGCTGGAGCGTCTGCATGGCCCGGGTCGCCTTGATCTGCTTCACGAAGAGCGGGATCAGGCAGATGCGGATCAGGATCACCAGGGACACGATGGACAGGCCCCAGGCCCATCCGGTGTCCGGGCCGAAGACGGCGCCGTACACCGTGTGGAACTGGACGATGACCCAGGAAACGGGTGTCGTGATGAAGCTGAAGAGGCTGGCAATCGTGTCCACTAATCATGCTCCTTGGGCATGGGACGAGGTCTCAGCGGCCGGGCTCGAAGGAAGCCCGGAAGGGAGCTTCTCCTCGGGGGCCGGTTCGGCGGCGGAGGGCCCGCCCTTGCGTGCGCGCCAAGCGCTGCGCAGCATTTCGTGCCACCTGGGACGCTTGCGCGGCGGAACATGATCCACACCGCCGAGCGACCACGGATTGCACCGGAGGATGCGCCAGGCGGTGAGTGCCGTGCCCTTGATCGCACCGTGCCGGTCGATGGCGGTGTAGCCGTAGTGGGAACACGACGGGTAGTACTTGCACACCGGTCCGAGCAGCGGACTGATCGTCTTCTGATACAGCTTGATCAGAACCAGTAGTGGATACTTCATCGCGCGCCCCCTCCCAGCAGCCGCCCCACGGCGGCATCCAGGTCCCGGGCCAGCTGTGCATGGTCTGCGTCACCCGCTCCGGGCAGCGCTCGTACGACTACCAGGCTACCGGGGGGAAAGAGGGCGACTCGTTCCCGCATCAGGTGACGCAGTCGGCGCTTCACTTTGTTGCGGACGACGGCGCCGCCCACGGCCTTGCTGACGACGAAACCCGCACGCGTCGGGGGAGCACTCTCCTCAGGCGCATGCGGGTCCGTGGCACCGCTACGAAGGTGGACGACGAGGAGCGGGCGCCCGGCCCGGCGACCCCGTCGTACCGCGGTCGCGAAGTCCTCGCGCCGCCTCAGCCGGTTCTCGGTGGGCAGCACGACGTCATGACCTGATCGGGATCAGGCGGACAGACGGGCGCGACCCTTGCTACGGCGGGACGCGAGAATCGCGCGGCCGGCACGGGTGCGCATACGCAGCCGGAAGCCGTGGGTCTTCGCGCGACGACGGTTGTTCGGCTGGAAGGTGCGCTTGCTCACTCGGGGGCTCCAGAAGGTATCGGTGGTGGCGGGGTGCCGTCCTGGCTGTCACCGTGCGCCCACGAGTAGCTCGCAGTGACGCCCGAGTGCACCGCTTACCGATCACCTGACGTGACCTGTGCCCATCGGAGGCAGGCGGCAGCAGCCATCGACAACTCGACCTGGTTACGGTACGCGCGGCTACGCCATCCGGTCAAACCCGGAGTCACGCAGAGACACTATCCACAGGCTGGGGACAACAACTTGAACCGTAGCCGCCGCGCTGACTACCGTGACTGGACTCCGATTCGTTCCCTTGTCCCCCGCACCACCCGTTTTAGATCCCGACCCGTCCCGCAACCACACGTTCGTGGGACCTGTGAGAGAGCGTGCCCTGTGGCTGACGTACCTGCCGATCTTGCCGCAGTGTGGCCGCGAGTACTGGAGCAGCTCCTCGGAGAAGGCCGTGGTCAGGGTGTGGAAGCGAAGGACGAGCACTGGATCAGGCGCTGCCAGCCGCTCGCCCTGGTCGCGGACACCGCGCTGCTCGCCGTACCGAACGAATTCGCCAAAGGCGTACTGGAGGGCCGGCTGGCGCCGATCGTCAGCGAGACCCTGAGCCGCGAGTGCGGCCGCCCGATCCGCATCGCGATCACCGTCGACGAGTCCGCGGGCGAGCCCCCGGCGCCGCCCGTCCCCAAGCCCGCGCCCTCCTACGACGAGGGCGGGCCGGCGTCGCCGGCGTCCCGCTACGAGGAGCACACGCTGCCCTCCGGCCCGTACGAGGGGTACGGCCGGCACCGCGCCGACCCGTTGCCGGGCGCCGAGTCCGGCCCCGGCGCGGACCAGATCCCCACCCCCCGCCCGGCCTATCCGTCCGAGTACCAGCGCCCCGAGCCCGGGGCCTGGCCGCAGCCCGGCCAGGACGAATACAGCTGGCAGCAGCCGCGACTCGGCTTTCCGGAGCGCGATCCGTACGCGTCGCCGCCGTCGCAGGACTCCTATGGATCACGCGACGCCTACGCGTCGCCGGACGCCTACCCCCCGGGACAGCGCGCGTACGGCTCCGGGCAGGACTACCGCCCGCCGGGCCGTGAGCGCCCGTACGAGCAGCAGCACTCCGGCTACGACGCGTCACGTGCGGACTACGACCAGCGCGGCCCGGCCCGGCGTGAGCTGCCCGAGCCGCCGTCCGGCTCCGGCCGGCCACACCGCGGCGGCCCGATGGCGCCGAGCCCGCCGACGACCGGTGTCGGCCCACTGACCGCGCAGCCGGCTCCGGCGGCCGGTCCGGGCGAGCCGACGGCGCGGCTGAACCCGAAGTACCTCTTCGACACGTTCGTCATCGGCGCCTCCAACCGTTTCGCGCACGCGGCCGCGGTCGCCGTCGCCGAGGCGCCCGCGAAGGCGTACAACCCCCTCTTCATCTACGGCGAGTCCGGACTCGGCAAGACCCACCTGCTGCACGCCATCGGGCACTACGCGCGCAGCCTCTACCCGGGCACGCGCGTGCGGTACGTGAGCTCGGAGGAGTTCACCAACGAGTTCATCAACTCCATCCGCGACGGCAAGGGCGACAGCTTCCGCAAGCGCTACCGCGAGATGGACATCCTCCTCGTCGACGACATCCAGTTCCTCGCGGACAAGGAGTCGACGCAGGAGGAGTTCTTCCACACCTTCAACACGCTCCACAACGCCAACAAGCAGATCGTGCTCTCCAGCGACCGGCCCCCCAAGCAGCTGGTCACCCTGGAGGACCGGCTGCGCAACCGCTTCGAGTGGGGCCTGATCACCGACGTCCAGCCGCCCGAGCTGGAGACCCGCATCGCCATCCTGCGCAAGAAGGCGGTGCAGGAGCAGCTCAACGCCCCGCCCGAGGTGCTGGAGTTCATCGCCTCGCGGATCTCGCGCAACATCCGCGAGCTGGAGGGCGCCCTGATCCGGGTGACCGCGTTCGCCTCGCTCAACCGGCAGCCGGTGGACCTGGGGCTGACGGAGATCGTCCTCAAGGACCTGATCCCCGGCGGCGAGGACTCGGCTCCCGAGATCACCGCGACGGCGATCATGGCCGCGACCGCCGACTACTTCGGGCTCACCGTCGAGGACCTGTGCGGCACCTCGCGCGGCCGCGCCCTGGTGACCGCCCGGCAGATCGCCATGTATCTGTGCCGTGAGCTGACCGATCTGTCGCTGCCGAAGATCGGCGCGCAGTTCGGCGGGCGCGACCACACGACGGTCATGCACGCCGACCGCAAGATCCGCGCGCTGATGGCCGAGCGCCGCTCCATCTACAACCAGGTCACCGAGCTGACCAACCGCATCAAGAACGGCTGACGCCGACCACCGCACGCACGGGGCGCCGCTGGGATCCGCCGAGATCCCGGGGGCGCCCTTCGTGATTCCGGGGTCTCCGGTGTCTCCGGAGGGGGGTGAGAGCAGTCGTGCGGAGGCTGGGACGCCATCGTGCGCCGTTCCGTCCCGTCCCGGTGTCCCCGGGGGTTCCGAGGGCCGCCAGGGCCCCATGGGCGCCAGCCACCCGCTCCAGCGCCGCGGACCGCCGGGCTCGACGCCATCCGCCGCCCCTCCACCAACCCCTCCGCCGTCACCACCGCCCCCTTCCGCACCCCGGCCGCACCCCGGCCGACCCGGGCCGGCCGGGGTGCGGCCGAGGATTCCCGACGTCCTTCGGCCACCCCGTGTTCGATTACCCGCCGGGTTACGGCCGCCCTCCACAGATTCGGTGACTTTCTGCCGTCCACACCCTGGGGACTGCCGAGTTGTCCAGATCGTGTCCACAGCCGACCCTGTCGAAAAACCATCAAGGCAGGTCATCCGGTTGTGGATCGGTGGACGACAGATCTCCACAGGCTGTGGACGAAGCGGAGATCCACAAGCTGTGCACAAAGTTGTCCACCGGCAACCCACAGGCTGAGGACCGTTGTCCCCAGCGAACGCCGCGTTCTCCACATGACTGTCCACTGTTCGGCAACACGACGCACCCGATCACCGTGTCGAGTGAAAGGCGTCACATCAAGCTGCCGGATTGGCATGTGGGAAACGTGGGTAAACCTGGGGACACAGCTGGGGAGAACTGGCCTCAGGCTGTGGGCGGGGTGTGCAGAACTTCTTGTTCTCCACAGACAGGCCCGGTTGTCCACCGCCTCCACCCACAGGCTCCGTGGACAAAATATCCGCGCTGAGCAGGGCAAACGTGGTTATCCACGGTTTCCACAGGCCCTACTACTACCGCCAAGCAGAGAGAGAGCGGGATCCGTTTCGAAGCGGGGCCTGTGCACAACTCGCTGTCTCGTGCCCGACTGCCTCCCGGCACGACTTGACCCCGACAGGCACCTACTGTCAGTGCGGTGCGTCAGACTGGTTCCCCGGTGTTCTTCCCCACCCAGGGGACAGCGACACCGCGTCGTAGAGCTCAGTGGCAACAGCAGGAGGCGGCTTACGGTGAAGATCCGGGTGGAACGCGACGTACTCGCGGAGGCAGTGGCCTGGGCGGCACGCAGCCTCCCGGCCCGTCCGCCGGCGCCTGTCCTCGCCGGCCTCCTGCTCAAGGCCGAGGACGGCCAGCTGAGCCTGTCCGGCTTCGACTACGAGGTCTCCGCGCGCGTGAGCGTCGACGCGGAGGTCGAGGAGGAGGGCACGGTCCTCGTCTCCGGCCGCCTCCTGGCCGACATCTGCCGCGCCCTCCCCAACCGCCCGGTGGAGATTTCCACAGACGGTGTACGGGCGACGGTCGTCTGCGGCTCCTCGCGCTTCACCCTCCACACCCTGCCTGTGGAGGAGTACCCGTCCCTGCCGCAGATGCCGGTCGCGACGGGCACGGTCCCCGGCGAGGTCTTCGCCGCCGCCGTCGCGCAGGTCGCCATCGCGGCCGGTCGCGACGACACGCTGCCCGTCCTCACCGGTGTGCGCATCGAGATCGAGGGCGACACGGTCACGCTGGCCTCCACCGACCGCTACCGCTTCGCGGTCCGCGAGTTCCTGTGGAAGCCCGAGAACCCGGACACGTCGGCGGTCGCCCTGGTGCCCGCCAAGACGCTCCTGGACACCGCCAAGGCGCTGACCAGCGGCGACAGCGTCACGCTTGCCCTGTCCGGCTCCGGTGCGGGTGAGGGTCTGATCGGTTTCGAGGGCGCGGGCCGGCGGACGACGACGCGTCTGCTGGAGGGCGACCTGCCGAAGTACCGCACGCTGTTCCCGACCGAGTTCAACTCGGTCGCGGTGATCGAGACCGCCCCCTTCGTGGAGGCCGTCAAGCGTGTGGCCCTGGTCGCCGAGCGCAACACCCCGGTGCGGCTCAGCTTCGAGCAGGGCGTGCTGATCCTGGAGGCGGGCTCCAGCGACGACGCACAGGCTGTGGAAAGAGTCGACGCCCAACTGGACGGCGACGACATCTCCGTCGCCTTCAACCCCACCTTCCTGCTCGACGGGCTCAGCGCCATCGACTCGCCGGTGGCCCAGCTGTCGTTCACCACGTCCACGAAGCCCGCGCTGCTCAGCGGCAGGCCCGCGGTGGACGCCGAGGCGGACGAGACCTACAAGTACCTGATCATGCCGGTGCGCCTCAGCGGCTGATCCTCGCGTCCCGCAAAGCCCCAGGTGAGGGCGTACGTATGAGCGCGTATGCCCACAGCTGTGCACGGCGGTCCGGGTCTAGGCTCAGCCGCGGGTACGAACGTGTGCCCCATCCGTCACACAGCTACCGAAGGACACCAATCAGATGGAGCTCGGTCTCGTCGGCCTCGGCAAGATGGGCGGCAACATGCGCGAGCGGATCCGCCGCGCAGGCCACACCGTCATCGGATACGACCGCAACGCGGACCTCGCCGATGTCCACAGCCTGGAGGAGCTTGTGGGCAAACTGTCCGGGCCGCGCGTGGTCTGGGTGATGGTGCCGGCCGGCGAGGCCACCCAGTCCACGGTCGACGAACTGGCCGAGCTGCTGGAGCCGGGCGACGTCGTCGTGGACGGCGGCAACTCCCGCTGGACGGACGACGAGAGGCACGCCGAGGAACTGGCGGCCAAGGGCATAGGTTTCGTCGACTGCGGTGTCTCGGGCGGGGTCTGGGGGCTGGAGAACGGCTACGCCCTGATGTACGGAGGCGACGCGGAGCACGTCGCCAAGGTGCGGCCGGTCTTCGAAGCGCTCAAGCCGGAGGGCGACTTCGGCGCGGTGCACGCCGGACAGGTCGGCGCGGGCCACTTCGCGAAGATGGTCCACAACGGCATCGAGTACGCGATGATGCAGGCTTACGCCGAGGGCTGGGAGCTGCTGGAGAAGGCCGACTCCGTCACGGACGTGCGTGAGGTCTTCCGCTCCTGGCAGCAGGGGACGGTGATCCGTTCCTGGCTGCTCGATCTCGCGGTGAACGCCCTCGACGCGGACGAGCACCTGGCCGGGCTGAAGGGTTATGCACAGGACTCCGGCGAGGGACGGTGGACGGTGGAGGCCGCCATAGACCACGCGGTGCCGCTGCCCGCGATCACCGCGTCGCTGTTCGCGCGGTTCGCCTCGCGGCAGGACGACTCGCCGCAGATGAAGATGATCGCGGCGCTGCGGAACCAGTTCGGCGGCCACGCGGTGGCGAAGAAGTAATCCACAGGGCCGGGTTCCGGTCCACAAGCCTGGGGGAGGTCGGCGCACGACCATGCACGTCACGCATCTTTCGCTGGCCGACTTCCGCTCGTACGCCCGGGTCGAGGTCCCGCTCGACCCGGGCGTCACCGCGTTCGTCGGCCCCAACGGGCAGGGCAAGACGAATCTCGTCGAGGCGGTCGGCTATCTGGCCACCCTCGGCAGCCACCGGGTCGCCTCGGACGCCCCGCTGGTCCGCATGGGGGCCGAGCGTGCGGTCATCCGCGCCCAGGTCAGGCAGGGCGAGCGGCAGCAGCTGATCGAGCTGGAGGTGAACCCGGGCAGGGCGAACCGCGCCCGTATCAACCGCTCGTCGCAGGTCCGGCCGCGGGACGTGCTGGGGATCGTACGGACCGTGCTGTTCGCGCCCGAGGACCTGGCCCTGGTCAAGGGTGATCCGGGTGAGCGGCGGCGCTTCCTCGACGAGCTGATCACGGCCCGCACGCCGCGCATGGCGGGGGTGCGTTCGGACTACGAGCGGGTCCTGAAGCAGCGCAACACGCTCCTGAAGTCGGCGGCGTTGGCCCGCAGGCACGGCGGCGGCCGGGCCGGGGAAGCCCCCGGGCGGGGGAATCCGGGCGCCGGGGCGGACCTGTCCACGCTCGACGTCTGGGACCAGCATCTCGCGCGCGCGGGCGCCGAACTGCTCGCCCAGCGGCTCGACCTGATCACCGCACTCGAACCGCTGGCCGACAAGGCGTACGAGCAACTGGCTCCCGGGGGCGGCCCGCTCGCCCTGGAGTACAAGCCGTCGGCGCCGGGCGAGGCCCATACCCGCGAGGAGCTGTACGGGCAGCTGATGGCGGCGCTCGCCCAGGCGCGCAAGCAGGAGATCGAGCGCGGTGTCACCCTCGTCGGCCCGCATCGCGACGACGTGGTCCTCAAGCTCGGCCGGCTGCCGGCCAAGGGGTACGCCTCGCACGGCGAGTCCTGGTCGTACGCGCTGGCATTGCGGCTGGCCTCGTACGACCTGCTGCGCTCGGAGGGCAACGAACCGGTGCTCGTGCTGGACGACGTCTTCGCCGAACTGGACGCCCGCCGCCGGGAGCGGCTCGCGGAACTGGTCGCGCCGGGTGAGCAGGTGCTGGTGACCGCCGCCGTCGACGACGACGTACCGCACGTGCTGGCGGGGGCCCGGTACACGGTGTCGGACGGGACGGTGGAGCGCGCGTGAGTACGGACGAGCCCGCCCCCGCGCGGCCCGAGCACTCCCCCGAGCCCTCGGGCGTCGATCTCGCGCGCGTGGCGCTGCGCGCGGCGAAGGAGGCGGCACGCGCGCGTGGGGACGCGGTGCGGCAGAAGAAGCAGGCACGGCGCGGGGGACTGCGCTCCGGCGCGCGCGCCGACGGCCGCGATCCGATGGCGCTGGGCGCCGCGATCAACCGGTTGATCACCGAGCGCGGTTGGGAGGCGCCGGCCGCGGTGGGCGGAGTGATGGGCCGGTGGCCGCAGATCGTCGGCGACGACCTGGCCAAGCACTGTGTGCCGCAGCGGTACGACGAGGAGGAGTGCGTGCTGGCGGTGCAGTGCGACTCCACTGCCTGGGCGACGCAGCTGCGGTTGCTCGCGCCGACGCTGGTGGCACGCCTCAACGAGGATCTGGGGCACGGGACGGTGAAGTCGATCAAGGTGTTCGGTCCCGGTGGCCCCACCCGTCGCTACGGTCCCCTCCGCGCCCCGGGCAGCAGGGGCCCCGGCGACACCTACGGGTGACCGACGCGTCGCCGAGAGGTGACGGACGGGCCTGCGGAGCGGGCCTGGGCGGGGGCTGCCGAGTGGGTGACCGACTTCACATATCCGCTGGTCCGGCGGGCTTTCCGGATCATGGTGGGTCACCCGGCCGGAGGATCGCGCGGGGGCCTGGGACGTGACCTGACCGTGGAGTAGCCGGGGGTTGACAGCTCGAAGCGCTGAGTGGCGCTGTGAGCCTCTTGGAGCCCCCATCCGCATATCGGTACCCGGCCGAGACCGGTTGAGGGCGGCACATGGGGACTCAGGTACCGGCAAACCCCCATCACTGTCGGCGCTACCGGTAGACTGGAAGCCAATCCCGCCCCAAACGTGGGGACCGTCCGGGAAAAGCTGAGCACCGCTGATTCAGGGCTTACCAACGCAACATGCCGCAGCCGCTCCGGCAACCTGCCGACGAGTTCGGCTCGTGCTGTGCCAGAAAGGGCGCTTCGTGGCCGATTCCGGCAACCTCAACGAGAACATCCCGTCCCCCGACGCCGGCGCCGACGGCGCGGTGACCTCGTCGAACGGCGACGTCACCGCTTCGTACGACGCCAGCGCGATCACCGTGCTTGAGGGTCTGGACGCGGTTCGCAAGCGACCCGGTATGTACATCGGCTCGACCGGCGAGCGCGGTCTGCACCACCTCGTGTACGAGGTCGTCGACAACTCGGTCGACGAGGCGCTGGCCGGGTACGCGGACACGATCGACGTGACGATCCTCGCCGACGGCGGCGTCCGCGTCGTCGACAACGGCCGCGGCATCCCGGTGGGCATCGTCCCCTCCGAGGGGAAGCCGGCCCTGGAGGTCGTGCTGACCGTGCTGCACGCGGGCGGCAAGTTCGGCGGCGGCGGCTACGCGGTCTCCGGTGGTCTGCACGGCGTCGGCGTCTCCGTCGTCAACGCGCTGTCCAGCAAGGTGTCGGTCGAGGTCAGGACCGACGGCCGGCGCTGGACGCAGGACTACAAGATGGGCGTGCCGACCGCCCCGCTCGCCGAGCACGAGGAGACCGGCGAGACCGGCACCTCGGTCACGTTCTGGGCCGACGCGGAGATCTTCGAGACCACCGACTACTCCTTCGAGACGCTGTCGCGGCGCTTCCAGGAGATGGCGTTCCTCAACAAGGGCCTGTTCATCCGGCTCACCGACGAGCGCGAGTCCGCGAAGGCGACCGCCGGCGCGGACGAGGCGGGGGCCGACGAGAAGGACGAGGTCAAGTCGGTCACGTACCACTACGAGGGCGGCATCGTCGACTTCGTGAAGTACCTCAACTCCCGCAAGGGCGACGTGGTGCACCCCACCGTCATCGACCTGGAGGCCGAGGACAAGGACAAGAGCCTGTCCCTTGAGGTCGCGATGCAGTGGAACAGCGGCTACAGCGAGGGCGTGTACTCCTTCGCGAACATCATCCACACCCATGAGGGCGGTACGCACGAGGAGGGCTTCCGGGCGGCGCTGACCTCGCTGATCAACAAGTACGCGCGGGACAAGAAGCTGCTGCGCGAGAAGGACGACAACCTCACGGGCGACGACATCCGCGAGGGCCTGACCGCGATCATCTCGGTGAAGCTGAGCGAGCCGCAGTTCGAGGGCCAGACGAAGACCAAGCTGGGCAACACGGAGGCCAAGACCTTCGTCCAGAAGGCCGTCTACGAGCACCTCAACGACTGGCTGGACCGCAACCCGAACGAAGCCTCGGACATCATCCGCAAGGGCATCCAGGCGGCCACCGCGCGCGTGGCGGCCCGCAAGGCGCGGGATCTGACCCGTCGCAAGGGCCTCCTTGAGTCGGCGTCGCTGCCGGGCAAGCTCTCCGACTGCCAGTCGAACGATCCCACCAAGTGCGAGATCTTCATCGTCGAGGGTGACTCCGCCGGTGGCTCCGCCAAGTCCGGCCGCAACCCGCAGTACCAGGCGATCCTCCCGATCCGTGGCAAGATCCTCAACGTCGAGAAGGCCAGGATCGACAAGATCCTGCAGAACCAGGAGATCCAGGCGCTGATCTCCGCCTTCGGCACGGGTGTGCACGAGGACTTCGACATCGAGAAGCTCCGCTATCACAAGATCATTCTGATGGCGGACGCCGACGTCGACGGCCAGCACATCAACACCCTGCTGCTGACCTTCCTGTTCCGCTTCATGCGGGACCTGGTGGAGCGGGGCCACGTGTTCCTCTCCCGCCCGCCGCTCTACAAGATCAAGTGGGGCCGGGACGAGGTCGAGTACGCGTACTCCGACCGGGAGCGCGACGCGCTCCTGGAGCTGGGCCGCCAGCGCGGCAAGCGCGTCCGGGAGGACTCCATCCAGCGCTTCAAGGGTCTCGGCGAGATGAACGCCGAGGAGCTGCGGGTGACGACGATGGACGTCGACCACCGGGTCCTCGGCCAGGTCACCCTCGACGACGCCGCCCAGGCCGACGACCTGTTCTCGGTCCTGATGGGCGAGGACGTCGAGGCCCGCCGCCAGTTCATCCAGCGCAACGCCAAGGACGTTCGCTTCCTCGACATCTGAGTCGGTCTCTGCTGACCGCACCGGGAAGGATCTTCACCAGCAATGGCCGACGAGAACACTCCAGTCACGCCCGAGGCAGAGGGCGGCGACACCACCATGCGCATCGAGCCCGTCGGGCTCGAAACGGAGATGCAGCGTTCGTATCTGGACTACGCGATGTCCGTCATCGTCTCGCGTGCGCTGCCCGATGTCCGGGACGGTCTCAAGCCCGTCCACCGCCGGGTGCTGTACGCCATGTACGACGGCGGGTACCGGCCCGAGCGCGGCTTCTACAAGTGCGCCCGCGTCGTCGGCGACGTCATGGGCAACTACCACCCGCACGGCGACAGCTCGATCTACGACGCGCTGGTGCGACTGGCCCAGCCGTGGGCGATGCGGATGCCGCTCGTCGACTCCAACGGCAACTTCGGCTCTCCGGGCAACGACCCGGCGGCCGCCATGCGCTACACCGAGTGCAAGATGGCGCCGCTGTCGATGGAGATGGTCCGGGACATCGACGAGGACACCGTCGACTTCACGGACAACTACGACGGCCGCTCGCAGGAGCCGACCGTCCTGCCCGCCCGGTTCCCGAACCTGCTGATCAACGGCTCGGCGGGCATCGCGGTCGGCATGGCGACCAACATCCCGCCGCACAACCTGCGCGAGGTCGCGGCGGGCGCCCAGTGGTGCCTGGAAAACCCGGACGCCTCGCACGAGGAGCTGCTCGACGCCCTCATCGAGCGCATCAAGGGCCCGGACTTCCCGACCGGCGCGCTGGTGGTGGGCCGCAAGGGCATCGAGGAGGCGTACCGCACCGGCCGTGGCTCGATCACCATGCGCGCGGTCGTCGAGGTCGAGGAGATCCAGAACCGGCAGTGCCTGGTGGTCACCGAACTGCCCTACCAGGTCAACCCGGACAATCTCGCGCAGAAGATCGCCGACCTGGTGAAGGACGGCAAGGTCGGCGGGATCGCCGACGTCCGTGACGAGACGTCCTCGCGCACCGGCCAGCGCCTGGTGATCGTCCTCAAGCGGGACGCGGTCGCCAAGGTCGTCCTGAACAACCTGTACAAGCACACCGACCTCCAGACGAACTTCGGCGCCAACATGCTGGCGCTGGTCGACGGGGTGCCCCGCACCCTGTCCCTGGACGCGTTCATCCGGCACTGGGTGACGCACCAGATCGAGGTCGTCGTCCGCCGTACGCGCTTCCGGCTGCGCAAGGCCGAGGAGCGGGCGCACATCCTGCGCGGTCTGCTCAAGGCCCTGGACGCCATCGACGAGGTCATCGCGCTGATCAGGGGCAGTGCGACCGTCGAGGTGGCGCGCACGGGCCTGATGGGCCTGCTGGAGATCGACGAGATCCAGGCGAACGCCATCCTGGAGATGCAGCTGCGCCGACTGGCCGCCCTGGAGCGCCAGAAGATCGTCCAGGAGCACGACGAACTCCAGGCGAAGATCAACGAGTACAACGAGATCCTCGCCTCGCCGGTCCGTCAGCGCGGCATCGTCAGCGAGGAGCTGGCCGCGATCGTCGAGAAGTACGGTGACGACCGCAAGACCATGCTGGTGCCCTACGACGGCGACATGTCCATCGAGGACCTGATCGCCGAGGAGGACATCGTCGTCACCGTCAGCCGCGGCGGCTATGTGAAGCGGACGAAGACGGACGACTACCGGGCACAGAAGCGCGGCGGCAAGGGCGTACGCGGCACGAAGCTGAAGGAAGACGACATCGTCGACCACTTCTTCGTCTCGACCACCCATCACTGGCTGCTGTTCTTCACCAACAAGGGCCGGGTCTACCGGGCCAAGGCGTACGAGCTGCCGGACGCCGGCCGGGACGCGCGCGGCCAGCACGTGGCGAACCTGCTGGCCTTCCAGCCGGACGAGGCGATCGCCGAGATCCTGGCGATCCGCGACTACGAGGCCGCGCCGTACCTGGTCCTGGCCACCAAGGCGGGCCTGGTCAAGAAGACGCCTCTGAAGGATTACGATTCGCCGCGTTCCGGTGGTGTCATCGCGATCAACCTGCGCGAGCGGGAGGACGGTTCCGATGACGAACTGATCGGAGCCGAACTGGTCTCGGCGGACGACGATCTGGTCCTGATCAGCAAGAAGGCGCAGTCGATCAGGTTCACCGCCTCGGACGAGACGCTGCGGCCGATGGGCCGGGCGACCTCGGGTGTCAAGGGGATGAGTTTCCGCGAGGGCGACGAGCTTCTCTCGATGAATGTCGTTCGACCCGGTACGTTCGTGTTCACTGCCACGGACGGCGGGTACGCGAAGCGGACCGCCGTCGACGAGTACCGCGTCCAGGGCCGCGGCGGCCTGGGGATCAAGGCCGCCAAGATCGTGGAGGACCGCGGCTCGCTCGTCGGCGCGCTGATCGTCGAGGAGAGTGACGAAATCCTCGCCATCACCCTGTCCGGCGGTGTGATTCGTACGCGAGTCAACGAGGTCAGGGAGACGGGCCGTGACACCATGGGCGTCCAACTGATCAACCTGGGCAAGCGCGATGCCGTCGTCGGTATCGCACGTAACGCCGAGGCGGGGCGCGAGGCGGAGGAAGTCGACGGCGACGTGGCCGTGGACGAGACCGCCGAGGACGCCGCGGCCACCGGCACGGACGAGGGTGAGGCATCCTCGGCCGAGTAGCACGAGGAGTGTGTGTCATCGTGAGCGGAGCCACGGGCGCCGGTTCGGTCGGTACCTCGACCGGGACCGATTCCGGTACGGGAACGGACGACGGCGGCCGTGGCTCTGCCGCGAACCCCGGGAACGCCGGGAACGCCGGGAACGCCATGGACCCTATGAACACGGTGGATCCGCACACGACCAATCTCAAGCCGGTCAAGTCGCCCGCGACCGACCCGCACTCGCCCGATACTCATGGATCCCAGGGGGGAACTGTGACGGACACCCGAGGCCCGCACACCCAGCATTACGGCGCTGGGGTGGGCCCGGCCACCCCCGGTGCCCAGCCCCCGGCAGGTGAGGCGCAGGGCGCCTCACCGCTGCCCGGTGAGCGGCAGCAGCAGCCCACCGGGCCCTACCACCCGCCGCAGGCGTACTCGGCGCAGACCTCCTCCTCGACGGGGTCCACGCGCCGGCCGCGCACCGGCGCACGGACCACGCCGCGCACCCGCAAGGCGCGCCTGCGCGTGGCCAAGGCGGACCCGTGGTCGGTGATGAAGGTCAGCTTCCTGCTCTCGATCGCGCTCGGCATCTGCACGATCGTCGCCTCGGCGGTGCTGTGGATGGTCCTGGACGCGATGGGCGTCTTCTCGACGGTCGGCGGCACCATCTCCGAGGCGACCGGCTCGAACGAGGGGAACGGCTTTGACCTGCAGTCCTTCCTGTCGCTGCCGAAGGTCCTGACGTTCACGGCGATCATCGCGGTCATCGACGTCGTCCTGGCGACGGCACTGGCCACGCTGGGCGCGTTCATCTACAACCTGTCCGCGGGCTTCGTCGGCGGCGTCGAGTTGACGCTCGCCGAGGACGAGTGACGGGTTGTTCCTGGAGCGCGTGAGGGGTCGCCCGGGGCGAGTGGCGGGCCGCCTGTCACGCGTGACGTGCCGCCCGGGAACGCGTGAGGTACCACGTCATGGCGATGCCAAACCTCTGCCGTGCGGCCTGCGACAACCGATTTTGGGACTGCCCCGGTCGTGCGCTAATCTTCAGGAGTCAGCGCGCGGGACACGTACCGCAGAGCGCGGCGGGGCTATAGCTCAGTTGGTTAGAGCGCATCCCTGATAAGGATGAGGCCACAGGTTCAAATCCTGTTAGCCCCACCAACGAGAAGACCCCCAACCGGGACCGGTTGGGGGTCTTCGGCATCTACGGCTGACATCAAGCGACTCGCCCAGGAGGTGCCCGGGAAGGAGGGCGCCCAGACGGTTCCCGGGAACACAACGGCGCGGCGGCACGCAGCGCATCACATGAACCGGAGCAGCAATACCAGGGCAATCGGTGCGAGGAACACAGCGCGCACCACGCGCCACCGGACGACCTCGCGCATGACGAGTGCCAGGAACGCGAGTGAGTACGGAGCCGCCAGCGGAACCGCCGAGATCAAGCCTACGGTCGGCGACACGTGATGATCGAAGACCAGGATCGCCCTCAGTGCGACCCACCCGGCCGTCCCCGCCATGAGTACCTGGACCGTGAGCAACCAGTGCCGAGCGCCACCCGTATTCGCGGGGGACTCGGCAATCGTTTCGCGGACGATCATGACGCCCGTCCATGCGAAGAGCGTTGCGACAGCCAGGATGACAAGCAGCCCGATGGCGGCGAGCCCGCCGTCACCGAGGATCGAGTCCGGGTGCCAGAACATCTCGACGAAGATCCAGGCAGGAACACCCAAAATGATGCCTGCCGCCCATGTGGAGACGATCTCCTTGCCGAGACGGTCCGACCACCACTCTTGCAGAGCCCGTTCCCACAGCAAGATCTTGCGCAGGCTCTCGCCCATACGTCCGTCCTCCCCTGACCGCTCGGCATCCTAGGGTGACCTCCGAGAGCGTGGCGTATGCAGGGTGTGCATCTGCCGGGAGCCGGGAGGCACGTCAGGTGGGGGCGCGGTGGGCGCCGCAGCGGTCGATCGCCTTGCTATGACACCTCGTCGGACGGCCGATGGATTCCTGTGATCCGTCGGCCGTCCGCGGTTTTCGGCTCGTTGCCTTGCTGCCGCTGCGTGATGCGTGCGCGGTGTCCCTGTTTCAGCGGTGCCCTTGTCCAGCGGTGCCCTCATGCGGAGGGTTCGGGGAGGTCGGTGCCCGGTGCGGCCGGGGCGGTGGCCGGTTCGGGGGTGGGGCCGGGCGCGGTGGAGGTGAGGCCGCGGACCTGGGGGGAGAGGAGGGCCGCGGCTGTGGCCAGGGCGATGAGGGTGGCACAGGCGGCCAACGCGGGTCTGGTGCCGGTGAGGTCCGCCGCGGGGCCGGCCACGAGGAGGCCGAGCGGGGCGAAGGCCAGGGAGCCGAACCAGTCGTAGGAGCTGACGCGGGACAGGGCCGCTTCGGGGATCTCGCGCTGGACGGTGGTGGACCACAGCACGGCGAAGACGTCGGAGGAGACCCCCGAGCAGAACATGGCCGTCGCCGTCAGCCAGACCGGGGCCGACGCGGCGAGCAGGGCGGTCGGCACGGCGGCCGGGAAGGTGGCCACCACCGCCACGAGGACCGGTCGCCGCACCCGGACGCGGGTGGCAAGTCCGGCCCCGGCGATGGTGCCGAGCGCCTGGGCGGCGACGATGATCGACCAGGCGCGGGCCCCGCCCAGGTCCTCCTCGGCGATCAGGGGGCCCAGCACGCCGGCGTTGGCGTTCAGCGCGGCGACCACGACCGCGTACTGGGCGACGACCACCCACAGCCACTGCCGGGAGGAGAACTCGCGCCAGCCCTCCCGCAGGTCGTCCCAGCCCGAGGACGTCTTCGCCGGGCGGCCCGGCACGCGCAGGCGGGCGGTGAGGGCGGCGCTGACGACGAAGGACGCGGCGTTCAGGGCGAGTGCCCAGCCGGCTCCGATCCAGGCGACGGTGAGCCCGGACAGGGCGAGTCCCAGAAGCAGGGAGATGTTGGTGCCCACCCGGAGCAGTCCGTTGGCCTGCTGGAGCCGCTCGGCGGGCACGACCAGCGGCACCATGCCGTCCATGGCGGGGGAGAACAGGGCGGTCGCGGTGCCGGCCACCACCGCCAGCGCGCACATGAGGGCGAGGGGCGCGTGGCCGGACAGGGCCAGGGCGGCGAGGCCCGCGTAGGCGGCGGCGCCGACGAGGTCGGCCAGGACCATCAACCGCGCGCGTGACATCCGGTCCGCGAGCACCCCGCCGACCAGGATGAACACCAGTTGCGGCAGTGCCTGGCAGGCCAGGACCAGCGACAGCCGTGCGGGTGTCGCCCCGGGCAGGGCCAGCACGGCGAAACCGAGCGCCACGCGGGCGAAGCCGTTGCCGAGCACCGAGATGACACGGGCCGAGGCGAGCAGCAGGAACTGGTGGGATCGCTGGTCGTGCGGGTGGCCGGAGTACGGGATGGAGGACGTCACGGCGTCGCACTGTAGGACGGGGGTGCGGGCGGTGTTCGGCGAACCGGCCAACATCCGGCAGGACAGGAAAACGCTCGACCGCTGGCGACGGGGGATGCACCAGCGGTCGAGCTATGGCCAAGGGTAACAAGGCCGGTCGGGCCGTGGGGGCCAACTGCCGATCGGTGACCGGGAGTTGTGATCTGGATCACGGGGTGGGGTGTGTCGTCACGGTTCGGCCGTGCCCGGAGGGACGGGTGTGTGCCACTGGCTGTTCGGGGGGACCGGCGGCCCAACGACGTCGTCCGCTGAGTCGTCGTCCGCTGAGCGTCGTCGGCCGCCCAGCGCTGTCGACCATTGAGCGTCCCGCGGCCGAGCCGTGTCGTCGTCGCTGCCGGCGCCGCCCGGCGTTCTGCCGTCGATGGTGCGACCGGACCACCCGTCAGTTCCGCGCCGCGGAGCTGGTCGACGAGGGCTTCCACGCCTCGGGGATCAGCACCTGGAGCACCGCGGCGAGGGCGCCGAACCGCGCCGGTACGTTCTTGGTCCGCCGCCAGTCGTTGATGGAGAACTCACTCCTTGCGGCTGACCTGCGGCTGAACTGCGGCTATGTCCGGGGGTGGACACCGGACTCCCGTTGCGATGCGCCGCAGATGGCAGGATCGCGATACAGTAGCCGACCGGTTACTCGTTGTCCGGACAGGTCAGCACCCCAGAGCTTCGGAGAACAGCTCATGGCGCCGTATGTTCTCGGCCACCTTCGGCCCAAGTCGTCGCACGGCGGCGCGGGTCCGGCCGTGCGGATCTGGCAGGACGCGCAAGCCCGACCGTAAGCCCGGACGTGACGCGGTGAGCCCGATATCCCGACCGCAGGCCCGAGAGGCGCGTGACCCTCGCCGCTTCCGGCGGCTGTCGCGCTGACCACCGGGCTCCCGATCCTCCGATCCGCGTCGATCCTGTCGGCTCGGCGCGGATCGATGCCGCCCGCAGCGTCCGGCACTGGTCCCCGCGTGGGGAGGGACCAGTGCCGGACGGCGGGGTTCCGGCGGCCATGGGTGGCCGAAACCCGCAGGCGCGCCGCAAGTCGTACGCCGTCGCGTACGCCTCTACGTTCATACGCCTCTATGCCGTACGGGGGCGTACGCCCCTACGCCCGTGTACCTCTACGTCGTCAGGCCCTGAGCGCTCCTGCCTCACCCTGTGAATCTGACGATCCGTCAGTTATGGTCGGCCGTCAGGGATGCCTCCGAAAGGGTGAGCACGGTGGAATCACGTCTCCAGAGCCCGGAGCCTTCGGGTACCCCTCGCTGGGTTGCGATGTTCTACGAGCCGGCCTCGGCGGCATGGCGGATCGGCGCCGAGTCGCCGCATCGTTCCCCGGTGCTGTACGCGGTGGGCGAGATGACTCAGACCGTACGCGCGCGTGGCGGCGAACCGGTCGTCGCCCTGTGGGGGCCGCGGGACGGCGCGTGGCACCGGGCCGAACGCTCCGCGGCGCCCCCCGGGGCCGTGCCGTCTCCCGTCCTGACGGGGCCGTCGCCCGCCGAGCCCGTCGACCGCGCCGGTTCCCCGGACCCAGCCGCCCTCGCGCACCCCGCACCTGCTGCCGCCGGTGCCGGTGCCGGTGCCGCTGCCGGTGCCGCTGCCGACGACGTCGGCGAGGCGAGCGAGCGGGTGGAGCCGCAGAGCAAGCTCGCGGAACGGATGGACGACCGGCGGCATCAGGTGCTCATGGCGGGACTGGGCAAGGCGGGCCTCTACGACCTGGCGCAGGACGATCTCACCGCCGTACAGACCCTCGTCGACCGACTGGACGAGACCACCCTGCGCAGGGTCGCCCACTGGCTCGCGACGGCCGGCGGCGAGGGCTGAGCGCTCCGCTGGTAGTGCCGCGATGTGGCAGTGCCGCGACGTGCCGTCGTTCGTCTGCGGCCAAGTTCGATTCGCGGGGCCGTTGGGAGGGCAGTGACGTCGCTGTAGGTCAGGTCCCTTGGTCCGCATCGCCGGTCGTACCCGATCGAGGGGCGATGCCCGCTCGCGACTGGAGTGCGCATGACGGTCTCCATCGACCGCAACCTCTGTTACGGCTCCGGCGAGTGCGCCCACCGGGTGCCGTCCGTCTTCGCCTTCGAGGACGGATACGGCGTCGTACGCCCCGGTCGCGAGGGCGGCGAAGACGAGGCGCTCGTGCGGGACGCGGCCGAGCGGTGCCCCTCCCAGGCGATCAGCGTCACCGAGTAGCGACGATACGCAGTGCGGTGGGGGAGGCTTCGGGCAGTCCCCGGGAGAGAGACCCTGGGCAATCCTGTGGTGGAGACCCTGGTGACGCTCGGCCGCCGGTGTGTGTCGGCCGCGCCGGGTTCGTCCGGCAAAGCGTTTCCTGTGGCCCGGGGCTGAATCCGTATCTGTCGGCCGGGGAAAGCGGGCATGCGAAGGCCCCGGCCGGGGGGAGACCGGGGGCTTCTGGCGATGTGAAGCTGTACGCAATTCGCCTTTGAAAGGTGTTGCTCGCTACGTCGTTACGTCGCTGCGTTGCTACCGGTTACGTTGCGGCATCACGGTGTTGCTGCATTGCTGCGTTGCGTTGTTGCTCTGTAGCGGAGGCACGCTGTCCCGCGGCCCTTGCCGTTCCGCCGTCCCGGGTGTCCGGGCGCTGCGTCACGACGGCACTGCGTCTTTCGTGTTCCTGCCGCTGCATTACGTCATCACGCGTATTTCTTGATCACGCGTACTTCTTGCGGTGGAGGGGCCCCGGTTCAGCAGGTGAGCGGCGCGTCGGCTTCCGCTTCGGTCGGGGCGTTCGCTGACGTGTCTTCGAGGGGGCGGTGGCGGCAACTCGGGGACTTGCCGTGGGCCTCGGCGCCGATCCGTTGCTTCATCGTGGGGGGCAGCGTGCCGGCCCGGGCCCCGGATCTGGACCAGGAGAACTGGGCCGTCGGCGCTGCCGGCGCGGGTGCGGCGCTCTTGAGCGGAGCTTCGATCTGCGGTGCGGCCGCGGCGGTGGCGGCGGTGCCGAGTCCGAGCGCCGTGCACAGCGCGAGGAAGGCGGTGACGATGGCGGTCCACAGCTTCATGACCGTGGTGGTGCGGGCCATGACCCCTCACTTTCAGGTTGGGCGATTTGCGTACTTTCCTCATGATGTGTATGAGCGTCGCAAAGTGGTGGACCTGGGCCCGTGGCGCGTCGATGTTCAGATGAACACCACTCGAATGGGCTCAGATCAGAAGAAAAGCTCCTAGATAGGGATGTGGATGGATGAAAGAGGAGCAAAGTGACGCTGTGTGGAAGGATGATCACTCTGCGGTGAAGGTGCCGCCGACCTGGTCTATTGCGGTCTTGAGGGCGGGAGTTGGGACCCGGCTCAGGTCACCGACCGATATCGGTCGGTGTGTATAGTCGGGCGGCAGAGGTCCCCTACGTCAAGGAAAGACGAGGTCGCGCGGTGAAGAAGCTTCTCCTGGTCGCACTGGCCGCCATCGGCGGGCTCCTCGTGTACCGCCAGATCCAGGCGGATCGCGCCGAGCAGGATCTGTGGACGGAGGCGACTGACTCCGTGCCCACGGGTTCGTGAACAAAGACACCAGAAACTGAATCGGACCCCGGCCGCCCCTGCGGTCGGGGTTTTGTGTTGCCTGGACGCCGATGACGGGGTAGGGGCCTCCCACGCGCGGGGCGTTTCGGACGGCCGCACGGATCGGCGGGATGACCCGGGTGTGCGTTGGGCAGGATGGGCCACGGTCCATACGGGCGGTGTGGCGGGGCGGCGGAGACAGCTCTCCTGGCGGTTCGTCGGTCGCGAGCGGCGTAGGACGGCGTGCGCCGCGGCGACGTGTGGCGTACGGGGCGTGTGATGCGTGTGGTGCGTTTGCGTGGTACGCGTGGTGCGTGACGGCATGCGGTGTACGCCGGTGTGTGGTGGGCGGCGCCGTGCGGCGTACGACAACCTGTCGTGCGCGGCGCCGTGTGGTGTACGACGGCGTGCGGTGCGTGACGACGTGCGGTATCCGGCTTCCCGCTGTATAGGCGTCCCGTCGACGGACGGATGTGCGTCCCGGCGGCCGGGCGAACTGTGGGACACGACGAGGGGTGGCGCGGAATGGGGCGGCGTACGGCGTGGTGGTGGCCCGGACGAACCCGGTGGCGCCGTCGGGCGCCCGGCTCCGCCGTGCGTGGTGCGGCGGCGGCCGGGACGTTGGCCGTGCTGTGTGCTGTTGCGCTGCTGCCGGGTGCGTCGGCCGTGGCCGCGACCGCGTCGGCGGGCGTGGGCTCGGACTCGGGCCTGGGCTCGGCGACCGGGGATTCCCCGGGGTACGCCTTCACGCCCGGCGCCCGTACCGTCGCCGGAGCGGAGAGCACCACGGACGCGGCGCGGCTGGAACCGGGCGAAACCTACCGGAGTTCCCTCGCGGGGAACCGCAAGCTCTACTACCGCCTGGAACTCCAGGCGCCGACGACCGCGTACGTCCCCGTGACCGCCATACCCCCCGCCCGTGCCGCCGTCTCGGCCAGCGACGGCATCAGGGTGTCGGTGCAGGACGCCAACGGCGGTTCCTGCTCCTACGCTTCGGCGCGCTTCGGTGCCGGCCTGAGCCCCCGGCCGGTCACGGCACTGGGGATGCGCGAGGCCGGCAAGACCCTGTGCCAGGGGGCGGGTACGTACTACGTGCTGGTCGAACGCCTGGAAACACCCGACGCGTCCGGCTCGGGTGACGCGTCCGCCTCGGGTGACGCGTCCGCCTCGGGTGGCGCGTCCGGCTCGGGTTCAGGATCCGGCTCGGGTTCAGGATCCGGCTCGGGTTCAGGATCGGGCTCCGATTCGGGTTCCGGCTCCGGGGCCTGGGACCTGGAGTTGGCGCCGGTGGCCGAGCCGGGCCTGACGCGGTCCGGGAGCACGAGCGCACCCGAGGTGTGGGACTCCGCTTCGCCCGAGCCGGTCACCGGTGAGCCCCGGCGGCGGACCGGCGGAGCGGGCTTCGCCACGGCGCGGGCATTGGAGCAGGGGGTGTGGCAGACCGACCTGCGGCCCGGACAGACCCTCTTCTACAAGGTGCCGGTCGACTGGGGCCAGCAGGTGCACGCCACCGCCGACCTCGGCAGCACGGCAGGGTCGGGTGGCTATGTCAGCGGCGCCCTCGACCTGACGCTCCACAACCCCGTACGCGGCTACGTCGACGACGCGGCCCTCAGTTACAACGGCAGCCAGCAGGAAGCCGCCCTCGATCCCCTGCCGCCCGTCGAGTACCGCAACCGGTACGCCGTGCCCGACGAGGTGAACTCCATGCGCTTCGCCGGCTCGTACTACCTCGTCGTGCACCTCAGCGAGGGGATGGCCGACACGTTCGGCCAGGGGCCCTTCGGGGTGACATTGCGCGTGCGTCTCAGCGGTACTCCGCACGCCGCCCCCGGGTACGCCGGGCAGCCCGAGCCGCGGGACGTCTTCGACGTCACGGCCCAGGACCGGGAGGCGGCCGTGACCGGGCGGAGCGACGGCGGGGGGAACACCGCGATGCGGGCGCTCGCGACCGGTGGCATCGGCATGGGAAGCGCGCTGCTGCTGGTGCTCGGGGTGTGGACGGTGGCCGCCCGGCGCCGGACCGGCTCCTAGACGCGGTCCGTCGCCGGGGACGAGTGTCGCTGCTCAGATGCTGACCGGCGCCAAGATGCTGACCGGCGCCAAGATGCTGACCGGTGCCAAGACGATGACCGGTGCCAAGACGATGACCGGCGCTCGCCCCTCGCCGCTCGCCGCTCAGACGCGGGTCAGGGCCCAAAAACCCACGGCGTAGCAGGCCAGCGCGAGAAGGAGGATCGGTATCGCGGCCTTCGCCGGAGGGCCGGGACGGCGGGCGCGGCGAGCGTGGCGCGTGGCGCGGCGCGGCGCGGGTGCCGGAGATTCCGGCGGGGGCACGTGATCCGGCACGGGTACGTGAGATTCCGGCGCGGAATGCGGAACCCGCGGGCTCTGAGCGGTGTACGAAACAGTAGGGGCGTCAACGCGGCGCGGCTGTTCTGGCGGCAGAGCCTGAGCGGGGTTCCACGGGGTCTGCGGACGGGGGGAGGAAAGGGCATGGGGGGAGACGTAGGGGGAGGGGGAGGCCGAGGAGTGTCCGGGATTGGGCACGGTCACCGTTGGCGGTTGTGCTTGCGCGGGGTGCTGGGGTTGCGGCTGCGCGCTCTGGTGATCGGCCTGGTGGTCGATGTGGTGGTCGATGTGGTGGTCGATGTGGTGGTCGACGTGTTGGCCGGCCTGCTGCGGCAGCGGGACGTAGGGCTGGGCGGCCGGTGGCGGCGGCGATTGCGTGCTGTGCGGCCGGGTGGGCTGCGGAGGCGGCAGATGGAAGCTCCCGGTGTCCGACATACCGGCCGACTGCGGACCGGTGTCCTCACGCGGATCGACGGTTGCGGGGGCTTCCGGAGAGCCGGGTGCGGAGCCCGTGCCGTCGGGCCCGGTCCGACCCGAGACACGGGGCGGGTCCTGTGTGGGGTGGTCGTGCACCGAAGCGGACATGTCCTGCACGCCGAACGGGTCACCGCCCAGACCGGCACCGGAGACCGCTGCACCGGAGATGGCGGAACTGGAGATGGCGGAACTGGAGAAAGAGACACCAGAGACCTCGGCTCCGGCCGTCCAGCCCCCCTCGCTGGCCGTCCAGCCCCCCTCGCCGGCAGTCCAGGCTCCGGACGCGCCGCCCGGCGCGGCCGGTCCCGGCTGCCCGGGGCGGGTTCCGGTATCCCCCGCCGCCTCGACGTCCACGCCCGATGCGGGCTTGAGGGGGCCCTCGGGCCCGAAACCGGGAGGAAGTGGGCCAAGTTGGTCGAAGATCTCGATCAACTCGTCGTCGGGGCCGGGCTCCGGCAGGAGTGCCATGGCCGAGACGAGCGCCTTGCGGGCACCCGTCGCGGTGCGGAAACGCGCCACCGGATCCGGTTGCAGCAGCGTCGACACCACCTGCCAGAGCGGCTCGGGGACGCCCTTGGGCGCACCTGGCGTCCCGCGCTCGGCGAAGTACTGGACCAGGGCCTTCGCATCGGGCTTGGCGCCCTCCAGCAGATACAGCGCGACCAGGCCCGCGGCGAACAGGTCGGCGGGAAAGTCGGGTTCCGCGCCCAGCATCTGCTCGGGCGCGAGATAGCCCGGCGTTCCCACCACGAGGTTGGTCTCGGTCAGGCGCGGTTCGCCGAGCCGCATGGCGATGCCGAAGTCCGACAGGCGCAGCCGTGGACGGCCGGTTCCGGTGGCTTCCAGCAGGATGTTGGCGGGCTTGATGTCGCGGTGCACGACACCTTCCTCGTGCACCGCGGCGAGCCCGGACAGGAGTTGGTCGAGCAGGGTGCAGACGACGGCCGGCGGCAGCGGGCCGTAGTCGCCGACCAGGTGGACGAGCGAGCCGCCGGCGACGAGGTCCATGGTGAACAGGACCTTGTCGTCGTCGGCGGCCCAACTGGCCGGAGCGAGGACATGGGGGTGATCGATCCGCAGGGCCTGTTCCCGTACGAACCGCAGGAGGGAGTGGGCATCGCGTTGCTGAAGCACCTTGGCGGCGACATAGCGGCGGCGACGGTGGTCCCAGGCACGCCAGACGGCGCCGACGCCTCCGTGTCCGATCGGGTCGGCCAGCTCGTACCGGCCGGCGAAGACCTCACCCATGGCTGTCCGTCGCTCCTCCCCCTGCGGTTCCCCCTTGCCCCTCTTGCTTCCCCCGAGATGAGTGATACGACCCCTTGTCGTGCCCTCAGGCACTCCCCCGCTGCGTCGGCCCGTCCGTCGGACCCCCTCCGATGGACGGACCGGGGGAGTCAGCTCTGGTGGGACTGGTAGTGCGCGACGGCGTCGGAGGTGCGGCCCGCGCCGTACACCCGGAGGAACTCTGCTAGTTCGGGGTGGCTCGGGGCGAGGGAGTCGGCGGCCTCGATGATGTCCCCCGCGGCGGCCACCGAGCGCAGCAGCGACTGGATCTCGCGGACCACCCGCTTGACCGTCGGCGCGCCCGAAACGCTCGTCGTCTGTGTGGTGTTGCTGAGCATGGAGCCCCCCTGCGACTTCTTGATCTCCTCCATGCGGTCGGTCGCCTCGGCCGCACTGACACTGCCGTCCGCGACCTGCGCCGCCAGGTCCTGCAGCAGCTGTACCCGCTGGACCACAGCGGGATTGCCGATCTTGGCGCGCTGGCCGCTCATCAGCTGTGACAGCATCGGAGCGGACAGCCCCAGTACCGCCGCGAGGCGGGCCTGATTGAGTCCGAGATCGTCTATGAGCTTTCGAAAGAGCGCCCCCAACGGCTCTCCGTACCAGTTCCGCTGCAGCTCCCGCGCTCTAGCGGTGGCTTCCTGCTGTGCGGCGTCCATTTCGCGTCTCCCCATCGCTTCCCCAAGAAACGTGGTTCGCTGTAGCGAACCACGCCGAGCATCTTACGGAGCGTGGTCGTTTCCAGGGACCCCCATCTTTTTTGCGAGATCCCGGGGGTGACCCGGTACTCTGGTCTGCGGCGCCGACCCGAGCGTGATGCTCGTGACGGACGTCTTTCACCAGGGGCCTTAGCTCAGTTGGTAGAGCGCTGTCTTTGCATGGCAGATGTCAGGGGTTCGACTCCCCTAGGCTCCACCGCAGGTCAGGTGCCCTCCGAGGATGAATCTCGGAGGGCACTTCCTTGATCAGGAACCGCGCAGGGCCCCACAACCCCGAACGATCATGGTTCGCCCGTCGCCTGCCGGGGGCGTGATCAATGCGCTCGTCGTCCTGGAGTTCAGACGGGACGAAGGTGGCGTAACTCCCACTCTCGCGCCAGCCGCAGGCTCGTCGTTCCTGCGGCTCCCGGATGGGGAGACCCCGGCCCGCAGGCGGCGATTTCCTCCGCGTGACTCGGCGGGGGCCGTCCGTACGAACGCAGACCGCCCCACCCCGGCCAGGGGATGGGGCGGCTGCTCTGACCGAGCCACCCAGCAACAGACCCAGAGGTCCAGTAAAGGACCCAAAGGTCAAGCAACAGACCCAAAGACTCAGGAATATCGGCAGAGTGCACACAACGGATACAAAGGTGCAGCAATAGAACTCAAGGTCACATAACAGGTATTTAGAGCCTTTTGTCGAGGACGGGGTGCATGAGAACGACCCCGGTCGGCTCGTCGGTCGGGCTCCTCGGGTCGGGACGGGCGCGTCGGCCGGGTGGCTGGTGACACTGCTGGACCGGCCACGAAGGCGCGGTGGCGCGCGGTGTTTCCCGGCCGGGTCAATCGTTGTCGTCGTCGGCCTCGTCGTCCTGCTGCTGGGGGTGGTTCTTCCCGGAGTCGTTCGCGGTGCCGACCGGGGCCTGGTCCGCGGACGGCGGACCGGTGGACCCGGCCGTGGAACCGGTGGAGGGCGACGGGTCGGGTCCGGAGGTCTCCGCCGAGCCGGAGCCGGCCGAGAACAAGGCCATGCCGATCAGCAGCGCGGCCAGGAAAAGCACCGCCGCGGCGATGGCACCGACCAGCCTGGGGCTGCGGGTGACGAGGAGCCGCAGTGCGGGGCGACGACTGCGGCCCCGGCGGGGCAGGGCGGCGTGGGCGCTGGAGTTCGGCAGCGCGTAGGTGGTCGCGGGGCCCGGTTCGGCGGATGTGTGCGGGGCCGTCGTCCCGCCGCCGACCGGTCCGAGCGCGCCCGCGCCCGGATGTCCGACCGGACCGCCCCCCGCTCGGCCGCCGCGACCACCGTCCGCTCGGCCGCCCCGGTTGCCCCGGGTGCCCGGACCGCCGCCGGTCCGCCCGGCCGTGACGGCGCCCGACCTCCCGCCCGATCCGGCGGCCGTGTGCCGGGCCGCTGCCTGGGATGCCGGACCGGCGGTGGCAGAGCCGGGTCCGGGGCCGCCCGGTCCGGCTGCGCGCCTGCCGGACTGCCGGGGCTCGGCGGGCGGGAGCGGTTCGCGGTGCCCACGCCAGGAGTCGACGCCGAACCAGTCGGCGACCTGGGCTGCGGTGGGGCGTGCTTCGGGCTGCTTGGCGAGCATGCCGAGCAGGTAGTTCTCCAGCGCGGGCGGCATGTCGACGCCGTACTGCCGGGGCGGGGTGGGCGCGGTGTCGAGGTGGTGGTGGAGGATGGCGACCGCCGTGTCCGCCTCGAAGGGCGGTCGGCCGGTGAGGAGTTGGTAGAGCACACAGCCCAGGGAGTACACGTCGGACGGCGGCCCGGCGTTGCGGCCCAGGGCGCGTTCGGGGGCCAGGTACAGGCTGGTGCCGACGATCTGGCCGGTCGCGGTGAGGCCGCCCGCCGGGTCGTCCATGAAGCGGGCGATGCCGAAGTCGCCGATCTTGAGGGAGCCGTCGGCGGCGAGCAGCAGGTTCCCGGGCTTGATGTCGCGGTGCACGATCCCCTGCTGGTGCGCGGCGGCCAGGCCGGCCGCCGCCTCGGCCGCGATGCGGGCCACCCGCTCCGGGGGCAGCGAACCCGCACTGGCCAGCACGCGCGCGAGGCTGTCACCCTCGACCAGTTCCATCACCAGGAACAGCCGGTCCTCATGAGCGCCAAAGTCCAGGACCCCCACCACATGGGGGTGGTCGAGCCGGCCCGCGGTCTGCGCCTCCAGCCGGAATCGGGCGGTGGCGGTGGCGTCGGAGCCCTGGGCCAGCAGGAACTTGATCGCCACATCTCTGTCGAGCGTCTCGTCCCGTGCCTGCCAGACCTCACCCATCGCTCCGCGCCCGAGGGTGGTCTGCGGCCGATACCGGCCCGCTATCAGCACCTGTCCTTCATCCTCACGCCGTGGGCCAACTCCTGTCGCCGCAGGCCAACACTCTGTGCGTGGGGCGGTGTTGGTGGGGGTGCCGCAGCGGGCTCAGCCTACTTGCCGGTGCGGGGCGTCCGATCCCGGCTCCGTCCCGCGGGGGCACCCGGGGCGGGCCGCGGGGCTTCCGGCTCCGTCCTGGCGGGCACTACGGGCATCGCTCGGTCGTTCGATAGAGACCGGGTGCTGTCCGATCGTACGGTACGGACGATCTATACGATGGCGTCTGGAATGGGTGACCGGGGGTCATTACGGGTGGGGGCGAACCGATCATGACGTACCGCGGGCTCTCGTGGGCGTGAGCGGGGCCGGGCACGGGCGGCCGCGGGACCTGCTGCTGCACGCGGCGAGGTTCGTGGGTCGTACGCTGCGCGGCGAGTGGCAGGGGATCGTCGTCGATCCGCTGCGGCAGCTTCGGCGGCGCGGGCCGGCCGGGCTCTCGCTGGCGTTCGTGGCGGCGTTCGGGGTCATCTTCTTCCACGACCTGGCCCAGCGGCCGACGGGTGCGCTGGTGGTGTCGCGGGTGGGCGGGGTCACCGCCGATCTGCCGCTGTGGCTCGCCCTGCTGCGTACGCCGGTTTCCCTCTACGTACCCGCCCTCGATCTGCCGGTCTGGGCTGGTATCACCCAGTTGTTCCTGGCGTTCGCGCTGGCCGAACTCGCCCTGGGCCGGGCCCGTACGCTCGCGGTGGCGTACGCGGCCACGCTGGCCGGCACCCTGTCGGTACGGGTGATGATCGCGCTCGGGCCGGGCTGGTGGGGGCTGGGGCTGCCGCCCGAGGTCGGGCAGGTCCTGGACACCGGGCCGTCCGCCGCGGTGGTGGGCCTGTTCACCTACCTCTCCGTCGTCCGGCGCGCTCCGGTGGTGTTCACCCTCACCGGCGGGTCGATGGTGTGGGAGTCGATCGAAGTACCCAACCTGGCCGGCCGTGAGCATCTGATCGCGGTGGCCGTCGCGATCGTCCTCGGCGTCCTGCACGGTCACCGGCCACAGTGGCTCGGCCGCCGGTTCCCGCTGCGGCCGGAGGGGGAAGCGCCGCGTGTCCCTCTCCGGCTCCCCCGATGGCCGGAGCGGCTCGGTCTTCGTGTCCCCGGCCGCTCCCACGCCCCCGAGGTTCCCTCTCTCGCGCCCGCCCGCTCCCCGAGCCCTTCCCAGGTGCCCCCACCCGGCCCCAACTCGAATCCACCCGCCACCCCTGCGCCCCTGCCGGAAGCCGACGCGCCCCCGGCCCATTCCCCCGCACGCCCGCCACGGCCCCCAGAGCCCCTACCGGCCCTGGCCCCGGCCGCTTCGCCAGGATCTCCGCAAGCTCCCGGATCCACCGGATCCACCGGATCCACCGGATCCACCGGATCCACCGGATCCACCGGATCCACCGGATCCACCGGATCCACCGGATCCACCGGATCTCCAGGGTCTCCCGGATCTCCGAGAACTCGGGAATCTCCTAATTCTCCGGAATCTCCCGGATCACTGAAATCATCGGAACATCCTGGATCTCCCGATTCCATGGGTGAAGGGCGCTGCGGGCCGGTCCTGCACTGAGCCGCGCGCTCTGGAGGCCGATGCAGGGGTCTGCCACGATGATCCTGTTCGGCGGCAAGCGTGGAGGGGGAGGCGCCCGGTGCCGGAGAAGGACGAGACCGCGCGGAGCCCCCGTCGCACGGTGCTGGCCGCGCTGCCCTTCGCGACGATGGCGGCGGTCGCCGTCGCCGACCTCACCACCAGCCCGTCCCTGGGATTTCTGCCGCTGGTCGCGGTGGGACCCGCGTTCGCGCCACTCGTCGGCGGCCGGCGGCGCACCGCCGGCATCGGGCTGCTGGCGCTGCTGCTCTCCGCGGGTCTCAGTTGGTACAACGACGTGATCGACGCGCAGCGCAGCTACATGGCCCTCGCCGCGGTCCTCGGGGTCACCGTGGCGGGGCTGGTGGCCGTGTCCATGCGGGAGCGGCGGGAGGCGGAACTGGACAGCTTCCGGTCGATCGCGGAGGCGGCCCAGCGGGTGCTGCTCAAACCGGTGCCGCGGCTCGCCGGACGGCTGCGCGCCGCGGTCGCCTACATGTCCGCCGTCGCCGAGGCCCGTATCGGCGGCGATCTGTACGAGGTGGTCGCCTTCCCCGGCGGGGTTCGGGTGATCGTCGGGGACGTCCAGGGCAAGGGGCTTGAGGCGGTGGAGACGGCTGCCGTGGTTCTGGGCGCGTTCCGCGAGGCCGCGCCGGACGAAGTGGATCTGGCCCGGGTGGGCGGGCGGTTGGAGCGGGCCGTGGACCGGCAGCTGGACGGTGAGAAGTTCGTCACCGCGATCCTGGCCGAGGTGAGCGACGAGCGCGTCACCTTCCTCAACTTCGGGCACCCCGCACCCCTGCTGATCCGCGCCGAGGGCACGGTGGACCTGCCCGAACCGGCCGCGTACGCGCTGCCGCTGGGCCTGGGCGCGCACGGCGGGGAGCCGCCGGAGCCCTTCGACGCGGACTTCTTCCCCGGGGACCAACTGCTGCTGTACACCGACGGGGTGACCGAGGCGCGGGACGCCGACGGGCGTTTCTACCCGCTGCCGGAGCGCGCCCACCTGCTGAAGGAGCGGGACGCGGAGGCCGCCCTGGAGATTCTGCGCCAGGACCTGCTCCAGCACGTCAGCGGCCCGCTCCAGGACGATGCCGCGATGCTCCTGCTGCGCTACCGATGACCCTGCCGCAGTCCGGGCGCGGTGGCAGATGCCGCTCCGACCTTGCTATTTGCGTGTGGACGCAACAAGGGGCACACTCAGGGGGTCGGGTCCCGTCACGGGCGCCGCGCCGCGGAGAGCTGTGCGCCGTACGGCATGAGCCGTGAGCTGGGCGGCATGAGCCGTACGTCACGTGGCGTGCGTCGTACTTCGTGCGCTCTGCTTCACGCGGCGTGCTTCACGCGCCGTGCGCCGCGCTTCGTGTGGCGTACGGCGAATGTCGTCCTCGTGCGCCGTCGGGACGGAGTCGCATCACGGATCGGAGGCAGTCATGGGTGCAGACCCTCCCAGTCCGCGCTGCCTCCGGGGCACGGGCTGACGTTCGCGGGGGCTGCGCGGACGTGCGGCCCCCGACGTCCGGCCGGGGCGGTGTCTCGATGAGGCCGTGGTGACCGTCGGCTCAGCACCTTCCCACTTGCCCGAATTTTCCCATATCTCCCTTCATTTATCTGTGGTGCCCATGCTGCCCGGGTGAGCCCGGCCCGGTCTCGGCGTGCCTGCCGTGGCCGGGCCGGGCGAGTGCGTCCAGGGTGGGGGGCGGAGGTCCTCGTGATGCCGATCCGTACGGACACCGAGCGCGCCGACGCGGTGGCTCGCACACCCATGGCGGCGCGGCTGCTGCCCCGGGGCCTGTCCCAGTTCTCCTGGGTCGACGCCGCGGTCGCCGCGGCCGTCCTGGTGGTGCTGTACGTGGTGCTGCGGGTGGGACACGGCACCACGGTCGCCTTCAACACCCACCAGAACGCCAACGTCGACACCGATCCCGCCCGGCTGCCGTACGACGCCGCCCGCTCGCTGCTGCGGATGTTCGCCGCGCTCGCGCTGTCGGTCGCGTTCACCTTCGGTTACGCGTACGCCGCGGCCAAGAGCAGGAGGCTGGAGCGGATCCTCATCCCCACGCTCGACATCCTCCAGTCCGTTCCGGTGCTGGGCTTCCTGACCGTGGCCGTGACCGGCTTCATCGCCCTGTTCCCCGGCTCCGTGCTGGGCCTGGAGTTCGCCTCCGTCTTCGCGATCTTCACCTCGCAGGCGTGGAACATGACGTTCGGCTTCTACTACTCCCTCACCGCCCTCCCACGTGAACTCGACGAGCTGTCACGGTCGTTCCGCTTCACCCGGTGGATGCGGTTCTGGAGGGTCGAACTGCCCGCCGGCATGATCGGCCTGGTCTGGAACGGCATGATGAGCTTCGGCGGCGGCTGGTTCTTCCTGGTGGCCTCCGAGGCGATCAGCGTCAACAACCAGCGGTACGCGCTGCCCGGCGTCGGTTCGTACGCCGGCGCCGCGATCACCCGTGGCGACCTGGGCCGGGTCGGCTGGGCCATCCTCACCATGGCCGTCATGGTCATCGGCGTGAACTTCCTGTTCTGGCGGCCGCTGACGGCGTGGGCGGAGAAGTTCAAGAACGAGCAGTCCGAGGCGAGCGAGATCCAGCGCTCGGCGGTGCTGGACTTCCTGCGGCGCTCGCACTGGCCCCGACTGTTCGGCCGGGTGCTGGGTCCGGTGGGCCGGGGCCTCGGGCAGGCGGGCCGGATCTTCGGCCGGGACGACCGGCCGCTCACGGTGGACCGCACCCGGCAGCGCACCGGTGACCTCGTCTTCGCCCTCGTCGCGGGCGGACTGATCCTGTGGGGCCTGGCCGACCTGGGCCGCTACCTCCACGACCGCACCGGCCTCGGCGTGTTCGGCGAGCCGCTGCTGGTGGGCCTGGCAACGCTCGCCCGCGTGGTGGTGCTGGTCGCGGTGGCGACGGTGATCTGGGTGCCGATCGGCGTGAAGATCGGGTTCTCGCCCCGGCTCACCCGCATCGCCCAGCCGGTCGTCCAGGTCCTCGCGTCCTTCCCCGCCAACTTCCTCTTCCCGCTGGCGGTGTGGTTCTTCCTGCGGACCGGACTGTCCATCGACCTCGGCGGCACCTTGCTGATGGCCCTGGGCGCCCAGTGGTACATCCTCTTCAACAGCATCGCGGGCGCCATGGCCATCCCGACCGACCTGCGGGAGGCCATGGACGACCTCGGCGTCCGCGGCTGGCAGCGATGGCGGCGGCTGATCGTGCCGGGCATCTTCCCGGCGTACGTCACCGGCGGCATCACCGCGTCCGGCGGTGCCTGGAACGCCTCGATCGTCTCCGAGGTCGTCACCTTCGGCGGCACCACGCTCACCGCGACCGGCCTGGGCGCGTACATCGCACGGGCCACCGGGCACGGCGACTACCCGCGGTTGATCGCCGGGGTGGCCGTGATGAGCCTCTACGTCGTCGCCCTCAACCGCCTGCTGTGGCGGCGCCTGTACCGGCTGGCCGAGAGCCGCTACTCCCTCTGAACGCCCAGACCTTCCCGCATTGGAGACGCCATGGTGCTGAACACCCTCCGCAACCTGCGTGCGGGCCGGCAGGCCCGAACCTCCCTCGCCCACCTCCCCGCCGACCGCCCCCGGCCCGCCGACGGCGAGCTGCTGCTGGAGACCGTCGGCCTGACCAAGTCGTACGCCGGAGCCGACGGCGAGCTGCCCGTCCTGTCCGGCATCGACCTCCGGGTCCGGGCGGGCGAGGTGGTCGCCCTGCTGGGCAAGTCGGGCTCGGGCAAGTCCACGCTGCTGCGCTGCCTGGCCGGACTGCTGCCGGTCAGTTCCGGCACCGTCGCCTACCGGGGCACACCGCTGACCGGGGCCAACCCGGGTACGGCGATGGTCTTCCAGACCTTCGCGCTGCTGCCGTGGCTGACCGTGCAGCAGAACGTCGAACTCGGCCTGGAGGCCAAGGGGGTGCCCGCCGCCGAGCGCGCCGACGCGGCCGTGCAGGCGATCGACCTGATCGGCCTCGACGGTTTCGAGTCCGCCTACCCCAAGGAGCTGTCCGGCGGCATGCGCCAGCGGGTCGGCTTCGCGCGGGCCCTGGTCGTCGAGCCGGACGTGCTGATGATGGACGAGCCGTTCTCCGCCCTCGACGTGCTGACCGCCGAGAACCTGCGCGGCGAGCTGATGGAGCTGTGGGAGTCGGGCCGGTTCCCCACCCGGGCCATCGTGCTGGTCACCCACAACATCGAGGAGGCGGTGCTGATGGCCGACCGGATCGTGGTGCTGGGCGCGCGGCCCTACGGCACGATCCGCGAGGTCTTCGAGGTCGGTCTCGACCGCCCCCGGGACCGGGACTCGGCCGCCTTCGACGAGCTGATCGACCGTGTCTACCGCACCATGACCGGCCGGCAGAAGGAAGGCCGCGTCCCCGGCCGGCACGAGCCGGTCGAACTGGAGAAACGCACTCCCGGCAACACCCCGCTGCCGTCGGCGAGCGTGGACGGTCTGTCCGGTCTCGCGGAGATGGTGCTGCATCGCGGCGGCCGCTGCGACCTCGCGGACCTCGCGGACGACCTCGGACTGGCGGTGGACGACCTGCTGCCCCAGGTCGACGCGCTCGACCTGCTCGGCTTCACCAGCCTCAGCGGCGACGACCTGCTGCTGACGCCGGTCGGCACCGAGTTCGCGAGCGCGGACGTGCAGGGGTCGAAGAAGATCTTCGCCGCGGCCGTCCGGCGGGCCCCGCTGGTCGGGCTGATCACCAACAGCCTGCGGTCCAACGCCGAGGGAACCCTGCGCGCCGGGTTCTTCCGCGACCTCCTGGCCCACCACTTCACCGCCGAGCAGGTCACCCGGCAGCTGGACACGGCCACCGACTGGGGCCGCTACGCCGAGCTGTACTCCTACGACGCGGAACCGGAGGAGTACCACCTCGACGAGAACGGCGACATCGGAGAGCCCGATGATCCCGACGACCCCGATGAGATCCGGCCGCCGACCGCTGCCTCGGCTCCGCGGTGACCGGCCTGGCGAAGCGACGGGCCGGTACGGGTGGAGCGGGCGGCGGTCAGGCCCTGAGCGGGACGCCGGGTGTGAGTGGGGTGCCGGGACCGGGAGGGGGCAGGTCGGAAGAGGGTGCCGGGACCGGGTGGTGCGGTAGGTCGGAAGAGGGTGCCGGGACCGGGTGGGGTGCAAGGAACGGGAGGGGCCGAGTGCGCGGGTGGGGCGGCGGGCCGGCACGAGTCGGGCGGCGGGCCGGCCCGGTGCGGGTCGGTCCGGTGTGGGTCGGCCGTTGGGGCAGCTCGGGGGACAGCCAGGGCGGCCGGGGCGCGGCGACGGCCCAGGGGAGTTCGCGGGCGGGGTGGTCAGTGTTCCGTGTCAGTCAGTGTTCCGTGCCGGTCGGTGTTCCGTGCCGGTCAGTGCTCCGTCGCGGGCTGCGGTGTCCGGATCCTTCTGACCGCGGCGCCCTCTTCCTGCGTCGCGTGCTCCGGCTGCCGTGCCGTCTCCGCTGCCGGGGCCGCGCCCGCGAGATCCGCCTCGTCCGCCGCCAGTACCGCGCTCTCCAGCAGCGCCCGCACCCGCGGACCCGCCGCCCGGTAGTAGATGCGCGTGCCGTCCCGCCGGGAGGCCACCAGCCCCAGGGAGCGCAGCTTGGCCAGGTGCTGCGAGGTGGCCGCGACATGGGCGCCGATCAGCTCGGCGAGCCGGCTGACCGGCAGTTCCCGCTCGCTCAGCGCCCACAGCAGCCGGTACCGCGACGGGTCGGCGACCGCCTTGAGCACCGCCACCGACCGCTCGGCCCGCTCCTCGTCCCAGGACGCTACTTGCGCTCTCATGCAAGTATGCTAACCGCTGCGGTGGACCGACGGCGTCGGAAGCGGCTCGCGGGACCGCCCGGCCCACCTGGCCGGTCCACCCTTCCCGGCCCCCGCTCCGCCCGGCCCGCCTGGCCGCCCGGCCCGCCCCTGCCCGTCCGTCAAGCGGTACGGATCGTCTCCGCGGGTGGGCGGCGCAGGGTGCGCCGAGTGGGGATTTCCACGGTGACGAAGGCCGTCATGGCGACCGTGACCGCCGTGGCGGGCAGCAGCCACAGCGGGCTCGTCGGCCAGGGGCGGCCGAGGAATCCCTGGCCCAGCAGGGCGAGCGGAACCGCCGACAGGAGCAGCCCGGCGGCGAGTGCCGACGTGGCGATCACCGCCGCCTCACGGCGCATCATCGACCGGATCTGCCGGGGCGTCGTACCCACCAGCCGCAGCGCCGCGATCTCCGTGCGCCGCTGGGCGGTGGCGGCGACCAGCTTGTTGGCGATGCTCAGCAGCAGGTAGGCGAGCAGCACCAGCACGGTGGCCAGGTTGATCCACACCTCCGGCGGGGTGTCGGCGCCGCCGTCCGCCGGACCGGCGCCGCTGAGGACCAGACCGGGCCGGGACTCGGCGAACCCCGTGAGGGCACGGTCTGCCGCAGCCGAGCCGTCCGTACGGACCAGGACGCTCGGCTGCGGCGCCGTCGTGGTGTGCCCGGCGGCGAGGTCGCGGGAGAGGACCACCGAGCCGAAGCCGAGCCCACGGCCGTACACGGCCACGACCCGGGCGACGACCGGCGTGCCGTCGCCGAGCACCAGCCGCACCCGGTCGCCGCGCTGCGCGCCACGGGAGCCGGCCACCTCGGTGTTCACGGCGACCGTGCGTCCGGTGAGCCCGGACACCGCGCCCTCGCGCACGTCCAGGTCCAGCACGCCCGCCGCGTCCGGGCCCAGGACCAGCGCCGACTCGGACTCGGTCTGCACGTCGCCGAACTGCTCGTACTGCCAGACCACCGTGGTCGTACCGACCGGTGCCGCCGCCCGCACACCCGGCAGCCGCCGTACGGCAGCGAGCGTCCCGTCGGTCACCGTGCCCTGCCCGGATGCGCTCAGCCGGTACTGCCCGAGGGTGCCGTCCCGGGTGTCGGCGGCGGTGGCGGCGAGCACGGTCGTCTGTGTCAGGGTGTACGTCAGGACGAACACGACCGCCATGGCCAGTGGGCTGACCACACCGGCGATCCGCTGGGCGTAGGCGCGGATGTTGGCCAGCGCCAGCCAGGTGGGCGCGGCGGTGCCGGGCCCCAGCCGCCGTACCGCCGCCGACCCGGCCCGTGCGACCAGGGCCGGCCCGGCCAGGGCCAGACCGATCGCCGAGACGATGCCCGCGAGCGAGGTGGCCGTGGCCCCGACCATCGTTCGCGCGAGCAGCGGCACCACCGACATGACGCCCGCGCCGACGATCAGCAGCAGACCGGCGTTGGTCCGCGCCCGCGAGGGCCGGCGCGGCTCGCTGCGCGACTCGGCGACCGCCTCCGTCGCCGCCATCCGCGAGGTCCGCCAGGCCGCGGCCCGCGCGGAGAGCCCGACGACCCCGAGCATCAGCAGCAGCGTCGCCACGGCGGGCAGCGGGCCGACGGCCAGCGGCAGGTCCGCGGAGAGCACTCCCCGGTCGGCCAGCAACTGCCGGAACTGTCCGGCCAGCAGATAGCCGAGAGCCACACCGGGCACCAGCGCCACGGCCGCGACCAGCGTCGACTGACCGGCCGCGAGCCGCCGGATCTGCTTCGGGGTCGCCCCGACCGCCCGCATCAGCGCCAGGTCACGGCGCTGCCCGGCGATGCACACGCCCAGCGCGCCCGCCGTGACGAACCCGGTGACCAGCAGCACGATCCCGGCGAGCGAACCCGCGAGCACGATCAGCAGCGAGCGCGACGCGTCCGCGCCCGGTGACACGGCCATGCCCACGTCCGCACCGGTACGGACCTTCAGCCCGCTGCCCGCGACCCGCTCGCGCACCGCGTCGGCGACCCGGTCGCGCGCCCCCGGCCGCGTCGTCAGACCGACCAGGTCGACCGTCCCCGCACGGCCCGCCAGGCGTACGGCCGTGGCGTCGGCGACGTAGACACCGGCGTCCGGCGCGGTCACCACCGCGGAGACCCGGTAGGCGGTGGCGGGCCGGTCACCGGCCAGCACCCGCACCGGGTCGCCGACGCCGACCCCGGCCGCACCGGCCAGCTCGGCGGACAACGCGATCTCACCGGAACCGGTGGGCGCCCGGCCCTCGACCCGCGCCGTCGCGAGCAGCCGGGTCGAGGACCAGCCGTGCCCGGCCGGACCGGGGTCCGCGGCCGGCACGACGCCGCCGTGGGGGCCGACGAGCGAAACGGGGAAACCGACGTCCCCGACCACCGCCGACACATCCGGCAGCACGGCCAGCCGGTCCACCAGCGCGGCCGGGACCCTGGCCCGTTCGGGCAGCGCGATCGGCAGGTCCCCCTCGGGGTGGAACTCCTGGTCGGCGCCGACCACCAGGTCCGCGCCCGCGAGCCGGCCCGGGGGCAGATGGGAGCGCAGACCGGTCTCGGCCAGTACGCCCGTGGTGGTGACCAGCGCCGCGCCGCCCAGCACGGCGCACGCCACGGCCAGCAGGGCGGCGATGCGGTGGGCGGCCATTCGGACCGCGAGGTGCAGCATGGCTAGCGCTCTCCCAACGCGACGAGACGGTCGGCGAGTCCGGGGGCGGTGGGTGCGTCCAGGGCGTCGACCACCCGGCCGTCGGCCATCACCAGCGCCCGGTGCGCGCGGGCCGCGGCCGCCGGGTCGTGGGTGACCATCACGACCGTCTGCCCCAGGTCGTCGACCAGTTCGCGCAGCAGGTCCAGCACCTGGTGGGCACTGCGCAGGTCGAGCGCCCCGGTCGGCTCGTCCGCGAAGACCACGGCGGGCCGGGCCGCGAGCGCCCGCACCACGGCGGCCCGCTGCTGCTGGCCGCCGGAGAGTTCGGCCGGGCGGTGTCCGAGCCGGTCGGCCAGCCCGACCCGCTCCACCAGGACCCGCAGCCAGTCCCGGTCGGGACGCCGGCCGGCCAGCCGCAACGGCAGCGTGATGTTGTCCTCGACGCTCAGTGAGGGGATGAGGTTGTACGCCTGGAACACGAAACCGACGCGCTCACGGCGCAGCTCGGTGCGACGGGTCTCGTTGAGCCCGGCTGTTTCGCGGCCGGCGATACGGACGCTGCCCGTGGTCGGGGTGTCCAGCCCGGCGGCACAGTGCATCAGCGTGCTCTTGCCGGAGCCCGACGGCCCCATCACGGCGAGGAACGTGCCGTGTCCGACGGTCAGCGAGACGTCGTCGAGGGCGCGCACGCCGCCGTCGTACGTCTTGGTCACGTGCTCCAGCGCGATGGCGGGGACGACCGGCGTGGCACGGACGGCGGGATCGGTCGTGGTGGTCATCGCCGACCCCGCAGCCGCAGCACCACGAGGCCGATGACGCTGGCCACGGTGACCAGGCCGCACGCCAGGCTCACGGCGGTGGTGACACCGGCCACCGAGGTCACCGTGTTGGCGGCGGCACTCAGCACCAGCAGCAGCCACAGCACGGTGCGGCCGACCCGCGGTGACCCGGGGCGCGGGCCGCCCTCCCGGGCGGGGGCGGCGGTGAGGCGATAGGGGTCGTTGTCCGGCATCCGGGGCTCCTCCAGGGGGCTCGCTCGGCGGCTTTCCGTCACTTCAGGACGCTACGGAGCGAGGGCCCCCGGGCCGATCCCGTGCGCAGCCCGGTCGGAGGTACAGCACACTGTACTTTCCGCCTGGGAACCCGCCGCCGGCCCGGCTCCCGTCGTAGGGTCGGCGGCGACCCGGGAGACGGACACGGGTGGTCACCGGGGAGGCAGGAATGAGTACGGACCGCACCACCACACCGGAGGCCACAGTCGGAGCCACGGCCGGAGCGCCCGGCCGGCCCGACCGGGCGACCCGGTCCGCGCGGCCCCTCAGAGAGATCACCGTACGGACCGCCCTCGCCGCCCTCGCCGCGGTCCAGCAGCTCGCCGGAGGACTCGGCACGGCACTGCTCGCGCTGGCCGTCCTGCTGTGGACCGTGCTCAGCGCGGTCACCGTGCCCGCCGGTGTGGGGCTGCTGCTCGCCCCCCTCGCGCTGCGCGCCCTGCACAAGCTCGCCCGCCGGGAACGCGAGCGGCTGAACCGCTGGGGTCCGGAGATCGTCGCACCCGACGCGTCCCCCACCGGACTGCGCGCCGCGCTCGCAGACCCCACCACCCGCCGCGAACTGCGCTGGCTGGTCCGGCACGCCACCCTGGGTCTGCTGCTGGGCCTGGCCGCAGTCCTGCTGCCGATCGCGGCCGTCCGGGACGCCAGCTTCCCGATCTGGTGGCGGTTCGCGCCCAGCGACGCCACCAGCACCTCGCTCGGATTCGGCGTCGCCCACTCCTGGACGGCAGCGGCCTCCGTGGCCCTCCTGGGGGTGGCCTGGGCCGCCATCATCCTGTGCCTGACGCCCGCGATGGCCCGGCTCCAGGCCCGGCCCGGCCGGGGCCTGCTCGCCGTCGGCCCGGACACCGACCTCTCGCTGCGCGTCGCCGAGCTGACCGCCACCCGCGCCGCCGCCCTGGACGCCCACGCCACCGAACTGCGCCGCATCGAGCGCTCGTTGCACGACGGCACCCAGAACCGGATCGTCACCGTGACCGTCCTGCTCGGCGCCGCCCGCCGGATGGTGGCCCGTGACCCCTCCGGCGCCGAGGAACTGCTGGAACGTGCCCAGACCGCCGCCGAACAGGCGCTCGCGGAGTTGCGCACGGTCTCCCGGAGCATCCTGCCGCCGGTGCTCGCCGACCGCGGACTCGCGGGCGCGCTGTCCGGCCTCGCCGCGAACTGTGCCGTGCCCTGCCGCGTCGATGTCGAGGCGCCACAGCGATGCGCCGCGTCCGTGGAGGCCACCGCCTATTTCGTCGTGGCCGAGGCGCTGACCAACATCGCCAAGCACAGCGGTGCCACCACGGCGGCGGTGACGGTGCGTGGCCGGGGCGGGCGGCTGTTCCTGCGGATCGAGGACGACGGCCGCGGCGGCGCGGACGAGGAGCGCGGCTCCGGGCTCACCGGCATCCGCCGTCGCATCGCCGCGCACGACGGTACGCTCACCGTGGCCAGCCCGCCGGGCGGACCCACCGTCCTCGAAGCGGATCTGCCCGTCGGATCCTGACCGTCGGCCCCTGTCACGCGGCAAGTGCCGTACGGACGGCGCCCGCGGGCAGAGAGCCGGTCGGGTCGGCCTCGACAGGCGGATCGCAGCGGCGGGGAAGACTGTCAGCCGCGACAGACGGACCGGAGCGGCGGGGAAGACCGGTCAGCCGCGACAGGCGGAGGCCGGCAGTGGCGGCAGAGACCGGTGAGCCCGGCCGGCTCACCGGCACCGGTGGCAGAGCGGACAGAGACCTGTGGAACGTGCCGGACGGACAGTGACCTGTGGAGCGTGACGTGCGGATCGTGATAGCCGAGGACGACCCGTTGCTGCGCGAGGGACTCGCCCTCCTGCTGCGGGCGGAGTCCCTCGACGTGGTGGCCACCGCGGACAACCCCGAGGACGTGCTGGACGCCATCGACCGGCACGAGCCCGACATCGCCATCCTCGACGTCCGGATGCCGCCCACCCACACCGACGAAGGCATCCGCGCGGCCGTCGAGGCCCGGCGCAGGCGGCCCGGCCTCGCCGTCCTCGTCCTGTCCGCCTACGTCGAGCAGTCCTTCGCCACCGAACTGCTCACCGGAGGCGTGGGCGGCCTCGGCTATCTGCTGAAGGAGCGCGTGGGGCGCGTCGAGGAATTCCTGGACGCGCTCGGACGGGTGGCCGACGGCGGCACCGCCATCGACCCCGAGGTCGTGGCCCAGTTGTTCACCCGGTCCCGTCAGGACACCCGGCTGGAACGGCTCAGCCCCCGCGAACGGGAGGTGCTCGCCCTGATGGCCGAGGGGCTGGGCAACGGCGCCATCGCCGAGCGGCTCGTGGTCACCGAAGGGGCCGTCCACAAGCACATCCGCAGCATCTTCGCCAAGCTCGACCTCGCCCCCACCGATCGGGTGGACCGGCGGGTGGCCGCCGTCCTCCACTACCTGGAGGACGCCCGCCGGCGGGCCTGACCACCCGATGTCGACCACCCGACGTCGACCACCCGATGTCGACCACCCGATGTTTCACGTGAAACACGGACCCGCCGGCGTCCGAGGGCAGCGGCCGTCCAAAGGCAGGGGACACCCGCAACGCGCACGGGCAGCGCAAGGAGCGACAGGCGCCACCCGCGACGGGCACAGGAGACCCCCGTGGCACACGGCGACGGGCGGGAGACCTAGAAGGCTGATCTCCCGCCGTACGGCGCCACACCGGACGCCGGGCGTTCGGACGTCCGGGCCGTCAGCGCTGGTCGTCGTCCCTGCGGGACTGCTCCTCGGCCTGCTTCGCCCGAACCTCGGGGTCCAGGGAGGCGTCGGGGCTGCCGTCCACCGAATGCAGCCGATGGGCCTCGGACACATCCGTCGCGGCGGGCGGTTCGACCAGCCAGTCGGGGTTGGTCTGGCTGTCCCACCACTTCCAGGCGGCGACGACGGCGCCGACCAGCACGCCGGCCACGGCCAGCACCTTCGCCGTCCGGCCGGCCTTCGCTCGCCGCTCGTGCTTGCGGACCAGCTTCTGGATCTCCTGGGGCGAGACCTGGCCACGCAGCGCGGCGAGCGCGGCGGCACTCCGTGCGGCGGCCTCGTCACGGACCGGTCCGGCCGCGGCCACGGCCTGCTCGATCCGCGGCCGTGAGTACTCGGCGGCCTGCCGGGCCGCCCGGCGGGTGCGTACGGCTGCGTCATGCGCCGCCTGGTCCATCTTCGGCGGCACATGGGCCCGCGCCAGTTCCAGACGCGGAGCGAGCCGGGCGCCGTACTGGACGCGGGCCTGTCCGGCGGCCTGCGACATCACGGGCGCCAGCCGTACGCGCGCCTCCTGTGCGTAGTGCGCGGCACGGTCCATGGCTGTGTCGGCGTAGGGCGCCACCACTTCCGCGGCGTGCAGCACGCTGTCCTTTGCCGAGCCGGTCGCGGCGCGCACGCTGTCGATGCGGGTCACGGGATCCTCCTTCTCGGTGGCGTACGGTATTTCGACTTTCCACCCTTTTCAGGATCATGCCTGCCCGCGCGCCCCGAAGCATGCGGGGCGGGCATACGGGTGCCGGTCCGCTCGATCAGGAGCAGAGCGCACGAAGCACAGGTTCCACTGAAGGGGAACTTGTCGTCGACGATGCCACGGATCGCTGCCGCATGCGCCTCGGGTCCGAGCGGACGGGAGCCGGTTTCCGCAAGCGATTCGTGGAGATGCCCGCCCGCACACCACCGCCGGGCGACGTGCGAGCCGAGCCGTGCGAGGATCGGAGAGTCACAGGAAACAACGGAAGGCAGATCGTGGCCGAGCAGCTTTACGCCACCCTGAAGACCAACCGCGGCGACATCGAGGTCCGGCTCTTTCCGAACCACGCGCCCAAGACGGTCAGGAACTTCGTCGAACTCGCCCAGGGCGAGCGGGAGTGGGAGCACCCGAAGACCGGCGTGAAGGGCAAGGACCGGCTCTACGACGGCACGATCTTCCACCGGGTCATCAGCGGCTTCATGATCCAGGGCGGCGACCCGCTCGGAACCGGCATCGGCGGCCCCGGCTACGAGTTCGAGGACGAGTTCCACCCGGACCTGTCCTTCAACAAGCCGTACCTGCTGGCCATGGCCAACGCCGGCCCCGGCACCAACGGCTCGCAGTTCTTCATCACGGTCCAGCCGACCACCTGGCTGAACCGGAAGCACACCATCTTCGGCGAGATCACCGACCCGGCCAGCCAGAAGGTCGTGGACGCCATCGCCGGTACCCCCACCAGCCGCCCCAACGACCGGCCGGTCAACGACGTCGTCCTGGAATCGGTCGTCGTCGAGAAGCGCCAGGGCTGAGCCGCGCCGTTTCGCCGCCACCGGTCCGCGCGCAGGCGCTCCGGTTCTGCCGCAGGGAACCAAACGCCCCGCTCGTCCGTAAGGATGGGCGGGGCGGTGCAGTGCCCGAAACCGACCGAGGGGACCCCATGGACCAGGCCACAGGCCGCGCGCAGGACGCCCAGAGCCTGCCCGTGTGCTACCGGCATCCGGACCGCGAGACCGGTATCCGCTGCACCCGCTGCGAGCGCCCGATCTGCCCGGAATGCATGGTCAGTGCCTCCGTGGGCTTCCAGTGCCCCGACTGTGTCCGTGGCGGTTCCGGCACCGGACAGCCCCCGGCCGCCGCTGCCCGGCCCCGCACCATCGCGGGCGGCACCGTGACGTCCGATCCCCGGCTGATCACCAAGGTCCTGATCGGCCTCAACCTGGCCCTCTTCCTGGTCCAGCAGGCGGTCGGCGACAGCTTCACCAACCGGCTGGAGCTGATCGGCCAGGCGTACGTCCCGGTCCTCGGCTCGGTCGAAGGCATCGCGGAAGGCCAGTACTACCGCCTGCTGACCGCGATGTTCCTGCACGCGAGCGTCGTCCACATCCTGTTCAACATGCTCAGCCTGTGGTGGATCGGCGGCCCGCTGGAAGCGGCCCTCGGCCGGGCCCGCTATGTGGCGCTCTACTTCGTCTCCGGACTGGCCGGCAGTGCCCTCAGCTATCTCCTCGCCGCGCCCAACCAGCCCTCGCTGGGTGCCTCCGGGGCGATCTTCGGACTGTTCGGCGCCACCGCCGTCCTGCTGCGCCGGCTCAACTACGACATGCGCCCGGTCATCGCCCTGCTGGTGATCAACCTGATCTTCACCTTCAGCCCCGGCTTCAACATCGCCTGGCAGGCGCACATCGGTGGCCTGGTGGCCGGCGTCATCACCGGTTACGCGATGGTGCACGCCCCGCGGAAGAACCGGGCGCTGATCCAGTACGGCGTCTGTGCCCTGGTGCTGGTGGTCGTCGTGGTCATGACCGTCGTCAGAACGACGCAGCTCACATGACCAGGGCGGACCGCTCCAGGTGAACGCGCCGCCTTGGTGCAGCTGATACCGAACCGTTGTCCACAGCCCGTGTCGAATCCTGTGCACAGTGTGCGGAACAAGTGAGCCCCCCGCCGCCCGGGTGCGTTTTCCCAGGTCGGACGGGGGGCGAACAAGTTTGCGGCGACCAGTAGGTCAGTCACACCGGCGTCAACACCCAGTGGGTTATCCACAGATCTTCAGACCTTTTCCCCAGGGGGTGTGGATGTCGACCCCGGGCCTGTGGATAACTCAGTGGATAGCCCTGGGTAGAGCCGTGTTCACCGGAGCGCGGCTCTTACTTCCACTGGGTGGAGACGCCGAACCCGGCCGCGATGAACGCGAAGCCGACCACGATGTTCCAGTTGTCCAGGGAATCGATCGGCAGCGACCCGTCGGTCACGTAGAAGACGACGATCCAGGCCAGACCGATGAGGAACATGGCCAGCATCACGGGTGCCACCCACGCGCGGTTGTTCAGCTTGATAGCCGCCGCCTGCCTCGCCGGTGGCGGCGTGTAGTCGGCCTTCTTGCGGATACGTGACTTCGGCACGAGGGTCTCTCCTGTCGATGCGCTGCGTGGCCGCGCAGGTAACTGGATCGGGCTCCGGAGCAGCGTACAAGGGGACGCTGAGTACTCCCCCGGGCGTCCGTTAGCGTAGTGGTTCCGCGGCGCCGAAGGAGATAAGGGTACGTTGAGCAATTCTGCCGACTCCCCAGGGAGGAGATCAACGGGTTCCCCGCAGGTCCGCGCGGATCGGCAGGCCGGCTCGCCGCGCCTGCGGCCGGTGCGGATCCTCACGGTGGGCGTGTTCGCCCTGGCCGGGCTCATCTTCTTCACCAGCTTCAACACGGCCAAGGGCACGGACATCCGCACGGACACCTCCCTGCTGAAGCTGTCCGACCTGATCCAGGAGCGCAGCCGCAAGAACAAGGAACTGGACGAGTCCAACGCGGGAGCGCACGACGAGATCGAGGCGCTGGCCGAGCGCGACGGCAGCAGCAAGGCGCAGGATCAGCGGCTCTCCGGGCTGGAGAAGGACACGGGCACCCAGAAGCTCACCGGCAAGGCGGTCACGGTGACGCTCAACGACGCCCCGCCCAACGCCACCGCCAGGCTCCCCGGCTACCCGGAGCCGCAGCCGGACTACCTCGTCATCCACCAGCAGGACCTGCAAGCCGTGGTGAACGCCCTGTGGCAGGGCGGCGCCGAAGGCATCAAGGTCATGGACCAGCGGCTGATCGCCACCAGCGCCGTGCGCTGCGTGGGCAACACGCTGATCCTCCAGGGCCGCGTCTACTCACCGCCGTACAAGATCACGGCGGTGGGCGATCGGGCGAAGCTGCGCAAGGCGCTCACCGATTCCCCGGCCATCCAGAACTACCTGGTGTACGTCAACGTCTACGGCCTCGGCTGGAAAGTCACCGACGACGGGGCGGTGACTCTGCCGGGTTACTCGGGCACAGTGGATCTGCACTACGCGAAACCCGTCGAGTAGAGGCCCGTCGATCAGTACCCGAGGGCGTCCGTACAGGAGCTGCCGGTGCGCGTGATCGTGAGAACCGTCAGCGAGCTGTGCATCACCGTCGGCGCCTTGATCGTTCTCTTCGTCGCGTACGTGCTGTTCTGGACCGGGGTGAAGGCCGACAGCGCCATGAGCGACCAGATCGACCGGCTCCAGCAGCAGTGGTCGCAGGGCGCCGTGCACGAGCCGGCGGACCCCGGAACCGCCACGAGCACCGCCCCGTACCGCGACGGCAGGGCTTTCGCGATCATGTACATCCCGCGGTTCGGTTTCACGTGGAACAAGCCGGTGCTGGAGGGCACCGGCACGGACGTCCTGAAGGAAGGACTGGGCCACTACGCGAGCACCGCTCAGCTCGGCGGGACGGGCAACTTCTCGGTCGCCGGGCACCGGCGCACCTACGGAGATCCGTTCAAGGACTTCCCCGAGCTGCGGCGCGGGGACGCGGTGGTGCTCACGGACGGGACCACTTGGTTCACCTATCGGATCGACAAAGGCCCCTACAAAACAGTTCCGACCGATGTCGCGGTGATCGACCCGGTGCCACGTATGTCCGGATACTCTCGTCCGGGCCACTATCTGACGCTGACCACGTGTGATCCCGAATGGGGCCACAGCCACCGGTTGATCGTCTGGGCGCACTTGGACTCCACACAGCCTGTGGAGGCAGGCAAACCGAAGGCGCTGCGCCGTTAGTCTGGTGGCGTACGGCGTGAGTCTGGTGCCGTGGCGCTACGGAAGGGGCGGCATGTACGGCTGGATCTGGCGGCATCTGCCGGGCAACGCGTGGGTGAAGGCGATGATCTCCCTCGTGTTGGTCGTGGCCGTGGTCTACGTCTTGTTCCAGTACGTCTTTCCCTGGGCCGAACCGCTGCTGCCCTTCAACGATGTGACGGTGGACAACCAGTGAGTGCGCGGATTCTCGTCGTCGACAACTACGACAGCTTCGTCTTCAACCTGGTCCAGTACCTGTACCAACTGGGCGCCGAGTGCGAGGTGCTGCGCAACGACGAGGTGTCGACGGCACACGTCCCCGGGGGCACCTCCCGCTTCGGTTCGGCCGGGAGCGGGGGAGGATTCGACGGCGTCCTGCTGTCGCCCGGCCCCGGCACCCCCGAGGACGCCGGGGTCTGCGTCGAGATGGTCCGGCACTGCGCCGCCACCGGCGTCCCGGTCTTCGGCGTCTGTCTCGGCATGCAGTCGATGCAGGTGGCGTACGGCGGTGTCGTGGACCGCGCGCCCGAACTGCTGCACGGCAAGACCTCGCCGGTCGAGCACGGGGGCAAGGGAGTCTTCGCCGGGCTGCCCTCCCCCTTCACGGCGACCCGGTACCACTCGCTGGCCGCCGACCCGGCCACCGTCCCGCCGGAGCTGGAGGTCACGGCCCGCACCCACGACGGCATCATCATGGGCCTGCGGCACCGGGAACTGCCCGTCGAGGGCGTGCAGTTCCACCCCGAGTCGGTGCTGACCGAGCACGGCCACCGGATGCTGGCCAACTGGCTGGTGGAGTGCGGGGACCAGGGCGCGGTGGCGAGGTCGGCGGGGCTCGCCCCGGTGGTGGGCAGGGCCACGGCGTGACCGCGCTGCGCCCGGAGCGGGAGACCGATGCCTCGTACGGGGATCAGTCGTACGAGGTTTCCGGCGCTCCCGCGGACCGGCGCGATCAAGGCGAGCGGGAAGCACCGCACCTGCCTCCGGTCGACGAGCCGGACCCGCTCCCGGCCGGCGAGCCGTACCTGCCCCCCGCCGACGACGAGACGGTCGCGCTGCGTATACCGCCTCCCCCCTCGGCCGCCGACGGGTCCACGACCGCCGCTGGATCGCCTTCTGGCGCCTTTCCCGGCCCATCGGCCACCGGACCCGAGCCGGGCGGCCGCGCGGCCCGCAGAAAGGCCGCCAAGCGGCGCGGCGGGCGTCACGGCGGCGGTGCCAGAGCGGCCGAGCCGGCGCCGCAGGGGGACGAGCCCAGGGCGCCGCTGTCCCGGGTCGAGGCCCGGCGGCAGGCCCGGCTGCGCAGACCGAGCCCGGCCGTGGTCGCGAGCCGGGTGATAGGCGAGGCGTTCATCACCACCGGTGTGCTGATGCTGCTGTTCGTCAGCTACCAGCTGTGGTGGACGAACGTCCGGGCGCACGCACAGGCCGGCAAGGAGGCCGACAACCTCCAGCAGGACTGGGAGAGCGGCAAGCGGGCACCGGGGGTGTTCGCGCCGGGTCAGGGCTTCGCCATCCTGCACATCCCGAAACTGGACGTCGTGGTCCCGATCGCCGAGGGCGTCAGCAACAAGAAGGTCCTCGACAAGGGCATGGTCGGGCACTACTCCGAGGAACCGCTGAAGACCGCGATGCCGTCCGACAAGACCGGCAACTTCGGGCTCGCGGGCCACCGCAACACCCACGGCGAACCGTTCAGGTACATCAACAAGCTCAAGCCCGGTGACGAGGTCGTGGTCGAGACGCAGGAGGAGTACTTCGTGTACAAGGTGGCGTCGACCCTGCCGGTGACGTCGCCGTCGAACACGAGCGTGCTGAACCCGATACCGAACGGGTCGGGTCTCACCGCGCCGGGCCGCTACATCACCCTGACCACCTGTACGCCGGAGTTCACCAGCAAGTACCGGTTGATCGTCTGGGGCAAGATGGTCGAGGAACGGCCGCGCAGCAAGGGCAAGCCGGATGCACTCGTCCAGTAAAGGACAGATGAACTGTGTCAGCGACCGCCGACGACACCCAGGACCAGATGTCCGCACCCGGGCCGGTGCCGGAGCCGGGACGCCGGAGGACGGGACGGATCGCCCTGGCGATCAGCGTCTTCGGTGAACTCCTCATCACCGCGGGCCTGGTGCTCGCCCTGTTCGTCGCCTACTCCCTGTGGTGGACGAACGTCGTCGCCGACCGCGCGGCCGGCAAACAGTCCGACAAGGTCCGCGAGCACTGGACCAAGGACACCGGACCCGGTGCGCTGGACACCAAGGACGGCATCGGCTTCCTGCACGTGCCCGCGATGAAGAACGGGGAGGTGCTGGTCGAGAAGGGCACGTCGACGGAGGTCCTGAACGACGGCGTGGCGGGTTACTACACCGACCCGGCCAAGGCCGCGCTCCCCATGACCGGCAAGCCGGGCAACTTCACCCTCGCCGCCCACCGCGACGGCCACGGCGCCAAGTTCCACAACATCGACAGGATGAAGAAGGGCGACCCGATCGTCTTCGAGACGAAGGACGACTGGTACGTCTACCGGACGTACGCCGTCCTCCCCGAGACCTCGAAGTACAACGTCGAGGTACTCGACCAGGTCCCCGAGGAGTCCGGCAAGAAGAAGCCCGGCCACTACATCACCCTGACGACCTGCACCCCGGTCTACACGAGCCAGTACCGCTACGTGGTCTGGGGCGAACTGGTCCGCGTGGACAAGGTCGACAGCAAGCGGACACCACCGAAGGAACTGCGCTGAGCGCCGGGCCGCTTTGAGCGCCGGGTCGCTCTGAGGGCGGGCGGCTCTGAGGGCCGGCCGCTGCGTTCACGCCCGTCACGGCCGCCGTGACGCTGACGGCAGGCCGGTCCTCTCCAGCGCTCAAGCCGCCGCTGCCGTTCCAGGCCGGGAAAAGGCGTGGGCCCCCGCCGGGAAGTCCCGGCAGGGGCCACGAGCCGTTGCGGCGTCAGGGGCGGATCAGCCTTGCCCCATGCCCCAGAAGCCGCCGTTGCCGTTGCCGCCGTTGCCGTTTCCGTTGCCGCCCGCGGTCGTCAGCGTGATCACGGTGCCGCCGGGATCGCCGACCGGCGAGCCCGGGTTCGGGCTCACGCCGGTGACGAGCGCACCGTCACTCTGGTCGCTGCCGTTCGCGAACTGGATGTTGGTGAAGCCGGCGGCGTTCAGCGTCTGCTTGGCCTGCGCCACCGTCCCGCCGCGGACCTCCGGAACCGTCGTCTGCTGGGCCGCCTTGCCGATCTGGATCTCGACCGAGGCGCCCTTCTTGACCTGCTGTCCCGCCGCGGGGTTGGTCTGGACGACCTTGCCGACCATGTTCGGGTCGGTGGTGTCCACCTCGGTGCAGGAGCCCGGCGTCAGCTGGTTGTCCTGCAACTGCTTCTGGGCGGCCTCACAGGTCTGATTCCGCACGTCCGGCACGGCCACCGTCTCCGGTGCCTTGGCGACCGTCAGCGTGATCACGGTGCCCTTCTGCTTGTCCGTGCCGCCCTCGGGGTCCTGGCTTATGACGACGTCGGGGGTCCGGTCGGACTCCTGGGTCTTCTGCTCGACCTTGAAGCCCTTCTCCTCAAGCTGGGACTTCGCCTCGTCGTAGGCCACGCCCCGCACGTCCGGCACCGTGACCTTCGGGGCGCCGGTCGAGATCACCAGGGTGACGGTCTCACCCTTCTTGATCTCCGTCGAGGCGACCGGGTCCTGCGAGCAGACATTGCCCTTCGGCTGGTTCTCGCAGGTCTTGCTGGTCGTGGTCACGGACAGGCCGACGTTGTCGGCCATCTTCCGGGCGTTCTTCTCGGTCTCGCCGACGAAGTGCGGGGTGGGGATCTTGCCGCCGCCCACGTCGCCGTCCCCGCTGACCAGGTACTTCCCGATCAGGATCGCGCCGACGAGGACCAGGATGCCCGCGACCACCAGGAGGATCGTCGAGGTGTGGTTCTTCTTCTGCGGCTGGCGGCGCCGGTCGGGTCGCTCGTCGTAGCCGTAGCCGCCGTCGTCCGGGTTCATCGGCGGCAGCATCGTCGTCGCCGGTGCCCCGCCGTCCGCGCGCAGCGCGGTCGTGGGCTGGTCGTCCGGGTAGCCGCCGTAGCCGACCGCGCCCATCGCCGCCGTCGCCGCGACCGGCTGGCCGTCGAGGCACGCCTCGATGTCCGCGCGCATCTCGTCCGCGGACTGGTAGCGGTAGTTCGGGTCCTTGACCAGCGCGCGCAGCACGATCGCGTCCATCTCGGGCGTGATCTCGGGGTCGAAGACCGACGGCGCCTGCGGTTCCTCGCGGACGTGCTGGTAGGCGACCGCGACCGGGGAGTCGCCGACGAACGGCGGGCGTACCGTCAGCAGCTCGTAGAGGAGGCAGCCCGTCGAGTACAGGTCGGAGCGGGCGTCGACCTGCTCGCCCTTGGCCTGCTCCGGCGAGAGGTACTGCGCGGTGCCGATGACCGCCGCGGTCTGCGTCATCGTCATGCCGGCATCGCCCATGGCGCGGGCGATGCCGAAGTCCATGACCTTGACCTGGCCGTTGCGGGTCAGCATCACGTTGGCGGGCTTGATGTCACGGTGGACGATGCCGCTGCGGTGCGCGTACTCCAGGCCCTGGAGGATGCCGACGGTCATCTCCATCGCACGCTCCGGCAGCAGCTTGCGGCCGCTGTGCAGCAGCTCACGGAGCGTGGAGCCGTCGACGTACTCCATGACGATGTACGGGATCGAGACCCCGTCGATGTAGTCCTCGCCCGTGTCGTAGACCGCCACGATCGCGGGATGGTTGAGCGAGGCGGCGGACTGGGCCTCCCGGCGGAACCGGGCCTGGAAGGACGGGTCGCGCGCGAGGTCGGCGCGCAGCGTCTTCACCGCCACGGTGCGGCCGAGCCGGGTGTCATGCGCGAGGTAGACCTCCGCCATGCCACCACGGCCGAGCACCTGGCCCAGCTCGTACCGGCCGCCGAGGCGACGCGGCTCTTCCATAGCTACCTACCAGCCCTCTCCGTCGGTCCCGGCCGGCGCGGTGTGCGCGGCCGGAGGCTGCCGTCCGGGCCTACCGTACCCGGCTCGCTCTGTGTGACCTGGCCAAGCCCGTAACCCGATACAGGACCGGTATCGCACCGTGCGCCGATGTGAAGGGGATGTGACGGCGGTCACTGCTTGGAGTTGATGACCGCCTCCATGACGTTCTTGGCGATCGGCGCGGCGAGACCGCCACCGGAGATGTCGTCGCGGCTGGCGGCTTCGTCCTCGACCACCACGGCCACGGCGACCGGCGAGCTGCCGTCGGGGAGTTTGGCGTACGAGACGAACCAGGCGTACGGCTTCTCGCTGTTGTCGACACCGTGCTGGGCGGTACCGGTCTTGCCGCCCACGGTGACGCCGGAGATCTGCGCGTTCTTACCGGTACCGGTCTTGACGACCGTCTCCATCATCGACTGGAGGATCTGCGCGTTGTCGGAGGACAGCGGCTGGCTCAGCTCCTCGGGCTTGGTCTGCTCGATGGTGTCCAGGTTCGACGACTGGAGCTTGTCGACCATGTAGGGCTTCATCAGCTTGCCGTCGTTGGCGACCGCCGAGGCGACCATGGCCATCTGCAGCGGGGTGGCGGCGGTGTTGTACTGGCCGATCGAGGACTGCGCGGTCTGCGACGGGTTCATGTTGTCGTCGAACACGGAGGCGTTGGAGCGGACCGGGGTGAACTGCTCGGCGTTGAAGCCGAACTTCTCCGCTTCCTGCAGCATCTTCTCGTTGCCGAGGTCGGCGCCGATCTTGCCGAAGACGCTGTTGCAGGACACTTCCAGGGCGAGGCGCATGGAGGCGTCCTTGCAGGGGAGGTTGCCCTCGTTCTTCAGCGGCAGGGTCGTACCCGGCATGATCCACGGCAGCGGCGAGTCGGTGTTCTCGTCGGCCGACTTGTACAGGCCGTTCTCCAGCGCCGCCGCCGCGGTGACCACCTTGAACGTGGAACCCGGCGGGTAGGTCTCGCGCAGCGCCCGGTTCGTCATCGGGTTGTTCGGGTCCTTCAGCAGCTTGCTCCACGTCTTGGCGTCGGTCTCCGTCGAGTTCCCGGCGAACGACGACGGGTCGTACGACGGGTAGGAGGCCAGCGCCAGGATCTTGCCGGTGGACGGGTCGAGGGCGACGACCGCGCCCTTGCCGCCCTGGGCCTTCAGGCCGTTGTACGCGGCCTTCTGCGCGGCTTCGCTGAGCGTGGTGACGACGTTGCCGCCCTGCTTCGGCTTCCCGGTGATCATGTCGAGGGTGTTGCGGAAGAACAGCCGGTCGTCGTTGCCGGTGAGGATGCCGTCCTCGATGGACTCCAACTGGTTGGCGCCGAAGGACTGGGAGGCGAACCCGGTGACCGGCGACCACATCGGGCCGTCCTTGTAGGTGCGCTTGTACTTGAGGTCGTTGATACCGCTCGTACTGGTCGTCTTGGACCCGGTGATGGGATTGCCGTCGACGATGATGTCCCCGCGCGGGGTGGAGTAGCGGGCGATGGTGACGCGCCGGTTGAGCTTGTCGTCCTTGAGGCTGTCGGCCTTGACGTACTGGAGCCAGTTGTCACGGATGAGCAGGGTCAGGACCAGGAGGCCGCAGAAGATCGCGATCCGGCGGAGGGGCTTGTTCACGGGCGGACCACCTGGGTCATCTCGGCGTCGGAATTGGTGGCGGGGGCCGGGGCCGGGCGGCGCGCGGTGTCGCTGATGCGGATCAGCACGCCGATGAGTGCCCAGTTCGCGATGACGGACGAACCACCGTAGGCGAGGAACGGCATCGTCATACCGGTCAGCGGGATGAGGCCCATCACACCGCCGGCCACGACGAACACCTGGAGCGCGAAGGCGCCGGAGAGGCCGACGGCGAGCAGCTTGCCGAAGGGGTCGCGGGCGGCGAGGGCGGTGCGGACGCCGCGCTCCACGATCAGGCCGTAGAGCAGCAGGATCGCCATGAGGCCGGCCAGGCCCAGCTCCTCGCCGAAGGTGGCCAGGATGAAGTCGGAGTTGGCGGCGAACCGGATGAGGTCGGAGTGGCCCTGGCCGAGGCCGGTGCCGAGGGTGCCGCCGGAGCCGAAGGCCCACAGCGCCTGCATCGACTGCTCGGAGTGGCCGAGCACGCCCTGCTGGCTGAGCTTGTACTCGTGCAGCGGGTTGAGCCAGGCCTGGACACGCTGCTGGACGTGCGGTTCGAAGCTCGCGACACCGACGGCGCCCACCGCGGACATCAGCAGACCGAAGACGATCCAGCTGGTCCGCTCGGTGGCGACGTACAGCATGATGACGAACATGCCGAAGAACAGCAGCGAGGTGCCGAGGTCCGTCTCGAAGACCAGGATGAGGATCGACATGGCCCAGACGACCAGGATGGGTCCGAGGTCGCGGCCGCGGGGCAGGTAGAGGCCCATGAAGCGGCGGCTGGCGAGGGCCAGCGCGTCACGCTTCACCATCAGGTACCCGGCGAAGAAGATGGCGAGGGCGATCTTCGCGAACTCGCCGGGCTGGAGGGAGCCCAGGCCGGGGATGTTGATCCAGATCTTGGCGCCGTAGATGTTGGCGCCGAGGCCGGGCACCAGCGGCAGCAGGAGCAGCACCAGCGCGCCGAACATCGAGATGTAGGTGTAGCGCTGTAGGACGCGGTGGTCCTTGAGGAAGATCAGCACGACGATGAACAGCGCGATGCCCATCGCGGTGTACAGCAGCTGGCGGGGCGCCGCGTTGCCGGCCTGGTTGATGGACCGCAGCAGCTTCGACTGGTCGAGACGCCAGATGACGACGAGTCCGAGGCCGTTGAGGAGCGTGGCCAGGGGCAGCAGCAGCGGATCGGCGTACGGCGCGAACTTCCGTACGGCCAGGTGGCCGACGCCCGCGATGAGGCCGAGTCCGCAGCCGTAGCTGAGCAGGCCCGGCGGCACCTTGTCGTTGATGGCGAGGCCGACGTTGGCGTAGGCGAACACCGGGATGGCGACGGCGAACAGCAGCAGCGCCAGCTCGGTGTTGCGCCGGCTCGGCGCGCCGATGGAACCGATCGTGGACGTGTGGTGCGTCGACGTGTTGGTAGAACTGCTCATCGTGTGACGGGGCCTCTCACGGCTGCCTACTGCTTACCGCACAGCGAGACGACCTTCTGCTCATCCTCCGAGAGGGTGGGGCCGGGGCTGGGGGGCGCGGACGGGGTCGTGGTCGTGGACTTCGGCGAGGACGAGGAAGTCCCCGGGGAAGTCGACGGGTTCGGTGACTGCGAGGTCTTGGACGTGAGGGAGGTGTGGCCGGTTCCGGCGGTGCCGCCGCTCGTACCCTTGCCCGCCTTGGCGTTGCCCGAGCCCTGGACGGTCTGCCGCTCCGTCTCCTTCTTGCAGGCGGAAGCCTGCACCGCCAGCTCCTGGACCTTCGACCGGGCGTCCCCCAGACCGCCCTCGGCGATCGTGGCCTTCACCTGCTTCTGCTGGTAGGGCGGCAGGTACTTGAGTTCGATCTCGGGGTGGTCCTGCTCCACCTTCGACAGCGACACCCAGGCCAGGTCCTGGCTGATGCCCTGGTACAGCGCGACGTGCTCGTCCTTGACGCCGACGAAGTACTGGGTCTGGGTCCACCGGTAGGCGCCGTAGAGGCCGCTGCCGATGACGACGAGCGCGAGACCGCCGAACAGGGACCTTTTCAGCCACCTGCGGCCCTTGCGCGGCTTGATGAAGTCGTCGTCGCCGTAGTCGCCGAAGCCGTCGGCCGGTGCGTAGCCGGTGGTGTCGCCGCTGCCGGGCGGGCCGAACTCGCCGCCGCCCTGGCCGGGCGCCTGGCGGCCGAGGTGGGAGGCGCGGCCCGCCGGGGTCTGCATGATCCCGTTGTCGTGCAGGTGGAGCTGGTTCTCGGCGACCGCGCCGACCACCACGGGGGTGTCGGACAGCTGGGCGGCGGGGGTGTCACCGGTGTCCAGGTCGAGGACGTCGGCGATGATGACGGTGATGTTGTCGGGGCCGCCGCCGCGCAGCGCGAGCTGGATCAGCTCCTGCACGGTCTCCTGCGGGCCCTGGTAGCTGGCGAGGGTCTCCTCCATCGTCTGGTGGGAGACCACGCCGGACAGGCCGTCGGAGCAGATCAGATAGCGGTCGCCGGCCCGGACCTCGCGGATCGACAGGTCGGGTTCGACGTGCTCGCTGCTGCCGAGCGCACGCATCAGCAGCGAACGCTGCGGATGGGTGGTGGCCTCCTCCTCGGTGATCCGGCCCTCGTCGACGAGCCGCTGCACCCAGGTGTGGTCCTGGGTGATCTGGGTGAGGACGCCGTCCCGCAGGAGGTAGGCACGGGAGTCGCCGACGTGTACGAGACCGAGGCGCTGGCCGGTCCACAGCAGGGCGGTGAGCGTGGTACCCATGCCCTCCAGCTGCGGATCTTCCTCGACGAGGGCGCGCAGCTGGTCGTTGGCGCGCTGCACGGCGGCACCGAGTGAGGTCAGGATGTCGGAGCCGGGCACGTCGTCGTCGAGGGTGACCAGCGTGGAGATCACCTCGGAGGAGGCGACCTCGCCGGCCGCCTGGCCGCCCATGCCGTCGGCGATGGCGAGCAACCGGGGACCGGCGTAACCGGAGTCCTCGTTGCCCTCCCGGATCATGCCCTTGTGCGATCCGGCGGCGAAGCGCAGTGACAGACTCATGCGCACCTCGCCGGTCGGCTGCTCCGGGTACAGCCGGTCGTGTCGAGCCACCCTGCCCACCCTCCGGTCGGGAGCGCGCCGGAGACCGCACCGCGGTCCGCCGTTGCGTGCTCGCTCCGCTCGCGCTCACTCATGATGTAGCACTACTTCCGCAGCTCGATGACGGTCTTGCCGATGCGGATCGGCCCGCCCAGCGGGATCGGCGTAGGCGTCGTCAGCCGGGACCGGTCCAGGTACGTGCCGTTGGTGGAGCCCAGGTCCTCGACGATCCACTGGCCGTCGCGGTCCGGGTAGATCCTGGCATGGCGGCTGGAGGCGTAGTCGTCGTCCAGCACGATCGTGGAGTCGTGCGCCCGGCCCAGGGTGATCGTCTGGCCCTGCAACGCGACCGTGGTCCCGGTCAGTGTGCCTTCGGTCACCACCAGCTTGGTGGGGGCGTTGCGGCGCTGGCGGCCGCCGCTCTGCTGGCCGCGCTGCTGACGCTGCTGCTGTTGCGGCGGCGGGGCCTGCCGGGCGGCCTGCTGGCGCCCGGCGTCCCTGCGGGACCCGCGCTGGGTGACGCGCGTACCGAACAGGTCGCTGCGGATGACCTGCACGGCCACGATCACGAACAGCCACAGTACGGCCAGAAAGCCCAGCCGCATGACCGTGAGGGTCAGCTCTGACATTGCCCCCGCTTCACCCTTCGGCTTGCCGGTAAATGATGGTGGTGCTGCCCACGACGATCCGCGAGCCGTCGCGGAGCGTAGCGCGGGTGGTGTGCTGCCCGTCCACCACGATGCCGTTGGTGGAGCCGAGATCCTGGATCGTCGAGGGCGTTCCGGTCCGGATCTCACAGTGCCGGCGGGAGACGCCGGGGTCGTCGATCCGCACGTCGGCTTCGGTGCTGCGGCCCAGCACCAGCGTCGGGCGGGAGATCTGATGGCGGGTGCCGTTGATCTCGATCCAGTGGCGGGTGCGGCCGCCGCCCGCCGGGGCGGCCGGGGGCCGCCGGCCCGCGGGCTGCGGGTAGCCGTAGCCGCCGGGACGGGCGCCGGGTGGCGGCGCCGAGGGCATGGGGGGCGCTGCCGCGGGCATGGCGGGCTGCGGGTAGCCGTAGCCGCCCGGAGCGGCGCCGGTGCCGGGCCGCCCGGCCGCCGAGGGCGCCGGACCCTGCTGGTCGCTGGAGGAGGCGAGGGTACGGCTGCGGACCCGGTACAGGCCGGTGTCCAGGTCGTCCGCCTTCTCCAGGTTGACCTTGATCGGGCCCATGAAGGTGTAGCGCTGCTGCTTGGCGTAGTCGCGCACCATGCCGGCCAGCTCGTCGCCGAGCTGGCCCGAGTAGGGGCTGAGCCGCTCGAAGTCCGGGGCGCTCAGTTCCACGATGAAGTCGTTGGGGACGACGGTCCGGTCCCGGTTCCAGATGGTGGCGTTGTTGTCGCACTCCCGCTGGAGCGCTCCGGCGATCTCCACGGGCTGGACCTCGGACTTGAACACCTTGGCGAAGGTGCCGTTGACCAGACCTTCGAGACGCTGCTCGAACTTCTTCAGGACTCCCATGGGGCACCTCCTCCGTCGTTGCCGTTCTTCCCTGCCGTGCTGCCGCTACTGCGACAGTCACTATTACTACTGCTGCTGCTACTGCCGCACTTGCCTGTCCTGCCGAGCGGTCCCGGAACCGCCCGCCCGTCCTGGTACTGCTTACTGATCGTATCCACGCGCCCGCCGATCGGCCGGTTCCCCGGACGGCCGCCCTTCGGACTCCTCCTGTCAAGGATCGTAGAGGCGAGTGGGGACAAGTGTCCCGCACCCGGCTGTGGACCCGGTCCTCCTCATGGAGAGATGGCCCGGACCGGTACGAGGTTGATACGCGAACCAGGACAGCTTGATACGAGACGCGGTTCCCGGGGTGCGGGAGGGGGTCCCGGAGCGGGGTCGGGGGCGGCCGGAGGGCGGTCAGAAGTGATGTGAACCCACCCTGTCCGGCGTGCTAATCTTCTGCATGTCGGAAGGCGCCAACCCAAAAGGGTCAGAACCGGAAGACACACCCAATGCGCGGGTGGCGGAATAGGCAGACGCGCTGGATTCAGGTTCCAGTGCCCGCAAGGGCGTGGGGGTTCAACTCCCCCCTCGCGCACCGAGAAGTAGCGACGGAACGGGTCCCCGCCGGTGACGGAAGTCAACGGCAGGGGCCCTTTCTCGTTGTGCGGCGCGGTCGGTGTTGTGAGGCATCGCACAGCCTGTGGACAGGTGCCGTCGGCGTCGCCGGTGACCTATCTCACGGCCCGGCCCGGTTCGGCCGGTGCACGGTGGCGCATCTTCGTGCGTTCGGCGGTGGAACTTCAGCCGGCCGACGGGGGCGACGGGGCTGACGGGGTCGACCGGACTGAGGGGAGCGACGGGACCGACGGGGAGTTGCCATTCGTCGGGTCCGGGTAGTGGAAGGCGCGGGCGCCGACGGGGAATTCGGGTTCCGCGTTCGCGTGCGCGAAGTCTGGTCGAGGATCTCCGGACCCGGCGGCCCATGGAGGGCTCGTACGCGGGCGGCGGGCGGGAACTCGGCGAACAGGGCGGAACGCCGCTCCCGTTCGGGGGATCGTCGACGTCCGTCGCCGCCGGCCCCGTACCGGTCCGCTGTCGTCGGTCCCATACCGGTCCGCTGCCGTCGGTCCCGTACCGGTCCGCTGCCGTCGGTCCCGTGCTCGTCCGCCTGCCGTCGGTCCCGTGCTCGTCCCCCTGCCGCCGGTCCCGGACAGGTCCGCTGTCGTCGGTCCCGTGCCCGGTGCTGCCCGGCGCGTGCGGCAGTGGCGGCGTGATGCGCAGCCGTGGGGTTCGGTGCAGGCTGGCAGGGGAGGACACACGTTCCGCGGGGGCGGTTGTGCAACTGCCCGTCCGTCCGGCGTCGCCCCGGAACGGCGGTGCGAGATCCAGGCCCGGCCAGGCCGGGGTGTCCCTTTCCGCGCACCTCGCGCACGCGCACCGGCGCGCCCTGCGCGGTGCGGCCGGGGTGAGCCGGTCGCGGGGACGTCACCTGTCCGCGGTGCCGCTCGGGCGGAGCAGGCCGCGGTGCCGCTCGGGCGGGCAGACAGTGACAGGAGGAAGCGCGATGGAGATCAAGGGATCGGTCGCCTTGGTGACCGGGGCCAATCGCGGTATCGGCCGGGAGTTCGCTCGGGCGCTGCTCGACCGCGGAGCGGACAAGGTCTACGCCGGTGTCCGCGATCCGGCGAGCGTGCGCGACAAGGACCTGTCCCCGCTGCGTCTGGACGTCACGGTTTTGGAGGAGGTGGTCGCTGCCGCCGTCGCCGCGGGTGACGTCACCATCGTGATCAACAACGCGGGCGTCGGAGGCTTCAGCACCAAGCTCTGGGAGGGCTCGCTGGACGGCGCACGGCAGGCGATGGAGGTCAACTACTTCGGCACCTGGGCCGTCTCCCGTGCCTTCGCCCCCGTCCTGGCCCGCAACGGCGGCGGTGCGCTGGTGAACATGCTGTCGACCGCCTCCTGGGCCTCGCGGCCGGACTACCCCGGTTACGCGGCGTCCAAGGCGGCCCAGTGGTCGTTGACGGGCGCGCTGCGGGAAGGCATGCGCGCACAGGGGACGCTCGTGATCGGCGTGCACGCCAGTTTCGTGGAGACGGAACTCAGCTCCTTCACGGACGCACCGAAGATCAGCGCGGCCGACGTCGCCGAGCAGACCATGGAAGCCCTGGAGAACGACCGGGTCGAGGTCCTCACCGACGAGCGGACCAGGCAGGTCAAGCGCGCCCTGTCGCAACCGCTCGACCACTGAGGGGGCCATGGCCGGCGTCATTCGGATCGGTCTCGGCCCACGCGCCCCGCGCACCGTTCTCCGGAACGCTGCGTCGGCCGGGAGCGTGGCGAGAACGGAGGGGGCGGGGTCACTCCCGTACGCCCGCCAGTTCCACGGCCCGGCGGCGCAGGGCGAACCCGGCGGGCGCGACGGCCGAGAGGACGGCGAGCGCCGTGCAGGCGGCGACGGTCGCGCCGATCGCGGCCCAGGGGAGTTCGATCGTGGTCCGCACCGACAGCAGGGCCAGCGCGCCCCACATGCCCGCCAGGTTGAGCCCGGTCACCGCCAGCCCGAGCAGTGCGCCCACCGCGACCACCAGCAGCGCCTCGGCGCCCACCAGCCGCAGCACCTGCCGGCGGGTGGCACCGGCGAGCCGCAGCACGGCCAGGTCGCGCGCCCGGTCGGACGCCGCCATGACCATGGTGTTGGCCACGGAGAGGCCCGTGTAGACGAGGGCGATGCCGAGGACCAGCAACAGGCCGAGCCGGGTGGTGCGGTCGGTCTCCGGGTGGGTGGCCCGCACCCAGTCGGCCGCGGTACGCACCTGCCCGCCCGAGCCCCGTACCGCCTCGCGCAGTCCGGCGGCCACGGCGGTCGCGGCGGTCACGGGGTCCGTGCCGGCACTGTCGGTGAGTGCGACGTCGACCCGGTCGGCACTCGCGCCGGGGGCGTTGCGCGGGGTGACGTAGACGCCGTTGCCGCCGGTGCCGGTGGTCATCACGGCGGCGATCCGCAGTGTCTTCTCCGTGCCGTCGCCGAGCCACACCCGTACGCGTTGCCCCACGCCGTGCCGCTGCCATTCCTCGTTGACGATGATCGAGCCGTCGTCGAGGTCGCTCACCTTCCCGGCGGCGAGCGGCAGCCGGGCGGTGGCCGCGAGCGGACCGGGCTCGGCCGCACGGGCCGCGGACTCGACGACGGCCACCCCGTCCTCCAGGACGTGGACGGCGCTGGAGTAGGTCACCGACACCTCGGCACCGGGCACCGCACGCAGCGCGGCCAGTGTCGCCGGGTCGAAACCGGACCCGTCCGCAGGGGTGACGACGAACGCGGCGGAGGTCCGCTCCCGCGCCTCGCTGGCCTGCGCCCGGTTGAGCGTGGCGGTCGCGCCCAGCAGCGATCCGGTGAGGGCGACCGTGACCAGGACGGGCGCCGCGACCGCCGTGGTGCGCCGCAGTCCGGCGACGGCGTTCTCGCCCGCCACCATGCCCACGGCGCCGGGCAGCCGGGCCGGCAACCAGGCCAGCAGCCGCACCAGCGGGCGCACCACGACCGGCGCGAGCAGCGCGACCGCGGTGATCAGCAGCATCGGCCGGCTCACGTAGGACTTGCGGTGCAGCAGCTCACCCGGGTCGCCGGCCAGCGCCAGGCACAGCGTGACCGCGGCGGTCAGCAGCAGCGCCGTCCCGGACAGCAGACGGCCCGGGGTCATCGGCCCGCTGTCCACGGACGCCTCGCGCAACGCCTGGGCGGGGCCGGTTTGGCCGGCCCGCCAGGAGGCGGCGACCGCACCGCACAGGGCGACGAGCAGACCGGTCCAGAAGGCCATGAGGTACGGCCAGATGTGATCGCCGATGGTGAACCAGCCCGGCGCGAGCCCGCCGTCGACCACCAGGTCGGCCAGCCGTGGCGCCACGCAACGGCCGAGCAGACAGCCCGCGGTGGCGGCGAGCACGCCCACCACCAGCGCCTCGGCGAGGACCGTGCGCCGTAGCTGCCCCGGGGTCGCCCCGGCGATGCTGAGCAGCCCGAACTCCCGGCGCCGTCGGGCGACCGAGAACGCGAACGTGGACGCCACCACGAACACCGACACGAAGGCGGTGACGCCGCCGGCCGTGCCGAACATGGCGTTCAGCGCGGTGACGGCCGCGGAGTCGCGGTCGGGGTCGGGGTCGGCGAGGCGGCGCGCGTCACCGGTCAGGACCTGCACGTCGGAACTGGAACCGGAATCGGGGGCGGGGGCGGGGGCGATCTCAGTGCCGGTGCCGGTGCCGGTGCCGGTGCCGGTGCCCGTGCCCGTGACGGTGCCCGTGCCGGTGTCGCGTTCGGTGCTGTCGGCGTCGTTCTGGGCGGTGTCGCGTATCGCCTCGCGTACGGCCGCCGGGTTCGCGCGTACGGCCACCTGGACGCAGACGGGGGACAGTTCGGCGGCCCGCGCGTCGGTGTAGAAGACGGCGTTCTCGAAGCCGCGGTCGGTGACGGTGCCGACGACCCGCACGGTGCCACGATCCGTCCGGACCTGTGCGCCCGGATCCGCCCAGTCGCCGCTGACCACGACCTCGTCGGCGGCCGTCGGCGCCCGCCCCGCGGTGATCCCGTACGGGGCGAAGGCGGCGGTCGACCAGGGGTGACCCACCAGGTCGGCGGGCCCGTCCGCGACGCGCACCGCGAACGTCCGGTCCTCGACGACGGTCCCGAGTTCCCTGAGCCGCGCGACGGTGCCGGCGGGCAGGGCACGCGGGTGCGCGAGCTTGTGGAGGCGGTCCCCGGCCGGGGTGGGCACTCGCAGGGTGTCCGACGCCCTGACCACGACCGGTGCGGTGGCGAACCGCTCCGGTGCCCGGCCGGGCGCGTCCAGCGAGGAGGCGAGGGCCAGTCCCATCACGGCGAGCAGCGCGACGCCGAGCGAGAGCGCGACGAAACTGCCGACGAAGGTGACCCAGCGGGTGCGCACGGTGCACAGGGCGACGCTCAGCACGGCACGGCCTCCAGTTCGGCCATCCGCGCGGCGATGCCGTCGGCGCCCGCACCGGCCAGTTCGCCGGCCACCCGCCCGTCGACGAGGAAGACCAGGCGGTCGGCACAGGAGGCCGCCACCGGATCGTGGGTGACCATGACGACGGTCTGGCCCTCGTGGTCGGCCATGCCGCGCAGCAGGGCCAGCACCGCGCGACCGGTCCGCGAGTCCAGCGCACCGGTCGGCTCGTCGCCGAACAGCACCTCGGGCCGGGTGATCAGGGCACGGGCCAGGGCGACGCGCTGCTGCTGGCCGCCGGACAGCTCCGCCGGCCGGTGCCGTGCCCGCTCGCCGAGACCGACCTGGCGGAGCGCGTCGTGCACCCGCGCCCTGGGGACACGGCGGCCGGCCAGCCGTAGCGGCAGTGCCACGTTCTGCTCGGCCGTCAGGGACGGCAGGAGATTGAACGCCTGGAAGACGAAACCGATGCGCTCACGGCGCAGCAGGGTCAACTCGGTCTCGCTCAGCCCGGTCAGTTCCCTCCCGCCCACGGTGACCGAACCGGACGTGGGCCGGTCGAGACCCGCCGCGCACTGCAACAGGGTCGACTTGCCGGAACCGGACGGACCCATCACGGCGGTGAACGTCCCCTTGGGGAAGGAGAGCGAGACCTCGTCGAGCGCGGTCACGACATCGTCGCCCGACCCGTACCGCCTGCTGACGGAGCGCAACTGGATCGCTTCGTGGTTCATCTTCCCCCGCCTGGTGAGTGATTTCGCTGCGCCGGCGCCCACCGGTGTCCGGACCTTCTGGTGTCCGGACCTTCTGGTGTCCGGTCCTTCTGGCGTCGGGCCCTTTCGGTGTCGGGCCCTTTCGGCCTCCGGTCCTTCCGGTGCCCGGCCCCACCACGAAATCGCGTGGAGGCGCCCCGGCGCAGTGCGGCAGGACCGAGAACCCGGGGTAGGGCCAGACCTACCCCCGGTCCGCCCACAGGCCCGATGGCCCGGCACCGGCGGACCTCCTACCGTGCTCCCCATGCACCCCCGGAACGTGAGGCACCCGCACCCCCGGAACCCGAGGCACCCGCACCCCCGGACCCTGGGGCACCCGCACCCCCGGAACGTGTGGCAGGCCATGTCCCGCACCGGCTTCGTGCTGTCGCCGTGGCCGTGGCGTTCGGCCGCGTACCTGCTCTCCGGCGCGGTGTGCGGCGCCGTCGCCCTGGTGGGGATCGTGACCACCGGGGTGGTGGGCGGCGCACTCGCCATCGTGCTGGTGGGGCTGCCGCTCCTCGTTCTCACCGCCCTGGCCGGCATCCCGGTGGCCCGGCTGGAACGCCGCAGGCTGCGCCTCGTCGACCAGGACCCGGCACCCGGCCGGTACGCCGCACCCGCCGCCACGGGCCTGCGGGCCTGGCTGACGACCCGGTTGCGTGAGCGGACGACCTGGCGGGAACTCGGCCACGCCCTGCTGTTCGCGGGCCTGCTGTGGCCGGTCGACGCCCTCGCGATCACGGTCGGGCTGCTCTTTCCGCTCTCCGTGGCCGCGACACCGCTGCTGCTGGCCACGGCCGGCGACGGCCAGGAGACCAAGGTGCTCAAGCAGTGGACGGTCACCACCTGGCCGGCCGCGTTCGCCGTCGCCGCGCTCGGGCTCGCCCTCCTGGCCGTCGGCGCCTACGTCCTGGGGCTGACGGCCGGCGCCCGCGCCGAACTGACCCGGCTGCTGATCGCACCACGAGACGGTGACCTGGGCGCCAAGGTGGTCGAACTCACCCGCTCCCGCGCCCGGTTGGTGGACGCCTTCGAGGCGGAACGGCGCCGCATCGAACGCGACCTGCACGACGGAGCCCAACAACGCCTCGTCGCCCTGACGATGACACTCGGACTGGCCCGCCTGGACGCACCGCCCGGTCCGCTCGCGGACCAACTCGCCAAGGCACACGGCGAAGCCGGCCGGGCCCTCGCCGAACTGCGCGAACTCATCCACGGCATCCACCCCCAGGTGCTCGCCGACTACGGCCTGGAAGCCGCCGTCGCCGACGCCGCGGACCGCTCCCCGATCCCCGTGGACGTCGCCCTCGAACTCCCCGGACGCCTGCCCCGGCCCATCGAGGCGGCCGCCTACTTCGTCGTCTGCGAGGCCCTCTCCAACATCGCCAAGCACAGCGAGGCGACCCACGCCGTGGTGACCGGCGGCCACCACGACGGACGGTTGCACGTACGGGTGCGCGACGACGGCCGAGGCGGCGCCGACGCCACCGCCGGCACCGGCCTCACCGGACTCGCGGACCGGGTGGCGGTCCTCGATGGCAGACTTTCCCTGTCCAGTCCGCCGGCCGGACCGACCCTGCTGAGTGTGGAGTTTCCTTGCGAACCCTGCGGGCCGAGCGACCACTGCGCATAGTGCTCGCCGAGGACAGCGTCCTGCTGCGCGAAGGACTCGTCGGCCTGCTCGGCCGCTTCGGCCACGACGTCGTCGCGGCGGTCGGCGACGCCGGCGCACTGGTCACCGCGACCGAGGAACACTCCCCCGACATCGTCGTGACCGACGTCCGTATGCCCCCCGGATTCCAGGACGAGGGCCTGCACGCGGCGGTACGCCTGCGGGAGGCCACCCCCGCCCTGCCCGTCCTCGTCCTCAGCCAGTACGTGCAGCACAGGTACGCCGGCGAACTCCTCGACTCCGGAACCGGATCGGGCGTCGGATACCTGCTCAAGGACCGCGTCGGACAGGTCGAGGAGTTCGTGGACGCCCTGTGCGAGGTCGCCGCCGGCGGCACGGTCGTCGACCCGGAGGTCGTACGACAACTGCTGCGCCGCCGCCGCGACCCGCTGGAGCGGCTCACCCCACGCGAACGAGAAGTCCTCGCCCTGGTCGCGGAGGGCAGGTCGAACGGCGCGATCGCCCGCGAACTCGTCGTGACCGAAGCGGCCGTGGGCAAGCACATCGGCGGCATCCTCACCAAACTGGACCTCCCCCCGGCGGACGACACCCACCGCAGAGTGCTGGCGGTCCTGGCCTATCTGAGGGCCTGAGCCCCCGGTCCCGGCGGCCCGCCGACGCCGTTGTCCACAACCGCGGGCTTGTCCACAGGTCCTGACGCGGCCCCGGCCACCGGCGGTACGGTCGGCACAAGTTGATGTTCGTACATGCACGGGAGGGCGGTCGCGGTGACCGAGGCGGGGGCGGAAGTGACGGGTACGAGTACGAGTACTGATACGGATTCGGGTACGGGTACGGGTACCGCGAACGGGGCGGCAGCGGCGGGCACCGTGACCGGGAGCGGGGCGGCAGCAACCGGCCCGGCGACCGGTGACGGGGCGCGAGCCACGGGCCCGGCGACCGGGAACGGGGCCGGGGTCGGGGTCGGTGCCCGTGTCGGTGTCACGGTGGTGAGTACCGCGCCCGGGGCCGGGGCGCAGGCCGCCGGCACCGCGACCGGAGTGGGACGCAGGCTTCCCCCGGTGCGCGGCTTCGCCCCATGGCCGTCGCCGGGCTCACCGAAAACAGAGGGCAAGGCACTGCGGGCGAGCGTCCCACGCCGTACACACAGCGCCCTCGACCTGGACGCCGCCCGCCCCGACGCGCTGAGCGCCGTCGAGGAGTCCAACCGGGGCCGCATACCCGACCTCACACCGATACGCGTGGGCAGGATGGCGGCGACGCCCTTCGCCTTCCTGCGCGGCTCGGCCGGCCTCATGGCCTACGACCTGGCCCGCACCCCCACCACCAGGATCGCCGCCCAGCTCTGCGGCGACGCGCACGCGGCCAACTTCGGCCTGTACGGAGACGCCCGCGGCAGCCTCGTCATCGACCTGAACGACTTCGACGAGACGATCCACGGCCCCTGGGAGTGGGACCTCAAACGGCTCGCCGCCTCGCTGGTGCTGGCCGGCCGCGAGGCGGGCGCCGACGAGGACACCTGCCGCGCCGCGGCGCACGACACGGTGGGCGCCTACCGGCGCACCATGCGACTGCTGGCCAAGCTGCCGGTCCTGGACGCCTGGAACGCGATCGCGGACGAGGAACTGGTCTCCCACACCGACGCCCACGACCTGCTGGGCACACTGGAGCGGGTCTCGCAGAAGGCCCGCGCCAACACCAGCGGGCGGTTCGCGGCGCGGTCCACCGAAGCCGTCGACGAGGGCGGGCGCCGGTTCGTCGACGCATCACCCGTGCTGCGCCGCATACCGGACGCCGAGGCGGCGCAGGTGGCGGCATCCCTGGAGACCTATGTGACCACCCTGTCCGAGGACCGACTGCCGCTGCTCGCCCGGCACGCGGTGCACGACGTGGCGTTCCGGGTGGTCGGCACGGGCAGCGTGGGCACCCGCTCCTACGTCGTCCTGCTCCTGGACCACCGGGGCGAGCCGCTGGTCCTACAGGTGAAGGAGGCCCGTCCTTCAGCGCTGGTCCCGCATCTGGCCACGGCCGGCTTCGAGACGCCGTCCGTCGACCACGAGGGCTGGCGGGTCGTGCTGGGGCAGAAGCGCATGCAGGTGGTCAGCGACATCCTGCTGGGCTGGACGACGGTGGACGGCCGTCCCTTCCAGGTCCGTCAGTTCCGCAACCGCAAGGGCAGCGTCGACCCCGCCGCACTCGCCCCAGACCAGATCGACGACTACGGCCGTATGACCGGTGCCCTGCTGGCCCGCGCCCACTCCCACAGCGTCGACCCGCGCCTGATCGCGGGCTACTGCGGCAAGAACGAGGAGCTGGACGAGGCGATAGCCGGATTCGCGGTCGCCTACGCCGACCGCACCGAGGCGGACCACGCGGAACTGGTGGCGGCGGTAAGGACAGGACGCATCGCCGCTGACAGCGGGGTGTGAGGAGGGGGCGGGTTTTTTGGGGTGGGCGGGGGATGGGGGAGGGGAGGGAGGGGGAGGGGGAGGGGGGAGGGAGAGGGGCCCGTACGGAAGGTGCGCGGTGTGGCAGCCCGGATGCCTGATTCCCGGCGGTGAGCGCGGGATCGGTGCTCGGGTCCCGACGGTCGGGGGTGTGGCCTAGGCTGGCCCGGTGACGACCCCGGAAGCTGAGCAGTCCCAGGAGCCCCGGCCCGAGGAGCGGCTGGAGCGGGCCGTACGGGCTGCTGAGCAAGCGCTGATCGAGTTCGAGATCGCGGTGGAGACCTTCCGCATCGAGGTCGAGAACTTCTCCCGGCTGCACGAGCAGAAGCTGGGCCCGATGTATGCCCGGCTGGAGGAGCTGGAGGCCAGGATCGCCGAGGCCAGAGCCGCCCGGTCCGGTGATCCCGAGGACCTGCGCGCTGCCGAGGAGGCCCGTGCCCGGGTCATGCCCATGCCCGGCGTGGAGGATCTGCTGCACGGCTGGATGGACGGGACCGGTCTTTTCCCGGAGGCCGCCGCGATGCTCACCGACCAGGCGGTCCGGCCCCCGCAGCGGGTACGTCCCAGCGAGGAGGCCCGCCGCCTCTACCGCGAGCTGGCCCGCAAGGCCCACCCGGATCTCGCGCAGGAGAAGGACGAGCGGGAGCGGCGTGAGGAGTTCATCACCCGCGTCAACACCGCCTACGCCCGCGGCGACGAGGCGCTGCTGCGTGAACTGGCCGAGGAGTGGGCCGCGGGCCCGGCACCCGCCGATCCGGTCCCGAGCCGCAGCGAGGAGCTGTACGCCCGGCTGGAGTGGTTGGACCAGCGCAAGGAACTGCTCACCATGGTCGCCCGTGAACTGGAGGACGGTGCGATCGCGGCCATGCTCCGGCTGGCCCCCGACAACCCCGACGCTCTGCTGGAGGAGATCGCCGAGCGGCTTCGGGGCGATGTGGCCCGACGGGAGGCGGAGCTGGCGGAACTCCTGGCGCAGGAATAGCCCGCCCGGCCCCGTCCTGACGGCCTGCGCGATCTCCGACGGCCTTCGTACCTCCCGACGGGCTCCGTACTCCCGATGGCCTTCGTACTTCCCGACGGGCTCCGTACTCGCGACGGCCTTCGTGCTTCCCGACGCTCGTGCTCCCTGATGGACGTGCTTCCTGATGGCCATCGTGATTCCCGACGGTCTTCGGAATCCCCCTGTGTACTTCGGGTCCGCGATGCCCTTCGGGTAGCGTCGGCGGCATGAGTTTCGGAGCTGGTGTGCCCACGGTCGAGGTCGCGGACCTCAAGAGCGACGACTTCCTGCTGGACGTCCGCGAGGACGACGAGTGGCAGGCGGGCCATGCCGAGGGAGCACTGCACATTCCCATCAGCGACTTCGTGGCCCGGTACGGGGAACTGACCGAGGCCGCCCCGCAGGACGGCCGGGTCCATGTGATCTGTCGTTCCGGAGGGCGCTCGGCCCAGGTCACCATGTATCTGGTCCAGCAGGGCGTCGACGCCGTGAACGTCGACGGCGGCATGCAGGTTTGGGAGGCCGTCGGCCGCCCGGTCGTCACCGACGGGTGTCAGCCCGGTCACGTGCTGTAGACGGCGTGGGCGGTGTGTGCGCGGGCGGCCCGTCAGCTCAGTGGATGCGCCGCCAGCAGGTCGCCCAGCGCCTCCTCGTGTGCCGCCGCCGGGCCTAGCGAGAGTTCCAGGTGCTTGGCCCAGGCGTGGTAGCGGTGCAGGGAGTAGTCGGTGTCGGCGCCGAACCCGCCGTGCAGGTGCTGTGCCGTCTGTACCACCCGTCGGACGCCTTCCGACGCCCAGATCTTCGCCACGGCGATGTCCCCGGTGACGGGCAGCGGACCCGGTGCCCCGGAACTGATCCGCCAGGCGGCCTGCCACAGCGTGGCCTCCATGGCACGCAGGTCGATGAAGCGGTCGGCGGCCTGGACGGCGACGGCCTGGAAGGTCGCGATCGGGTGCCCGAACTGCTCGCGCTTGCTCGCGTACGTGCTGGTCATCTCAAGGACCCGCTCGCCCAGCCCGAGCGCGAGCGCACACGTCCCGATGGTCAGCAGCCCACGCAGCCACTCCCATGCCCCGTCGGTGTCGATGACGTGGCGCGCCGTGATCCGCGTGGCTTCCAGGCGCAGTTCGCCCAGCCGCTCTCCGTTGGTGGAGAACTGCTCGGCGAGGGAGACGCCGTCGTGATCGCGGGGGACCAGCGCGAGGACGGTACGGCCGGCCTCGGAGTGCGCGGGGACCAGAATGAGATCGGCGCCGTACGCCCATGACACCGCCGTCTGCACTCCGTCCAGCACCCATGCGTCGCCGTCCGGCCGTGCGGTGACGGCCAGTTCGGCCGGGTCGTGGCCGCTGCGCCCGCTTGCGGCGACGGTGAGGACGAGGGCGCCGCGTCCGGCCCGCGGCAGCAGTTCGGCCGCCAACTCCTTTCCACCGTAGATCTGTACGGCCGCGGCGGCGGCGCTGCTCTCCAACAGGGGTACCCGCGCGAGCACTTTCGCGGATTCCCGCAGCACCAGGCAGAGGGCGATGGCGTCCAGACCCGCCCCGTCGTGCTCCGCGTCGAGCAGCAGGCTCAGCAGGTCCGCCTCGGCCAGCCGGGTCCACAGTGGCCGGTCGAAGTCCTCGGCGACGGCACCCGTGGTGAGCGCGGGGCTCGGCACCGCGTCCGGCGCCACCCCGGCGAACACCCCCGCGGCCGCTTCGGCCGCCGCCAGTTGTTCCTCGGTGAAGGTGAAGTCCACGGTTCTGTCCTCCCGGCGGCTCCGCTCATCTGACGGATCGTCAAGATAGAACAGGTTCTAGGAGAAGGGAACGGTCCGCCGTCGGTCCGTCGGTCCGTCGGTCCGTCGGTGCGCCGGTGTGCCGGTGTGCCGGGCGCAGCTTCGCCGGGCAGTGGCCGCCGTCGCCGGTCCGGGCCGCTGGTCCGGGCCACCAGTCAGCGTCACCGGCCGGTGTGGCCGGCTGGCGTGACCGGTCCGGTCCACTTCGGCGGGCTGGAAGGCCGGACGGCAGGCGGTGGTGGGGACGTGGCGGTCAGCGGTCGAAGTCCAGTTCCACCTCTTCCGTCACCGGATGCGACTGGCAGGCCAGCACGTATCCGGCCGCTGTCTCCTCCGACTCCAGGGCGAAGTTGCGGTCCATGCGGACCTCGCCCGAGACCAGGAAGGCCCGGCAGGTCCCGCACACGCCGCCCTTGCAGGCGTAGGGCGCGTCGGGCCGGTTGCGCAGCACCGTCTCCAGCAGTGACTCCCCGTCCCGGACCGGCCAGGTTCCGCCGCGTCCGTCGAGCCGGGCGGTCACGGTGCTGTGAGCGGGGGCCGAGACGGTCACCTTCGGTGCCGGAGCCGCGTCCACGTGGAAGATCTCCTCGTGGATCCGTGCCCGGTCCACTCCGAGATCGCGCAGCGCCCGCTCCGCGCCCTGCACCAACCCGTACGGACCGCACAGGAACCATCCGGCAACCGCGTCCACCGGCAGCAGTGCGGGCAGCAGCCCTGTCAGCCGCTCCCGGTCCAGCCGCCCGGAGGGCAGGCCAGCCTGCTGCTCCTCCCGTGAGAGCACCGTCACCAGGTGCATCCGCTGCGGATAGCTGTCCTTCAGGTCGGCGACCTCCTCCAGGAACATCGTCGAGGCGGCCGTACGGTCACTGCGTATCAGGCAGAACCGGGCATTCGGTTCACGTGCCAGCAGCGTCGAGGCGATCGACAGCACCGGGGTGATGCCGCTGCCGCCGACGACTGCCGCGTAGAGTCCCGGGGCCGGTTCCAGGGTGAAGCGTCCGGCCGGGGTCATCACCTCCAGCTCGTCGCCGACGTTGATTTCTTTCAGCGCGTACGTCGAGAAGGTGCCGCCCTCCACCAGCCGCACCCCGACCCGCAGGGTGGACGGGCCTTCGTCGCCGGGTGCGGGAGCGGGGGAGCAGATCGAGTAGGTCCGCCGGATGTCCAGCCCGTCTGCCCGGTGGCGCAGGGCGAGGTGCTGGCCGGGTGCGTGCCGGTACTCCTCGCGCAGCCCTGGCGGTACGGCGAGGGTGAGGGCCACGGAGTCGTCGGTGAGCCGGTCGACCGCGGCCACCGGGAGCGGGTGGAAGCGGGCCATCACAACTCCTTGAAGTGGTCGAACGGTTCACGGCAGGCCAGGCAGCGGCGCAGCGCCTTGCAGGCGGTGGAGGAGAACCGGCTCAGCAGTTCGGTGTCGGCCGATCCGCAGTGCGGACAAGGGATGGCGGCCGGTGCGTCGGCTGTGGCGGTTGAGTTCGCGTCCTCCGGTGTTTCCAGCGTTTCCGGTGCTTGTGGTGCTTGTGGTGCCTTCGATGTGCCGGTGTGTGTCCGGGTCGGGGCGAGGGTGAGTGGTACCGGACCGGAGCCGTGCCGCACGCGTGGGGGAGCGATGCCGGACTCGTGCAGCTTGCGCCGCCCTTCCTCCGTGATGTCGTCGGTCGACCAGGCGGGCGTGAGCACTGTGCGCACGGTGACCTGGCGCATGCCGTGGTCGCGGAGTATCCGCTCGATGTCGACGGACATGGTCTCCATGGCGGGACAGCCGGTGTAGGTGGGGGTCAGCTCCACCTCGACGGCGTCCGTGCCCCGCAGGTGCACGGCGCGTACCACGCCCAGCTCGCGGAGGGTGAGCACGGGCAGTTCGGGGTCGGGCACCGAGCCCGCGAGGTCGAGGAGTTCCGCTTCCAGCGGTGTTGCCGTCGTCGTCACCATGATGCCCCCGGGTGGCTGCGGTGCAGGTGCTGCATCTCGGCGAGCATCCGCCCGAACGGCTCGGTGTGCAGGCCCTGCCGGCCCGCGCCCGCCGACCAGGCGCCGGTGCGCGGCCCCTCGGGGACCGTGAGGGTGGCCCGGCGCAGCACGTCCTGGACGGACTCCAGCCAGGCCGCCTCCATGACGGTTCGGTCGGTGTCCAGGCCCGCCACCGGCTGGAACATCTCCCCGGTGAACCGCCACAGGGCATCGCATGCGCGTGTCATCCGCTCATGGCTGACCTCGGTGCCGTCGCCGAGCCGCACGGTCCACTGCTCGGCGTGGTCGCGGTGGTAGGCGACCTCCTTGACGGCCTTGGCGGCGAGGGGCGCGAACGGACCGTCGCCGACGGCCAGTTCCGTGTACAGCAGGTGCTGGTAGGTGGAGAAGTACAGCTGGCGGACGATGGTGTGGGCGAAGTCGCCGTTGGGCTGTTCGACCAACTGGAGGTTGCGGAAGGCGCGCTCCTCGCGCAGGTAGGCGAGTTCGTCCTCGTCGCCCGCCATCGACAGCAGCACGCGGGCCTGACCGAGCAGGTCGAGTGCGATGTTGGCGAGTGCGACCTCCTCCTCCAGGACGGGCGCGTGGCCCGCCCACTCCCCCAGGCGGTGCGAGAGCACCAGGGCGTCGTCCCCGAGCGCGAGCGCGGCGGCCGTGGGCGTGGCCGGGCCGGGCCCGGGTGCGGTGGTCGCGGTCGGCGCGGACTCGGTGGGCGTGGGCTCGGTGGGCGTGGGCTGGGTGGTGGTCACAGGTGCTTCACCCCCTCCGGGATCTCGTAGAAGGTGGGGTGCCGGTAGGGCTTGTCCGCGGCGGGTTCGAAGAAGGGGTCCTTCTCGTCGGGCGAGGACGCGGTGATCGCGGCTGCCGGGACGACCCAGATGGAGACGCCCTCGCCGCGCCGGGTGTACAGGTCGCGGGCGTTGCGCAGGGCCAGTTCCGCGTCCGGGGCGTGCAGGCTGCCGGCGTGGGTGTGGGAGAGCCCGCGGCGGGAGCGTACGAAGACCTCCCACAGGGGCCAGTCGGTGTTCGTCATGCCCGCGCTCCTCCGCTCCGGCCGGACCCGGCCGTGCCGCTGTGCTTCGCGGCATGGGCCGCGGCCGCTTCCCGTACCCACGCGCCTTCGTCGTGTGCCTGGCGGCGTTGGGTGATCCGTTGTTCGTTGCACGGGCCGTTGCCCTTGAGGACCTCCCAGAACTCCGTCCAGTCGATCGGGCCGAAGTCGTGGTGCCCCCGTTCCTTGTTCCACCGCAGGTCCGGGTCGGGGAGGGTGAGGCCGAGGGATTCGGCCTGCGGGACGCAGATGTCGACGAAGCGCTGCCGAAGCTCGTCGTTCGAATGGCGCTTGATCTTCCAGGCCATCGACTGCGCCGAGTGCTGGGACGCGTCGTCGGGCGGGCCGAACATCATCAGGGACGGCCACCACCAGCGGTCCACCGCGTCCTGCGCCATTGCGTGCTGCTCGGGAGTGCCGTTGCTGAGGGCCATCAGCAGTTCGTATCCCTGGCGCTGGTGGAAGGACTCCTCCTTGCAGATGCGGACCATCGCTCGTGCGTAAGGGCCGTAGGAGCAGCGGCACAGCGGCACCTGGTTGGTGATCGCCGCGCCGTCCACCAGCCAGCCGATCGCGCCGACGTCCGCCCAGGTCAGCGTGGGGTAGTTGAAGATCGAGGAGTACTTCTGGCGGCCGGTGTGCAGCTTGTCGAGCAGTTCGTCGCGGCCGGTGCCGAGGGTTTCGGCGGCGCTGTACAGGTACAGGCCGTGGCCTGCCTCGTCCTGGACCTTGGCCATCAGGATGGCCTTGCGGCGCAGGGAAGGGGCGCGGGTGATCCAGTTGGCCTCGGGCTGCATGCCGATGATCTCGGAGTGGGCGTGCTGGGCGATCTGCCTGACCAGCGTCGCGCGATAGGCGTCGGGCATCCAGTCACGGGGCTCGATGCGCTCGTCCGCGGCCACTGCGGCGTCGAAGGCACGCTCGTACACCGTCGTGTCGGCGGCGCCCTCGCTGTCGTACGCCTCGGCGCGGGCTGTGCCCTGGGCGGCTGCTGTGGCCATGCGGTCCCCCTGACCTCGGGCTCTTTCGGAAATTCGGAACCGACCGATCGTTCGGTCCGTGCGATTCCATGGTGGGCGAGCCGCCGTGAGGTGTCAACCGCTGTGGACAACTCCGCCCACGGCCGCGCCCGCGCCCACGCCCATGTCCACGCAGACGCCCATGCCGACGCCGACGCGCATGCCGCGGTCCGTGGACCAGAACCTGTGGACAACTCTCTGTGGACAACCGAGGACCGTGGGTCTGCGCGGGGCGGCCCCGGTCCCGTGCCGGGCCGACTGGCCCGGTACGGACGTGGCAGTGGCGACGGCAACGCCCGCGAGCTGTGCCTCGGGGCTGCGCCGAATGGGTGGAGCTGAGTACCGTTCCGTGCGAACGCCGAGCAAGTAGGGTTCGCCGGGCGGCGCGGTGACCCGCGGCGACGGCCGGACGACGAAGCGGGATGGGGAACGGGGCGGAATGGACGCGTACGACAAGGACTCGCACGCCCAGCGGGGGCCGGACGGGTCGGGCGAGGCGCGTCGGGCGGAAGGTCCGGGCGGCCCCCGCGACCCCGCGTCGTACAGCCCCGAAGCCGAAGCCGAAGCCGAGGCGCAGGCCGGAGCCGGGAGCCTCAGGGCCGAGGCCGAGACCGAGACCGGGGACTTCGGAACCGGAGCCGGAGCCGAAGCCGAAGGAGCCCGAGCCGGAGCCGAAGGAGGCCGGGCCGGAGCCGAAGGAGCCCAGGCCGGGGACCGTGTCGACGGTGCCGTGGGAAATGCCGGAGGCGCGGTCGTGGTGCGGCCGCGGTCCGGGTGGGACGGGCCGCCGGGCGGGAGACGACCGGATGGCTCCCCCGGAGAGGACGGCGCGCCCTCCTTCGGAGCTGGCGCGCCCTCCTTCGGAGCCGGCGCGGTCTCCTCGGACGACAGTTCCTCGTCCCCGGCCGCCCCGCGCACCGGAGTGGCCGCGCTCTCCCCGCGGTACCAGATCGGTGCCGCCCTGGCTCTCGCGATCGTCGCCCTCGCCGCGTGCGTGCATCTCGGAATGGTGTTCCTGAGCCTCGCGCCCGCCAACACCCTGACGAAGCAGCACGGCGAGGCGATACAGGACTGGGTCCTTCCGGAGTTCGAGCAGAACTGGAAGCTGTTCGCGCCGAACCCGTTGCAGCAGAACATCGCCGTCGAGGTCCGTGCGGAGACCCGCACGGCCGACGGTGACACCGCGACGACCGGCTGGTACGACCTGTCCGCGCAGGACGGCCGGGCGATCGACGGCAACCTGCTGCCCAGCCACACCCGGCAGAACGAACTCCGCAGGGCCTGGGACTTCTTCGTCGCCACGCACGACGGCGACAACCGTCCCGTAGGACTTCGTGGCGCGCTCTCCGAGCAGTACGTACGGCGGATAGCGGTGCTGCGTCTGCAGCGGCAGGACGCGGCGGGCCGCGCGGGGTCCATAGAGATGATCCAGATCCGCTCGCGCACCACCAGCGTGCCGCCGCCCGAGTGGAGCGACGAGCAAGTCTCCGACAAGCCCGTCTACCGCGTACTGCCCTGGTGGACGGTCACGACCGACGAGGCCGCGGGGGGTGTGCGGTGAACCGCCTCGTGCCGTCGGTCTCGCGCGCGATCGCGCATGTCACCGGATCCTCGCTCGGCCCCTACCAGTCCGCCGTCATCCGCATCGGCTTCTCGGCGACCTGGCTGCTGTTCCTGCTGCGTGAGTTCCCGCACCGCCAGGAACTGTACGGGCCCGACGGCCCCTGGAGCTGGTCCCTGGGCAAGCAGCTGACCGCGGACAACGGCGCCTTCTCGGCGCTGCTGTGGTCGAACGGGCAACTCTGGTTCGAGGTCTGCTACCTGCTCGCCGTCGTCTCCAGCGTGCTCCTGCTGCTCGGCTGGCGCTCGCGCACGTCGTCGGTGCTGTTCATGGTCGGCGTGCTCTCGTTGCAGAACCGCAGCGTCTTCGTCGGCGACGGCGGCGACAACGTGCTGCACCTGATGGCCATCTACCTGGTGTTCACGCGTTGCGCTCAGGTGTGGTCCCTCGACGCACGGCGGGTGGCGCGCGAACGTGCGGCACGCGCGCGTGGGGAGCGGGTGACCGACCGGCTGGGACCGGTCCTGTGGGTGGGTCTCGGCCTGGTACTGGCCGCCGTGACCCTGGGCGGCCGGTTCGACACCGGCTGGCTGGTGCCCGCGCTGCTGTGGACGGTGTGGGCGGTGCTGGGGCTGTGGTGGCTGGTGGGACGGTTCGGGCCGACGTCCGAGTCCCGGACCCTGCTGGACGTGATCGCCAGCATCGTGCACAACGGCGCCCTGCTCGTGATCATGGTCGAGGCGTGCCTGATCTATGCCACGGCCGGCTGGTACAAGATCCAGGGCTCACGCTGGCAGGACGGCACCGCGGTCTACTACCCGCTGCAACTCGACTACTTCTCGCCCTGGCCCGCCCTCGCCAACCTGCTGTCAGTCAGCGGCGTCCTGGTCATGCTGGTGACGTACGGGACGGTCATGGTGCAGGTCGCCTTCCCGTTCACGCTGTTCAACCGGCGGGTCAAGAACGTTCTCCTGGTCGGGATGATGATCGAGCACCTGGCGATCGCCGTCCTCCTGGGGCTGCCGTTCTTCTCGCTGGCGATGATCGCCGCGGACTCGGTCTTCCTGCCGACGTCGTTCCTGCGCCGCCTCGGCGGCTGGGTGGCACGCGTACCCTTCGTCCGGTTTGGCGGCACCGGCCGCGCCAAGCCGGTGCCCGCACCGGAATCGGTGCCCGCACCGGAATCGGTGCCCGCACCGGAATCGGTGCCCGCACCGGAATCGGTGCCGGTGCCGGTATCGATGTCGGAGTCGGCACCGGACCCCGGACCGGAACCGAGGCCGCAGTCCCCCTCGGAGCAGGAACCGCAGTCGCAGTTGCGGTCGCCGTCGCCGTAGGGATCGGAGCGGGCCGCCGGGGCCCGGTGGCGGCGGCCGCGCCCGGACCGGACAGGACCGTCGTGGCCTCACGCGCACGCCGGCCGCCCGTCGGCGCGGGCCGCCAGCCGTAGCCGGCCCCCTGTCGTAGTCGGTCGCCCGTCGGCGCGGGCCCCCTGTCGTAGCCGCCCCCTGTCGAAGCCGGCAACCCGTGGTAACCGGCCGCCAGTCGCCGCGGGCTGCCTGTCGGTGCAGGCCATCCCGCCTCGCCTGCCTCCCCTCGTCGTGGCCCGCACCCCCGAAGGCGCCATACCCGCACGCGTAGGCTTCCCGGCATGACCGACCCCGTGACCCTGTGGCGCGAGCGCGCCGGCGGTGCCGTGCTGCTCGACGGCTTCCACGCCCTCAAGCACGCCCTGCGCTTCGGGGCCGAGGTTCCGGTGGCCGTCACCACGGACCGGCGGGCGGCGCTGACGCTGGCCGAGGAGCTGGCCGCGGACGTGCGGGAGGTGCTGGACGCCCTGCTGGCCGAGGTGCCGGAAGGGACGTACGCGTCACTGGTGCCGCGTCCGCATCCGACCGCGGTCGCCGCCCTGGCCGTACGGCCGTCCCGGGAGGCCGGTCTGCGGACGCTCGCCCGCACACCCCGTCGGGCGCCCGTCGTGGTGCTCGACAACCCGCGCAACCTCGGCAACACGGGGGCCGTGATCCGGCTCGCCGCCGGTTTCGGTGCCACCGGGGTCGTCACCACCGGCACCCTCGACCCCTGGCATCCCACCGTCGTACGCGGCGGTGCGGGCTTGCACTTCGCGACCGTGGTGGAGCGGCTGGCCGTCGAGGAACTGCCGCCCGGACCGCTGTTCGCCCTCGATCCCGAGGGCGAGGACATCCGGGGTACGAAGCTGCCGGACGACGCCGTGCTGGCCTTCGGCTCGGAGCGCAGCGGGCTGTCCGCCGAACTGCGCGCGCGTGCCGACCGGTTGCTGGCCCTGCCGATGCGCCCCCAGGTCTCCAGTTACAACCTCGCCACCAGTGTGGCGATGACGCTGTACCACTGGAGCGCCGTCGGGGGCGCGTCGCCGCCCGCCTGAGCGCGCACCGCCGGACGGGCCGTTACGCCGCCCGCAAGGTCCCTGCACGCCAGGACGCGTGTCTGTCGGCACACGTGCGCGTCAGGCCCGGAGGCGCGGGCTCCGTCCGAGCCGGCGACCGTCCCCGCTGCCGCTGCCGCTGCCGCTGCCGCTGCCGCTGCCGTTGCCGCTGCCGCCACCGCCACGGTCGGGTCCGGGTCCGGGGCCGGGGCCGGTCGCGAGCGCTCCTCCCCCTACGAGGTGGGGCGCACCCGCTCCGGCCCAGTGGGGTTCGGGCCTCCCGACGGCTCTCAGACCTCCTGGCGCACCTCCACCACCCGGAAGCGGCCCGCGACGAACGCGCCGTCGCACAGTGCCGCGTTGGCCGCCGGGTTGCCGCCGGAGCCGTGGAAATCGGAGAAGGCGGCGGTCTGGTTGACGTACACCCCGCCGGTGAGGTTGAAGGACAGCTGGGCGGCCTCCTCCAGGCAGACCTCCTGGACGGCCTCCTCGACCTCCGGGTCGGTCGTGTACGCGCCGACGGTCATGGCGCCCTTGTCGCGGATGGTGCGCCGCAGCAACTCGACAGCGTCGGCCGCCGAGTCGACGGCGACGGCGAAGGAGACGGGCCCGAAGCACTCGCTCATGTAGGCGGCCTCGTCGTCCGGCTTGGCGCCGTCCAGCTTGACGATCACGGGCGTGCGGACGATCGCCTGCGGGAAGTCGGGGTTGTCGATCTCGCGGGAGGCGAGGGCGACCTCGCCGAGTCCGGCGGCGGCCTCCAGGCGGGCCTTGACGTCGGGGTTGACGATGGCGCCGAGCAGGGCGTTCGCGCGGGCGTCGTCGCCGAGCAGGCCGTCGACCGCGCGGGCGAGGTCGGCGACCACCTCGTCGAAGGTCTTGGGGCCCTCGTCGGTGCGGATGCCGTCCCGGGGGATGAGCAGGTTCTGCGGGGTGGTGCACATCTGGCCGCTGTACAGGGACAGTGAGAACGCCAGGTTGGACAGCATGCCCCGGTAGGCGTCGGTCGACTCGACGAGGACCGTGTTGACGCCGGCCTTCTCCGTGTAGACCTGCGCCTGGCGGGCGTTGGCCTCCAGCCAGTCGCCGAACGAGGTGGAGCCCGTGTAGTCGATGATCCTGATCTCCGGGCGGGTGGCCAGGGTCTTCGCGATGCCCTCGCCGGGGCGCTCGGCGGCCAGTGCCACCAGGTTCGGGTCGAAGCCCGCCTCGGCCAGCACCTCGCGGGCGACCCGCACGGTGAGCGCGAGCGGCAGCATCGCGCGCGGGTGCGGTTTCACCAGGACTGCGTTGCCGGTGGCGAGGGAGGCGAACAGGCCCGGGTAGCCGTTCCAGGTGGGGAAGGTGTTGCAGCCGACGACCAGTGCGATGCCGCGCGGGACCGGGGTGAACCGCTTGGTCAGCTTGAGCGGGTCGCGCTTGCCCTGGGGCTTGGTCCACTCGGCCGTGCCGGGCGTGCGGACCTGTTCCGCGTACGCGTACGCCACCGCCTCCAGGCCGCGGTCCTGGGCGTGCGGGCCGCCCGCCTGGAACGCCATCATGAACGCCTGGCCGCTGGTGTGCATCACCGCGTGCGCGAACTCGTGGGTCCGGGCGCTGATGCGCGCGAGGATCTCCAGGCAGACCACCGCGCGGGTCTCGGGGCCCGCGTCCCGCCAGGCGCGCTGACCGGCCTTCATCGCGGGCAGCAGCGTGTCGAGGTCCGGGTGCGGGTAGGTCACGCCCAGCTCGATGCCGTACGGCGAGACCTCGCCGCCGACCCAGTCGTCGGTGCCGGGCTGGCCCAGGTCGAGGCGGGTGCCGCGGACGGCGTCGAAGGCGGCCTTGCCCGCGGCCGCGTCCAGGCTGCCGTGCTCGCCGTACGCCTTCGGGTGCTCGGGGTGCGGGGACCAGTACGCGCGCGTGCGGATGGCCTCCAGCGCCTGGTCGAGGGTGGGCCGGTGCTTGGCGGTCAGTGCGTGCTCGGTCGGTTGGGCGGCCATGCGGGACCAACTCCTCGTCTCAAGAGCTCGTCGTCGAGCTCATGACCTGTGCGGAAACATGGGCAGGGACGCTCCGTCAGGGTTAGAGTAACCGAACGATCGGTCGGGACAAGGGGGTCCGCCGCATCTGTGGAAAACGTCGTGCGGGAGGATCGCGCACATGACAGGACTCGACCTCAGCAGCCCCGTGGCCGTCGTCGGCACCGGCACCATGGGTCAGGGCATCGCCCAGGTCGCGCTGGTCGCGGGCCACCTGGTACGGCTGTACGACGCCGTCCCCGGGCGGGCCGGGGAAGCAGCCGCCGCGATCGGTGCCCGCCTCGACCGGCTCGTCGAGAAGGACCGGCTCACCGGGGCCGAGCGGGACGCGGCCCGGGCCCGGCTGCTGCCCGCCGAGAGCCCGGCCGAACTCGCCGACTGCGCGCTGATCGTCGAGGCCGTGCTGGAGCGCCTGGACGTCAAGCAGGACCTGCTGCGCGAGCTGGAGAACATCGTCACCGAGGACTGCCTGCTCGCCACCAACACCTCGTCCCTGTCGGTGACGGCCATCGGCGGCGCCCTGCGTGCCCCCGGACGCCTGGTGGGCCTGCACTTCTTCAACCCGGCCCCGCTGCTGCCGCTGGTCGAGGTCGTCTCCGGGTTCGCCACCGACGTCTCCTCCGCCACGCGCGCGTACGAGATGGCGCGGGCCTGGGGCAAGACTCCGGTGGCCTGCGCGGACACCCCGGGCTTCATCGTCAACCGGATAGCCAGGCCCTTCTACGCCGAGGCGTTCGCGGTCCACGAGGCGCAGGCCGCCGACCCCGCCACCATCGACGCCGTCCTGCGTGAGTGCGGCGGCTTCCGGATGGGCGCCTTCGAGCTGACCGATCTCATCGGCCAGGACGTCAACGAGTCCGTCTCGCACTCCGTGTGGCAGTCGTTCTTCCAGGACGTGCGTTTCACGCCCTCGCTCGCGCAGCGCCGGCTCGTCGAGTCCGGCCGGCTCGGCCGCAAGTCGGGGCACGGCTGGTACGAGTACGGCGCGGACGCCGAGCGTCCCGAGCCGCACACCGCCGAGCCGCGGCGGGCGCCCGCGTACGTCGTCGCCGAGGGCGACCTGGGCCCGGCGGCCGAACTCCTCGGGCTGATCCACGAGGCCGGCATCCAGGTCCGCCAGGAGGACGAGGACCACGGCAGCCGCCTGGTGCTGCCCGGCGGCGGCCAGCTGGCCCTCGCCGACGGCCAGACCTCGGTGGAGTTCCGGGACGTCGTCTACTTCGACCTCGCGATGGACTACCGCAGCGCCACCCGCATCGCCCTGTCCGCCTCCCAGGACACCTCCCCGCAGACCGTCGCCGAGGCCATCGGCCTCTTCCAGGCGCTCGGCAAGACCGTCAGCGTCATCGGTGACGTGCCCGGCATGATCGTCGCCCGTACGGTGGCGCGGATCATCGACCTCGCGCATGACGCCGTGGCCAAGGGCGTCGCCACCGAGGAGGACATCGACACCGCGATGCGCCTCGGCGTCAACTACCCCCTCGGCCCCTTCGAATGGAGCCGCAGGCTCGGCCGCAGCTGGGCCTACGACCTCCTGGACGACCTGCACCTGCGCGACCCCTCCGGCCGCTACGCGCCGTCCCTCGCGCTCTACCGCCACGCGTACGCCACCGACAAGCGGGAGGGCAGCACCTCATGACCACCGTCAGGCGTGACACGTACACTCCCGAGACCCTGCTCTCCGTGGCCGTCCAGGTGTTCAACGAGCGCGGCTACGACGGCACGTCGATGGAGCACCTGTCCAAGGCGGCCGGCATCTCCAAGTCGTCGATCTACCACCACGTCGCGGGCAAGGAGGAACTGCTGCGGCGTGCCGTCAGCCGGGCGCTCGACGGCCTCTTCGGCATCCTCGACGAGGAGCACGCGCGCGTGGGGCGGGCCGTGGAGCGCCTGGAGTACGTCGTACGGCGCATGGTCGAGGTCCTCATAGCCGAGCTGCCCTATGTGACGCTGCTGCTGCGCGTGCGCGGCAACACCGCCACCGAGCGCTGGGCCCTGGAGCGGCGCCGCGACTTCGACCACCGGGTGGCCGCGCTGCTCAAGGCCGCCGCCGACGAAGGCGACGTGCGCGAGGACGTGGACGTGCGGCTCGCGACCCGGCTGGTCTTCGGAATGATCAACTCGATCGTGGAGTGGTACCGGCCCGACGGGCGCGGCGTCGCCGAGCGGGAGGTGGCCGACGCGGTGGTGCGCCTCGTCTTCTCCGGGCTGCGCCGCGACTGACGTCAGCCGCTCGGCTCCAGGTCCTCCTCCTCGAACACCAGCAGCGTGCGTGTGCTCAGCACCTCCGGGATCGCCTGGAGCCGGGTGAGCACCAGCTCGCGCAGCGCCCTGTTGTCCGGCGTGTGCACCAGGAGCAGCACGTCGAAATCGCCGCCCACCAGCGCGATGTGGGAGGCCCCGGGCAGCTCGCGCAACTGCTCGCGTACCGTGCGCCAGGAGTTCTGCACGATTGTCAGGGTGATGTACGCCGATGTGCCCTGACCTGCCCGTTCGTGGTCGACACGGGCGCCGAAGCCGCGGATGACACCGTCCTCTATGAGGCGGTTGATACGGGCGTAGGCGTTGGCGCGCGAGACGTGGACGCGTTCGGCGACGGACCGTATCGACGCCCGGCCGTCCGACTGGAGGATCCGCAGGATGTCCTGATCGATGGCGTCCAGCGGGCGCGGGGGCGGCAGTGCGGCACCGGCCTCGGGGCCTTCGGCCATTTGTTCAGGTGCCATGTCCCCCTGCCTCCCTAGCATGGACGTACTGCGTTCATTGCAAGTTGTGGAGAACCGTTTGTCCACAGCCTGAAGCCGCCTGTAGCCAAAATGTGTCGGCGACCGAACAATCGTCAGGTGAGGCGGGTCACCGACGACACGCCTCCCGTAGCCGTTCCCACGAGGAGGTGCCGTCATGACGGTCATGGAGCAGCGGGGCGCGTACCGGCCTTCGCCGCCGCCCGCCTGGCAGCCCCGTCTGGACCCCGCACCGCTGCTGCCCGACGCCGAGCCCCACCGCGTCCTCGGTACCGAGGCGGCCGCCCGGACCGATCCCGGACTGCTCCTTCGGCTGTACGCGCTGCTGGTGCGCGGCCGCCGCTACAACACCCAGGCCACCGCCCTCACCAAGCAGGGCCGACTCGCCGTCTATCCCTCCAGCACCGGCCAGGAGGCATGCGAGGTCGCCGCCGCGCTGGTCCTGGAGGACCGCGACTGGCTCTTCCCCAGCTATCGCGACACCCTCGCCGTCGTCGCCCGCGGTGTCGACCCCGTCGAGGCCCTCACCCTGCTGCGCGGCGACTGGCACACCGGCTACGACCCCTACGCGCACCGTGTGGCCCCGCTGAGCACCCCGCTCGCCACCCAGCTGCCGCATGCGGTCGGCCTCGCCCACGCCGCCCGCCTCAAGGGCGACGACGTGGTCGCGCTCGCCATGGTCGGCGACGGCGGCACCAGCGAGGGCGACTTCCACGAGGCGCTGAACTTCGCCGCCGTCTGGCAGGCACCGGTCGTCTTCCTGGTCCAGAACAACGGCTTCGCGATCTCCGTCCCGCTCGCCAAGCAGACCGCCGCGCCCTCCCTGGCCCACAAGGCCGTCGGGTACGGCATGCCGGGCCGGCTGGTCGACGGCAACGACGCCGCCGCCGTGCACCAGGTCCTCGCCGACGCCGTACGACGCGCGCGCGAGGGCGGCGGCCCGACGCTCGTCGAGGCGGTCACCTACCGCATCGACGCCCACACCAACGCCGACGACGCGACCCGCTACCGTGGCGACGCCGACGTCGAGGCATGGCGCGCCCACGACCCGGTCCTGCTCCTTGAGCGGGAGCTGACCGGCCGCGGGCTGCTCGACGAGGACGGTGTCACGGCCGCCCGCGAGGACGCCGAGGCGATGGCCGCGGACCTGCGCGAGCGCATGAACCAGGACCCCGCGCTCGACCCCATGGACCTGTTCGCCCACGTCCACGCGACGCCCACCCCGCAACTGCGCGAGCAGCAGGCCCTCCTGCGGGCCGAACTGGACGCCGAGGCGGGCACCGGGACGGTCGCAGGGCCGGAAGGCGGTGACCGATGACCACCGTCGCGGTCAAACCCGCCACCATGGCGCAGGCCCTCACGCGCGCGTTGCGCGACGCGATGGCCGCCGACCCCGCCGTGCACGTCATGGGCGAGGACGTCGGCACGCTCGGCGGAGTTTTCCGGGTCACCGACGGGCTCGCCCGGGAGTTCGGCGACGAGCGCTGCACGGACACCCCGCTGGCCGAGGCCGGCATCCTCGGCGCGGCCGTCGGCATGGCGATGTACGGGCTGCGTCCGGTCGTGGAGATGCAGTTCGACGCCTTCGCCTACCCGGCGTTCGAACAGCTCGTCAGCCATGTGGCCCGGATGCGCAACCGCACCCGCGGGGCGATGCCCCTGCCGATCACCGTCCGCATCCCCTACGGCGGCGGCATCGGCGGGGTCGAGCACCACAGCGACTCCTCCGAGGCGTACTACATGGCGACTCCGGGGCTCCATGTCGTCACGCCCGCCACCGTCGCCGACGCCTACGGGCTGCTGCGCGCCGCCATCGCCTCCGACGACCCGGTCGTCTTCCTCGAACCCAAGCGGCTGTACTGGGCCAAGGCCACCTGGAACCCGGAGCGGCCCACGGCCGTCGAACCACTGGGCCGCGCGGTGGTGCGCCGCTCCGGCCGCACCGCCACGCTGATCACGTACGGGCCGTCCGTGCCGGTCTGCCTGGAGGCCGCGGAGGCGGCGCGGGCGGAGGGCTGGGACCTCGAAGTCGTCGACCTGCGCTCGCTGGCGCCGTTCGACGACGAGACGGTCTGCGCCTCGGTCCGGCGGACCGGGCGCGCGGTCGTGGTGCACGAGTCGGGCGGGTACGGCGGGCCGGGCGGGGAGATCGCGGCGCGGGTCACCGAGCGCTGCTTCCACCATCTGGAGGCGCCGGTGCTGCGCGTGGCCGGGTTCGACATCCCGTATCCGCCGCCGATGCTGGAGCGGTACCACCTGCCCGGTGTCGACCGGATCCTGGACGCCGTGGCACGGCTGCAATGGGAGGCCGAAGGCTGATGGCACAGGTGCTGGAGTTCAAGCTCCCCGACCTCGGGGAGGGGCTGACCGAGGCGGAGGTCGTCCGCTGGCTGGTCGAGGTCGGTGACGTGGTCGTCGTCGACCAGCCGGTCGTCGAGGTCGAGACGGCCAAGGCGATGGTCGAGGTGCCGTGCCCGTACGGCGGCGTGGTCACGGCCCGCTTCGGCGAGGAGGGTGCCGAACTGCCCGTGGGGTCGCCGTTGCTGATGGTCGCGGTGGGGTCTACCTCCACCGACACTCCGGGCGGCGAGTCGGAGGGCTCGGGAAACGTCCTGGTCGGCTACGGCACGGGGGCGCCTCCGGCGCGGCGGCGCCGGGTACGGTCGGCGCCCGGCGCGGCGGTGTCCACGACGGCTGCCGGTACCGGTGCGGTGGCCACGGCACCCGTGCGCGGTGCCGTACGGCCCGCCGAGGGCCCCGTACCCGTGATCTCCCCCCTGGTCCGCCGGCTCGCCCGGGACAACGGGGTGGATCTGCGCCGGCTGACCGGCTCCGGTCCCGACGGGCTGATCCTGCGGGCGGACGTCGAGCAGGCGCTCCGCGCCGCCGCGGCGGGTGGCACGCCCACCGCGGATGTGACGGCCGGCCTGCCCACCTCGGCCCCGAGCGCCCCGGCCGCCGCAGCCGCCCCGGTGTCGGCCGCACCGGGCACCGGACCTGTCCCCGCTCCGGTCGCTCCGGGGGCGACCGGGCCTGCCCCGGCGGCGGCCGCCGCGGCCACCCGCATCCCTCTCAAGGGCATGCGCGCAACCGTCGCCGACAAGCTGTCCCGCAGTCGCCGGGAGATCCCGGACGCGACCTGCTGGGTGGACGCGGACGCGACCGAACTCCTCGGCGCGCGGGCGGCGATGAACGCGGCGGGCGGGCCGAAGATCTCCCTCCTCGCGCTCCTCGCCCGGATCTGCACCGCCGCCCTGGCCCGGTTCCCCGAGCTGAACTCCACCGTCGACGCCGAGGCCCGGGAGATCGTCCGGCTCGACCGCGTCCACCTCGGATTCGCCGCACAGACCGAGCGCGGCCTGGTCGTGCCCGTCGTACGCGACGCGCACGCGCGGGACGCCGAGGGACTGACGGCGGAATTCGCCCGGCTGACCGAGGCCGCCCGTTCCGGCACGCTGACCCCCGGGGAGCTGACCGGCGGCACCTTCACGCTGAACAACTACGGAGTGTTCGGCGTCGACGGCTCCACACCGATCATCAACCACCCCGAGGCGGCCATGCTGGGCGTCGGCCGTATCGCCGCCAAGCCCTGGGTGCACGAGGGCGAGCTGGCCGTGCGGCAGGTCGTCCAGCTCTCGTTCACCTTCGACCACCGGGTGTGCGACGGCGGCACCGCGGGCGGCTTCCTGCGGTATGTCGCGGACTGCGTGGAACAGCCGGCGGTGCTGCTGCGGACGCTGTGATCATGCGGTGATCCAGGCGGCACCCCCGGCCGCCCCCGCGCAAGCCCCCAGACGTTCCCCGCGGATCACGTCCGCCCGGATCGGTTCCCTGTGATCAGCGCGGCACGCATACTCGGAGGGTGACCGACAACGCCCCCGCCGCCGCGACGACAGTGCCGTACGACGCCGTCGTCCTGGCGGGCGGCGCCGCCCGGCGGCTCGGCGGGGTCGACAAACCCGGCCTGCGGGTCGGCGGGCGGCCCCTGCTCGACCGGGTGCTGGCCGCTTGCGTCACGGCCCGCACGACCGTCGTCGTGGCCGACCCCCGCCCCACCGCGCGCCCCGTGCGCTGGGTGCGCGAGGAACCCCCGGGCGCCGGACCGGTCGCCGCGCTCGACGCCGGGCTGCGGCACACCGAGGCGGAGTACGCGGTCGTCCTCTCCGCCGACCTGCCGTTCCTCGCAGCGGCCACGGTGGGCGGACTGCTGAACGCACTCGTGTCCCGTGGCACCGAGGGGGCGCTGGTCACCGACGTGGACGGCCGCGACCAGCCGCTCGTGGCCGCGTACCGCACGAGCGCGCTGCGCCGCGGACTCGCGGCGCTCGCCGACGCGCACGGCAGCCTCACCGGGCTGCCGCTGCGCAGGCTCACCGGCGCGCTCGACCTCACCCGCGTCCCGGACCCGCTCGCGTCCTTCGACTGCGACACCTGGGACGACATCGCCACCGCCAGGGCACGGATCAGGGAGCATGGGCACGTGTTGGATGAATGGATCTCCGCAGTCAAGGACGAGCTGGGCATCGACCTGGACGTCGACACCGGCGTACTGCTCGACCTGGCCCGTGACGCCGCCCACGGGGTGGCCCGCCCCGCCGCCCCGCTGACCACCTTCCTCGTCGGCTACGCCGCCGCCCAGGGCAAGGGCGGCCCCGAGGCGGTCGCCGACGCCGCCCGCAAGGCCGCCGCGCTGGCGCTGCGCTGGGAGGAAGAGGCCGAGCAGTCGGAGGCCGCGCGGGCAGCCGAACCGGCGGAACGGAACGACGTCGCGCGGGCCGAGGCACCACGCCCCGCCGACCAGCCCGATCCGGGCTCGCACACCGGATGACGGCCCGCGGCATCCGGGCCGACGGGCCCACCGAGGACATGGACGACCTCGACGTCGAGGAGGCGCTCGCCCTCGTGAGGGAGCACAGGCAACCCAGCAGACCCGGCGACGGCCACGGCTCCGGCTCCGCCTCCGCAGGCCAGGTGCCCGCACCCGCCCCGACGCACGAGCACCGGGCCACCCCCTGGCCGCGGGCCCGGGAGATCGCCGCGCGCGCCGCCCGGTCCGGCACCCGCCGCACCCCGGTCTCGGTGCCGCTCGCCGGTGCCCTCGGCCTGGTTCTCGCCGCCCCGCTCGACGCGCTCAGCGACCTCCCCTCCTTCGACACGTCCGCGATGGACGGCTGGGCGGTCGCCGGGCCCGGCCCCTGGTCCGTCCGGGACGAGGGCGTGCTGGCCGGCCAGGCGCAGCCCGAACCGCTGACCGACGGCGAGGCGGTGCGCATCGCGACCGGCGCCCGCGTCCCGGCGGACACGACCGCGGTCCTGCGCTCCGAACACGGCCGCACCGACCCCAAGGGGCGCCTGTACGCCGGACGTGAGGTAGGCCACGGCCAGGACATCCGCCCACGCGGCCAGGAGTGCCGCACCGGAGACCAACTGCTGCCCGTCGGCACCCTGATCACCCCCGCGGTCCTGGGCCTCGCGGCCGCCGCCGGATACGACACCGTCACCGTCGTCCCCCGCCCGCGTGCCGAGGTGTTCGTCCTGGGCGACGAACTGCTCACCAAAGGACTGCCGCACGACGGTCTGATCCGCGACGCGCTCGGTCCGATGGTGCCGCCCTGGCTGCGGGCCCTCGGCGCCGAGGTCATCGCCGTGCGGCGGCTGGGGGACGACGCCCAGGCACTCCGGAAGGCCATCGCCCTCTCCGACGCGGACCTCGTGGTCACCACCGGCGGCACCGCGGCCGGCCCGGTCGACCATGTCCACCCCACCCTGGCCCGCATCGGCGCCGAACTTCTCATCGACGGGGTCAAGGTGCGCCCCGGCCACCCCATGCTGCTGGCCCGCACCAAGGAGAACCAGCACCTCGTCGGTCTCCCCGGAAACCCTCTTGCGGCTGTCTCGGGCCTGCTCACCCTGGCCGAGCCCCTGGTGCGCACCCTGGCCGTCCACCCCGCTCCCGAGCCGTATGCGCTGCCCTTGTGGGAGGCGGTGCACGGGCATCCGTACGACACCCGGCTGGTCCCCGTCGTGGTGCGCGGCGACCGTGCCATGCCGCTGCATTACAGCGGTCCGGCCATGCTGCGCGGTATCGCCGCCGCCGACGCGCTGGCGGTCGTGCCGCCGGGCGGGGCGGAACGGGGCCAGGAGACGGAACTGCTCGACCTGCCGTGGGCATCCGCGGGGATCGGGGTGTGTTTCACGTGAAACGTCCACGCCGCGGCGTCAGGGCCTGACGATCTTCGTCCGCGCTCCGTCAGCCTTCGTCCTTGCCCCGCTCGGCCTCGTCCGCACCTTGTTCGTCTTGGTTCCCACCCACGTCAGTAGCTCGGCACAGCACGCTGGATGGTGATCAGCCGGTCCCCGTGCTCAAGGGTCTCCAGCCTCGGATCGGCGTAGTCCAGCACCTCTTTGCCGCGCACGACGGCTACGACGAGATCGGGGCTTTGGCGTGGTGAGACTCCCACCTCGTTCGAGGTCACCGCCCGCTCGGTCAGGTCCAGTCCGCTGCCGGACGTCATGAGGTCTTCCAGGACGTCAGCGCTGTGCGGGCTGGACATGGCCACTCCGAGCAGCTTTCCGGCGGAACTGGAGCTGGTGATCACCGTGGTGGCGCCGCTCTGCTTGAGGAGTGGCACGTTCTCGTCCTCTCGGACGGCCACGACGATGGCCGCCCGTTTGTTGAGTTGCCGTGCCGTGAGGGTGACCAGGGCGGCGGTGTCATCGCGCTGGGGAGTGATGATGACTTGGGCCGCCCTCTGCAACTCCGCCTTCAGCAGGGTGTCGGTACGGGTGGCGTCACCGTGCACGGAGAAGAGGCCGTCGCTGCTGGCGGCGTCCACCGCCTTCTCCTGCGGGTCGACCACGACGATCTGGTCCTTCGGGGTGCCCTGCCCCAGCAGCGTCTCCACGGCATGCCGGCCTTTGGTGCCGTAGCCGACCACGACGACATGGCCGCGGGTGCGTGCGCGCCACCGTTCGATCCGGACGTGCTGCCTGGTGCGCTCGGCGAGGACTTCGAGGGTCGTACCGATCAAAATGATGAGGAACAGCACGCGCAGGGGCGTGATGACGAAGATGTTCGTGATGCGGGCGCCGTGGGTCACCGGGGTGATGTCGCCGTAGCCGGTGGTGGAAAGGGTGACGGTCGCGTAGTACGCGGCGTCGATGAGGTCGACGTTGCCGTCGGCATTGTCCCGGTATCCGGCCTGGTCGAGCCAGACCACCAGGGTGGTGACGACGAGCACCAGGAGTGCCATCGCCAAGCGGCGGAGGACCTGTTGGAGGGGCGGTGAGGTGACGCCGGCCGGCAATCTGACGGATTGGTCTTCCTCGGCCCGTGACCAGTAGCGGAGGGACCGCAGGATCGGAAGGCGACCCCGGGCGGATCCTGGCTGCCTGGGAGAACTCATCCCGTGCTTCCTCTGCGGTCGACGTCGCGGATCTAGAGGACCATGTTCCGTGCAGGAGCGGAAGAAACATACTCGGCCGCCCCGGCCGAAGCGTCGACCGCTGTCCACATGACGTGGGTGACCCTGTCACATGTGGGCAGCCGTGGGCAGACATGAGCCGGTTGCGGGTTGCGGGTTGGCGGTTGGCGGTTTCGGGTTGCCGGCCGTCGGCCGGGGTCGGCGGTCGGCGGCCGGACCATGGGCCTGGTGTCCGTGGCGGCGGTAGCGTCGCCCGCAGCGGCAGCGCGGCTCTCGTCGACTCGAAGGGCGGGCGAACCGGTTCGGTCCGGTCCGATCCGGTCCGGACGGTCTCTCCCTGACGTCTCGACGGACGTGCTGCACAAGGCCGTTGTCCATGCCCTTGGGGCACTTTGCCCTCGGGGCATTTTCGGGAAAGCGCTGGAGGGCCACCTTGCGGGATCACACCGTCGTCATCGGTTTCGGCACGAAGGGGCGGTCGGCGATTCGGACCGTCTGCGCGACCGGTCTGAACAAGGACCAGGTCGTCGTGGTCGATCCCAGCTCCAAGGCGGTCGAGGCGGCGACCGCCGAGGGATACGCGGGCGTCGCCGGCGACGGCACGCGCAGCGAGGTGCTGAAGCGGGCCGAGGTGCACAAGGCCCGGCAGATCATCGTCGCCCCGCAGCGCGACGACACGTCCGTTCTCGTCACGCTGACCGCCCGGCAGCTCAACCCCGGCGCCAAGATCGTGGCCGCGGTGCGCGAGGAGGAGAACGCGCCGCTGCTCAAGCAGTCGGGCGCCGACGCCGTCATCACCAGCGCCAGCGCGGCCGGCCGGCTGCTTGGCCTGTCCGTGCTCAGTCCCGCCGCGGGCATGGTCATGGAGGACCTCATCCAGCAGGGCATCGGGCTCGACATCGTCGAACGCCCGGTGGTCAAGGCCGAGGTCGGCAAGAGCCCGCGGCAGACGGACGACCTGGTCGTGAGCGTCGTACGCGGACACCGGGTGCTCGGCTACGACGATCCGTCCCTCGGAGCCCTCCAGCTGACCGACCGTCTGATCACGATCGTCCGAGCATCACCGACGGCACCGGTCACGCCAGGCATCCGCCACCTGCCCCGGGCCTGAGCCCGGGGCTCCGGGTCCAGGACCGGTCCCGGTCGGTCGGACGGACGGCCGGTCACCGGCTCGATCGCGAGGCTGGCTCATCGCCGTACGCAGCGGATTTTTTCCGTGCCGATGTTGTCCGGGACCTCGCCCAGGGCGGAGGAGTAGCGTCCGGGGCATGCATGCGATCACGATTCCCGAACCTGGTGGCCCCGAAGCGCTGGTGTGGAGCGAGGTGCCCGATCCGGCACCGCCCGGCGAGGGCGAAGTGCTGGTCGACGTGGTGGCGGGGGCCGTCAACCGCGCCGACGTCCTACAGCGGCAGGGCTTCTACAACCCGCCGCCCGGCGCCTCCCCCTACCCCGGTCTGGAGTGCTCCGGCCGGATCGCGGCGATCGGGCCCGGCGTCACCGGCTGGGCCGTCGGCGACGAGGTGTGCGCACTGCTGGCGGGCGGCGGCTACGCGGAACGGGTCGTCGTCCCGGTGGGGCAACTGCTGCCGGTCCCCGAGGGCGTCGATCTCAAGTGGGCCGCCGCGCTGCCCGAGGTGGTCTGCACGGTCTGGTCCAACGTCTTCATGATCGCCCAGCTGCGGCCGGGCGAGACGTTGCTCGTGCACGGCGGGTCCAGCGGCATCGGCACGATGGCGATCCAGCTGGCCAAGTCGGTGGGCGCCAAGGTCGCCGTCACCGCGGGCAGCAAGGAGAAGCTGGAACGGTGTGCCGAACTGGGCGCGGACATCCTGATCAACTACCGCGAGCAGGACTTCGTGGCCGAACTGGAGCGGGCCACGGACGGCGCGGGCGCGGACGTCATCCTCGACAACATGGGCGCCAAGTACCTGGAGCGCAATGTGCAGGCGCTCGCCGTCAACGGGCGGCTCGCCGTGATCGGCCTTCAGGGCGGCAGCAAGGGCGAGCTGAACCTGGGTGCGCTGCTGGCCAAGCGGGCGGCGGTCAGCGCGACCTCGCTGCGGGCCCGCCCGCTCGCCGAGAAGGCGGCCATCGTGGCGGCCGTACGCGAGCATGTGTGGCCGCTGTTCGCCTCGGGCCAGGTCCGCCCGGTCGTCGACTGCGAACTGCCGATGTCGCAGGCCGCCGAGGCCCACCGGGTACTGGAGGCCAGCGGCCACATCGGCAAGGTGCTGCTGGTCACGCCGTAACCCCGGGCGCCGGGCCCTCGCCGTACGCGGCGGGGACCGTCCGACCGACTGCCGGGAGCGTCGTGGCCGGGTGTGCCCACCGGGTTTTGCCCGCCGAGTCCCGCCCACAGGGTCTCGCCCGCCGGGTTTTGCCCGCCGAGTCCCGCCCACAGGTCGTGCCGACCGGGGGCGCGTCCGAAGCCGGCCGCGACGCTCCCGGTCGGCAGTTGCAGCACGCCCGGAGCCGGCAGCGCTTACGCACCCGACCTCTCCGCCGCGCCACCCCGCCCCCTCAACGCCGTACCCGACCTCTCAGCCGCGCCACCCTCGGCCCCTCAACCAGACCGCACCCGCCGCAACCAGGCCGCGCCCGCCGCACCCGGCCCTCAACCAGGCCGCGCCCGCCGCAACCGCCCCCCTCAAACAGGCCGGACCCGTCGCACCCGGCCCCCCCTCAAACAGGCCGGACCCGTCGCACCCGGCCCCTCAACCGCGCCGCACCCGTAGCCCCAGGAAGGCTAGGCCGAGGCCCAGGCCGATGAGGACCAGTCCGCTGCCCAGGGGCAGCAGCCGCATGGCGGGCCCGGTGGCGGTCTCCTGGTCGTCGCGGTCCAGGTCCGGGTTCGCGGCGTCGGCCGACGGGGTGGCGGACGGGACCTGACCGGCTGCCTGGGGTGACTCGGAGCCGGTGGGGTCCACGAGACCGTCGCCGTCGTCGTCCTCCTGCGGAGTCCGCGGGCCGGTCCGCTGCGGCGAGGTGTCGTCGTCTCCCTCGCCCTCGCCTTCCCCGATCTCCTCGTCGGTGCCGTCCGCGTCGTTCGTGCGGTCCGTGTCCTCCTTGCCCTCGGTGCGGTCCGCGTCTTCCTTGCCCTCGGTGCGGGCCGCGGGCCCGTCCGGGTGATCCGGCTGTGGCCGCGCCTCGCCCGGACGGCTCCCGGCCGGGGACGGCGCGGCGGCGGACGAGGGGGCCGCGGAGTCCGACGGCGCGGCTTCGGGTTCGTACGCGGTGGCCGTGCCGCACGGCACCAGGACCGCCGCCAGCACCAGCAGCAGTCGCGCGAGACGGAGCGTGAAACGCAGCCATGGAGCCACGTCGGTGACCTCCCGGAACCCAGTTGCCAAGATCAACACAGTCAAGCCTCACATGTGTTGTCATTCCTGGCATTCCGTACTCCGCCGACAGGTCTAAAAGGCGGATCGGGCAGATCAGGGGGCACAGGGCGGTGCGATGCGGGTGTGCGAGAGAATGGCCGTATGGAGATGCCGAGGAACGAAAGGTCGCCCGAGAACCCCCAGATCCTGGTCGTGGGCCAGGACGGCATGGCGCTCGGTGGCGGCGGAGACGACGACTCGCGCGAGATCCCGGTGACGGAGCAGGTCGAGCAGCCCGCCAAGGTCATGCGGATCGGGAGCATGATCAAGCAACTGCTCGAAGAGGTGCGCGTCGCTCCCCTGGACGAGGCGAGCCGTGCCCGGCTCAAGGAGATCCACCGCAGCTCGGTGAAGGAGCTGGAGGACGGTCTCGCCCCGGAGCTGGTCGAGGAGCTGGAGCGGCTCTCCCTCCCCTTCACCGACGGGGCGACGCCCAGCGACGCCGAACTGCGCATCGCGCAGGCCCAGCTGGTGGGCTGGCTCGAAGGTCTTTTCCACGGGATCCAGACGACGCTGTTCGCCCAGCAGATGGCCGCTCGCGCCCAGCTGGAGCAGATGCGCCGGGCGCTGCCGCCGGGCGTGGGCGGTCACGACGGCGCCGAGGACAAACAGCCGGGCGGCCGTGCGGGCGGACCGTACCTGTAGACCACCGCTCCGCGAAGGGCCCGGCGGCACGTCGCCGGGCCCTCGACCTGTACCGGCTCGTACCGGCTCGCACGGGCCCGTACGTTCTGCCGGACTGCGGACTGCGGACTGCGGACTGCGGACTGCGGACTGCGGACTGCGGGCCTCAGCCGGTCGCCGGATCGCCCGTGGAGATCTTGAGCTGGATCGTCGGCATGTCTCCCGGGTCGACGTCCGTGCCGGCGGCGGGGAACTGGTCCATGACCGTGCCCTCGCCGTAGGTGTTCTCGTCGACCTCGATCTCCTGCATCTTCCAGCCCGCGCTCTGGAAGCAGGCTTTGACCGACTTGACGTACTTGAACTTGAAGCTGGGCACCTGGATCTTGTCCGGGTCCGTGTAGGACTCCCGCGGTTCCGAGCACTCGGTCGCGTCGATCGTCTTCGACGGGTCCGGGCCGCGGTGGCCCACCGCCTGCGACCCGGAGACCGAGGCGCTGGTGCCCCCGCCCTTGGCAGCGGCGTCGTCACCGCTCCCGTTGTTCAGTATCAGCGCGACGACCAGGGCGACGACCGCGACGATTGACACCGCGATCGAGCCGATGACCACCGGTCTGTTCCCCTTGCCGCCGTCCGGACCCGGTGACGGGTGCACGGACGGCGGCGCCAGGTCGTACGGCGGCGGGGTCGGGTAAGCCTGCCGGCCGTACCCGGGCGGAGCGGGCGCCGGGTAGCCGCCCTGCTGCGGGTGGCCGTACGCCGGGGAGGGGGCCGGGGCACCGCCGTACGGGTTCGGTGCGGGGGCCGGCTGATAGGGCGTCTGCACCGGGCCGGGGGGCGCCGGGGCCGTCCGGTCGACGGGCGGGAACACCGCGGAGCCGACACCGGCGCCGCTCTGCGGCGGGGTCCCCGGGACGATGCTCGGCGGGGCCGCCTGGCAGGACACGGCGACCCGCAGGCACTCGTCGCGCATGGACTCGGCGGTCGGGAAGCGTTCGTTGGGGTTCTTCCTCAGCGCGCGGGAGACCAGCGCGTCCACCGCGGGCGGCAGCGCGCGGTTGACCGTGGAGGGGACGGGCGGTTCCTCCTGCACGTGAGCGTACGCGATCGCGAGCGGCGAGTCCGCGTCGAACGGCAGCCGCCCGGTGACCAGTTGGAACAGCATGATGCCGACCGAGTACAGGTCGGAGCGGGCGTCCACCGCGCGGCCCAGCGCCTGCTCGGGGGAGAGGTACTGCGGGGTGCCGACGACCATGCCGGTCTGCGTCATGGAGGTGACGCCGGACTGCATGGCGCGGGCGATCCCGAAGTCCATCACCTTGACGACGCCGCGCTTGGTCATCATCACGTTGCCGGGCTTGATGTCGCGGTGGACCAGTCCCATCTCGTGGCTGATCTCCAGCGCCGCCAGCACGTCCGCGGTGACCTTCAGCGCCTTGTCGGTGGGCATCGCGCCCTGCCGCCGTACGTCCTCCTCCAGCACCGATCCCAGCGGGCGGCCCTCGACGTACTCCATGACGATGTACGGCGTGGTCACGCCGTCCACGTCGTCCTCGCCGGTGTCGAAGACGGAGACGACGTTGGTGTGCGTGAGCTTCGCCACGGCCTGTGCCTCGCGGCGGAAGCGCTCGCGGAACGCCGGTTCCCGGCCCAGTTCGGTGTGCAGCGTCTTGATCGCGACCTGGCGGTCCAGCACGGTGTCGTACGCGAGGTGCACGGAGGCCATGCCGCCCTGGCCGAGCAGGTCGCGCAGCTGGTAGCGGCCGCCGGCCAGGGCCCGCCCCGCATACCGGCCCTGCGGGCCGTCCTGGCTCATCTTTCCGCGTCCCCCACCGCGCCGTCGGGCGCCCCGTTGATCGAATGTGCCATGCGCGGCCAAGTCTGCCGAAGGGCACTGACACGTCAAGGTCGGTGCCCGTTCCGTGACCGTAAGCGAAAGAAGCGTCGCGGAAGCGTTACCGCAGTTGTACGACCGGCGCACGGAATTTGCACGACGGTATGGTCAACCGGTTTCATGGCCGGTCCGTCTTCGGGCCGGTCGGGGCATCGGTCCGGGGCCGGAGGCATGCGCGGAGGCTGTAGCGTGGCCGACGGAGACCGTGACAACACCGCGCGCACCGCGGGCAGAAACGACGGCGAGGACCGATGGCACAGACGCACAGCGCCCAGGGCCCGTCCGACCCCGAGGCGACTGGCGGCGGCATGTCAGACGCGCCGGAGATGTGGGGCAACGGAGGGCTCGTCGGCGATGGCCGGTACCGGTTGACCCACAGACTCGGGCGGGGCGGCATGGCCGAGGTGTTCGCCGCCGAGGACGTGCGCCTCGGGCGCACCGTCGCGGTCAAGCTGCTCCGCTCCGACCTGGCCGAGGACCCGGTCTCCAAGGCCCGTTTCACGCGCGAGGCGCAGTCGGTGGCCGGGCTCAACCACCACGCGATCGTCGCCGTGTACGACTCCGGCGAGGACGCCGTGGGCGGCCAGTCCGTGCCGTACATCGTGATGGAGCTGGTCGAGGGCCGCACCATCCGCGACCTGCTGATCAGCGCCGAGGCGCCCGGTCCCGAGCAGGCCCTGATCATCGTCTCCGGGGTCCTGGAGGCGCTGGCCTACTCTCACCAGCACGGCATCGTGCACCGCGACATCAAACCGGCCAACGTCATCATCACCGACAACGGCGCCGTCAAGGTGATGGACTTCGGCATCGCCCGCGCCCTGCACGGTGCGTCGACGACGATGACGCAGACCGGCATGGTCATGGGCACTCCGCAGTACCTGTCGCCGGAGCAGGCGCTCGGCAAGGCGGTCGACCACCGCTCCGACCTGTACGCGACCGGCTGCCTGCTGTACGAACTCCTCGCGCTGCGGCCCCCGTTCGTCGGCGAGACCCCGCTCTCGGTGGTCTACCAGCACGTCCAGGACCTGCCGACGCCCCCGTCACAGATCACCGCCGGCTCGCCGCCGGAGCTGGACGGCCTGGTGGTGCGTTCGCTGGCCAAGGAGCCGGACGACCGTTTCCAGACGGCCGAGGAGATGCGCGGACTGATTCAGTACGGCCTGCAGATGCTGTACGAGCAGGGCAGCCACACGGGCACCTGGAACACCGGCCCGGTGGAGCTGCACGAGGGCCGGCACACCCCGCCGGGCGGCTTCGCGGGCACGACCGCGATGCAGCACCCCGGCCAGTACGGCGCAGGCACCGCGCAGATCCCGCAGCCGATCCTGCCCACCGGGTACGGAAACGGCGACGAGGGCGGTTTCGAAGGGCACGGCAACAAGGGCAGCGGCCGGGGCAAGCTGTGGATCCTGGCCGTGCTCGCGGTGATCGCCATCGCGGCGGGCGTGGCGCTGGCGATGAACCACTCCGGCGGCGGCGGTCAGGGCGGCACGGACACCACGCAGTCGCCGACCACCTCGCCGACCACTGAGCACGAGTCGGCCAGCAAGGGGCCGAGCGAGGAGGCGACCGACCAGACGGGCGGCGCTCCTACGAACGACTCGACCGACTCGGGCAGCGGTTCCGGCTACTCCCCGCCGTCCACACCGACGTTCAGCCCGTCCGAGAGCACGAGCGGCGAATCGAGCCCGCCGCCCACGAACCAGCAGACCAGCCAGCAGCCGACGAACCCGGGGACCCCGACGCAGTCGGAGCCGTCGGAGACGGCGACCGACCCGGGCGGCACGACGGAGGGGGACACCGCCGGTCTGCCCGGCGGGGGTCCCTGAAAGGCGAACGTCCCGGGTGCCGGGCGTGCCGTCGCGTCCGCGTCGGCCGCGCCGTTCCGGGCGGCCTTCCCGCGCGCGTGAGAGCGGAACGACGCTCCACGCGCGCGTAGCGCTCGCCGGGTTCGCCGGGCCGGCGGGGTTCGCGGCGTCCTCGTCCGCGCGGCGTCGGATTCCGCTCATGCCACGAAGGCGTCGCACACGGCGTCGTACTCCCGTGTCCACCACACCGCCAGCGCCGAGGCGGCCGGGAACTGGGGGTCGGCGCGGGTGTCGCCGCGCTCGTAGTGCCAGCGCAGCATCCAGAAGTCGTTGAGCCTCTCCCACCACACGCGGTGCACGGCCGCGGCGAGCTGCGAGGGCGTGGCCCCGGCCGCGCGCCGGTACGCGCGCGCGTAGGCCCGCACCTTCGGCAGATCCAGGGTGCCCGCGGGCCGGACGAAGAAGATCGCCGCGGCGCGGACGGCCTCCTCGGCGCGGGGCTGCACGCCGAGCCGGTCCCAGTCGACGATCGCGGCGGGCGCGTCCCCCTTGTAGAGCAGGTTGAACGGATGGAAGTCGCCGTGCACCCAGCCCACCGAGCCGCCGCGCGGCGGTCGCCGGTCGGCGTGCTGTTCGAGCAGCGCGCGCCGCTCCAGGAGGCGGTGCCTGGCCAGTTCGTCGAAGGCGTCGGACGGGCGGTGGCGGCGCACCTGGGCGAGCAGGTCGTCGATGAGGCTGAAGGTGGCGGCGGGGTCGGCGCTCTCCACCGGATGCGGGCTGGTGGCGGGCCGGGTGCCCGCCTTGGGCGGCATCACGCGCTCCAGGCAGGCGTGTACGGCGCCGAGGAGCGCCCCGAGCCGGGTGCACTGGCCGCGGGTGAGCTGGCCGCCGTGCCGGTGCCTGCCGTCGATCCAGGGGTGCAGGGCGTAGGCGTGGCCGCCGACCACGGCGACCGTGCGGCCCTCGCGGTGGGCGAGCGGCGGGGCGACCGGGACGCCGAGGTCGGCCAGGCGCTGGGTGGCCCGGTGCCGGCGCTCGATGGCGGCCGGGTCGGCGGTGTCGGGGTCGAAGTGGTGCTTGAGGAAGTAGCGGCCGCGGGTGGTGCGCAGGCGGTAGCCGCGGTTGAGGAGGCCCTGGTCGACGGGCTCGCAGGTGAGGGCCGAACCGGCGGAGTACAGGCGCAGCAGGGCGCCCAGCGGGGGCGCGTGGGACACGAGGGGTGGTACACATGAGCGCGGCACGCGCCAGATGCTAGGGCACAAAAAGGGCCGGTGAGCTGGGCCTTGTCACACGCAGTCGCATTCGTTCACAGTACGTGCTCGAAGTGACGTTCTCCGTACGTGCGGGCGTCCCGCGCGCGGATGACCGGCGGGCGGATGTCAGTTTCTTTGTGCCTGCATCCGGGCCACGTACGCGGCGGCCTGGGAGCGTCGGCGCATGCCGAGCTTGGCGAGCAGGCTCGACACATAGTTCTTGATCGTCTTCTCGGCCAGGTGCAGCCGCTCGCCGATCTGGCGGTTGGTGAGACCCTCGCCGATCAGGTCGAGGATGCGGCGCTCCTGGTCGGTCAGGCGGGCGAGCCGGTCGTCGGCGCGGGCCGTGCCGCCGCCGCGCAGCCGCTCCAGGACCCGTGCGGTGGCGACCGGGTCCAGCAGGGACTTCCCCGCGGCGACGTCCCGCACGGCGGCCGGCAGCTCATGGCCGCGGATCGCCTTGAGGACGTATCCGGAGGCGCCCGCCATGATCGCGTCGAACAGGGCCTCGTCGTCGGCGAACGAGGTCAGCATCAGGCAGTGGACGGATTCGTCCCGGGACCGGATCTCGCGGCACACCTCGACACCGCTGCCGTCCGGGAGTCGCACGTCGAGGACCGCCACGTCGGGCCGGGTGACCGCGATCCGCGCCGGCGCGTCGGCCGCCGTGCCGGCCTCGCCGACCACCTCGATGTCGTCCTCGGCCGAGAGCAGTTCGTGCACCCCGCGGCGGACGACCTCATGATCGTCCAAGAGAAATACCCTGATTTTTCCCTCTTCGCGCACGGGATCAGTCTCACACACGAAGTCTTCCCGTGGGCCGGGTGGCCGGGATAACGTGCCGTTGCTCCGGCCTCCTGCAAGGCTGTGACCAGCGCCCTTCCAGTCCGCGCCGATTTACTTGGATATCCAAGCAAAAACGCAGGTCAGGAGGGGTTTCACAGATATGTGGCGCACTGGGTAACGTGACTTTTGCAGGGCGCTCGCCGGGGCACCTGTCCCGCCTGTTCCCGGCCGAGCGGCACCCACCCCGTGCCCGGTGGTCTGGAATCGGTGAGCCGCACTGGTTACCCGGCAACCCCGGGAGCCGGACCGACGGAGGAGCAACACGTGACCGTGGACAGCAGTGCCGCGCGCAAGCCGCGACGCAGCGCCGCACGCAAGGCCGGCACCACCGGCGCCACCCGAACCGCCGGCGCCACCCGAACCGCCGGCACCCCCGCGCAGCAGAGCACCGATCCCGAGCTGGTACAGCTGCTGACCCCCGAGGGCAAGCGCGTCAAGTTCGCGAAGAACGCCCAGAACGCGAAGAACGCCAAGAGCGCGGAATTCGCCGGGTACGTGGCCGACATCACCCCCGAGGAGCTGCGCGGCCTCTACCGCGACATGGTCCTCACCCGCCGCTTCGACGCCGAGGCCACCGCCCTCCAGCGCCAGGGCGAACTGGGACTGTGGGCCTCGCTGCTGGGCCAGGAGGCCGCCCAGATCGGCTCCGGCCGGGCCACCCGGCCGGCGGACTACGTCTTCCCGACCTACCGCGAGCACGGCGTGGCCTGGTGCCGCGGCGTCGATCCGACCAACCTGCTCGGCATGTTCCGCGGCGTCAACAACGGCGGCTGGGACCCGAACAGCAACAACTTCCACCTCTACACCATCGTCATCGGCTCCCAGACCCTGCACGCCACCGGCTACGCGATGGGCGTCGCCAAGGACGGCGCGGACAGCGCGGTGATCGCCTACTTCGGCGACGGCGCCTCCAGCCAGGGCGACGTGGCCGAGTCGTTCACCTTCGCCGCGGTCTACAACGCCCCGGTGGTGTTCTTCTGCCAGAACAACCAGTGGGCGATCTCCGAGCCGACCGAGAAGCAGACCCGCGTCCCGCTCTACCAACGCGCCCAGGGCTACGGCTTCCCGGGCATCCGGGTGGACGGCAACGACGTGCTGGCCTGCCTCGCGGTCACCCGGTGGGCGCTGGAGCGCGCCCGCAACGGCGAGGGCCCGACGCTGGTCGAGGCGTACACCTACCGGATGGGTGCCCACACCACCTCCGACGACCCGACCCGCTACCGGCACGACGACGAGCGCGCCGCGTGGGAGGCGAAGGACCCGATCCTGCGCCTTCGCCGCTATCTGGAGGCTTCAAACCACGCGGACGAGGGATTCTTCACGGAACTCGACGCGGAGAGCGAAGCGTTGGGCAAACGAGTACGCGAAGTGGTCCGTGCCATGCCGGACCCGGACACCTTCGCCATCTTCGAGAACGTGTACGCGGACGGGCATGCGCTCGTCGACGAGGAGCGAGCCCAGTTCGCCGCCTACCAGGCGTCGTTCGCGGACTCAGAGGGGGTCTGATCATGGCAGTGGAGACCACGGCCACCAGGAACGTGCCGCTGGCCAAGGCGATCAACGAGTCGCTGCGCCGCGCCCTGGAGGCGGACCCCAAGGTCATCGTCATGGGCGAGGACGTCGGCAAGCTCGGCGGTGTCTTCCGGGTCACCGACGGCTTGCAGAAGGACTTCGGCGAGAGCCGCGTCATCGACACCCCGCTGGCCGAGTCGGGCATCGTCGGCACCGCGATCGGCCTGGCCCTGCGGGGCTACCGCCCGGTGGTGGAGATCCAGTTCGACGGCTTCGTCTTCCCGGCCTACGACCAGATCGTCACGCAGCTCGCGAAGATGCACGCGCGCTCGCTGGGCAAGGTCAAGCTCCCCGTCGTCGTCCGCATCCCCTACGGCGGCGGCATCGGCGCGGTCGAGCACCACTCCGAATCCCCCGAGGCCCTGTTCGCCCACGTGGCGGGCCTGAAGATCGTCTCCCCGTCGAACGCCTCGGACGCCTACTGGATGCTCCAGCAGGCCATCCAGAGCGACGACCCGGTGATCTACTTCGAGCCCAAGCGGCGCTACTGGGAGAAGGCCGAGGTCAACACCGAGGCGATCCCGGACCCGCTGCACAAGGCCCGTGTGGCGCGCGAGGGCACCGATCTGACCCTCGCCGCGTACGGGCCGATGGTGAAGCTCTGCCACGAGGCCGCCGCGGCCGCCGCCGAGGAGGGCAAGTCCCTGGAGGTCCTCGACCTGCGCTCGGTGTCCCCCCTGGACTTCGACTCGATCCAGGCGTCGGTCGAGAAGACCCGCCGGCTGGTCGTGGTGCACGAGGCGCCGGTGTTCTTCGGCTCGGGCGCGGAGATCGCCGCCCGGATCACGGAGCGTTGCTTCTACCACCTGGAGGCCCCGGTCCTGCGCGTGGGCGGCTACCACTCCCCGTATCCGCCGGCGCGCCTGGAGGAGTCGTACCTTCCGGACCTGGACCGGGTGCTCGACGCCGTCGACCGTGCCCTGGCGTACTGAGGAGAGGGTCGTGACGACGATGACGGACGCGTCCGTACGCGAGTTCAAGATGCCCGACGTGGGCGAGGGACTCACCGAGGCCGAGATCCTGAAGTGGTACGTCCAGCCGGGTGACACGGTGACCGACGGCCAAGTGGTGTGCGAGGTCGAGACCGCCAAGGCGGCCGTCGAACTCCCCATCCCCTACGACGGTGTGGTCCGCGAGCTGCGCTTCCCCGAGGGCAGCACGGTCGACGTGGGCACCGCGATCATCGCGGTGGACGTGTCGGGCGGTGCGGTCGTGCCGGCCCCCGCCGCCCCGCAGGAGGCGGAGCAGGCCGCCGCACCCGAGGCGGAGCCGCAGGAACCGGCCCGCAAACCGGTCCTCGTTGGCTACGGCGTCGCGGCGTCCGCCACCAAGCGCCGTCCGCGCAAGGGCACCGAGACCGTCGCGCAGGAGGCGGCCGCCCAGGCCATCCAGAACGAACTGAACGGCCACGGCGCCGCGCCTGCCGCGCCCGCCGTGCCGCCGCGCCCGCTGGCCAAGCCTCCGGTGCGCAAGCTCGCGAGGGACCTGGGCGTCGACCTCGCGACGGTGACCCCGACCGGCCCGGACGGCGTCGTCACCCGCGAGGACGTGCACGCGGCGGTGGCCGTCACGGCACCCGCCCCCGCCCCCGTCCCCGCCGCCGCGCCCCTGCCCACGGCGCCCGCCCCGACCGCCGCCCCGGTGGTGAGCTACGACGGCGCACGCGAGACCCGCATCCCGGTCAAGGGCGTGCGCAAGGCGACCGCGCAGGCCATGGTCGGCTCGGCGTTCACGGCACCGCATGTCACGGAGTTCGTGACGGTGGACGTGACCCGCACGATGAAACTGGTGGAGGAGCTGCGCCAGGACAAGGAGTTCGAGGGGCTGCGGGTCAATCCGCTGCTGCTGGTCGTCAGGGCACTCCTGGTCGCCGTCAAGCGCAACCCCGACATCAACGCCATCTGGGACGAGGCGGCCCAGGAGATCGTCCTCAAGCACTATGTGAACGTGGGCATCGCGGCGGCCACCCCGCGCGGTCTGATCGTCCCGAACATCAAGGACGCGCACCTCAAGACCCTTCCGCAGCTGGCGGCGGCGCTCGGCGAGCTGGTGTCGACGGCCCGCGAGGGACGGACCGCTCCGGCCGCGATGCAGGGCGGCACGGTGACGATCACCAACGTCGGTGTCTTCGGCATCGACACCGGTACGCCGATCCTCAACCCCGGTGAGTCCGCGATCCTCGCGGTCGGCGCGATCAAGCTCCAGCCGTGGGTCCACAAGGGCAAGGTGAAGCCGCGGCAGGTCACCACCCTGGCCCTGAGCTTCGACCACCGCCTGGTCGACGGCGAACTGGGCTCCAAGGTGCTGGCCGACGTGGCGGCCGTCCTGGAGGAGCCGAAGCGCCTGATCTCCTGGGCGTGACCCGGCCGGTCTCCCGGGTGTGACGTGTCCGGCCGGTTCCGGAACGACGAAGGCCCGCCGCTGGTGGCGGCGGGCCCCTTCGTCCGGTCCTCGGGCATCAGCCCATGTCCGGTGGTCGCGTATCAGCCCAGCCGGGCGAAACCGTAGTTGAGGAGCTTGGTGGCGTCCGTGCTGCGCTGGGTGGCGCTGGTGGAGGCGAGGACGGTGCCGATGACCGTCTTGCCGTTCCGGGTGGCCGCGAAGACCAGGCAGTACTTGGCCTCGGGACCCGAGCCGGTCTTCACGCCGATCGTGCCGCTGTAGCTGTTGAGCAGCGTGTTCGTGTTGGTCCACGTTCCCATCGTGCGGGTTCCGCCGGTCTTGGTGACCGTCTTCGCCGTGTACGTCTTCGTCTTGACGACCGTGCGGAACATGGAGTTCTTCATCGCGCTGCTGGCGAGCTTCGTCAGATCGCGCGGCGTCGAGTAGTTGGAGCCGCTGCCGATGCCGTCGAACGAGTCGAAGTGCGTGTTCGTCAGGCCGAGGCTCTTGGCGGACGAGTTCATCTTGCCGATGAACGACTTCACGCGCGCGTCCCGCGTCGAGCCCGAACCGAACTTGTCGGCGAGCGCGTAGGCGGCGTCGCAGCCGGACGGCAGCATGAGGCCGTACAGCAGCTGGCGCACGGTGACCTTGTCACCGACGATCAGGTGCGCCGAGGAGGCGTTCTTCGACACGATGTAGTCGCTGTACGCCTTCTGGATCGTGACCTTCGCGTCCAGGTTCAGGTTCGACTGCGCGAGCACGACCTTGGCGGTCATTATCTTCGTGGTGGAACCCGTCGAACGCCTGGTGTCCGCTGTCTTGCTGAGCAGCGTCTTGCCGTTCGAGTTGTCCATGATGTAGCCGCCCTTGGCCACGATCGAGGGCGCGGTGACGGCCTGTGCGGGTGCCGCGGTGAGGGCTCCGGTGGCAAGCATGGCGCCGGACGTGACGGCGACAGCGACGGCTTTGCGCATGCGGACGCCCTTGGTGCCGTTTATCAAGTTAGGTACCCCGATTGTAGTGAATACGCCTGATATGCGGCCCAATTGGAGTGGCGCGAATAAACGGCCGCACGTGTATGACACCTCGATGGCACAGAAGGTTGTGCCCTGACGCCGAGATTTTTGAGTGGTTTCTGTGAAGAGGGGGTGCGTGGCGGGCGGTCGAGGTGTGACCGCGGGCGCTCCCGGGTACGGCTGCGGGGCTCCCAGGGGTGCGGCTCCCGGACCGTTCGGGGTGCGGCTCCCGGACCGTTCGGGGTGCGGCTGCCGGACCGTTCGGGGTGCGGCTGCCGGACCGTTCGGGGTGCGGCTGCCGGGCTGGCTCGGCTGTACGGGGTGTGACGTGAGGTCGTCCGAGGGTGCGGCGCCAGGGTCGTACGGGGCGTGACCGCCGGGTCGTACGGGGCGTGACCGTGCGGCCGTACGAGGCGTGACCGTGCGGCCGTACGAGGTGCGGCGTCCGGGTCGGTTGCCGCGGGTCGGGTGTGCCGGGTCGGGTGTGCCGGGGCGGGGTGTACGGGGACGTGCGGTGCGGCCGGTGCGATGGTCCGCATGGTGGACGGGCCGTGTCATGCGTACGTGATGTATCTATTCTGTGCGCATGCCTTCAGTGCCCGCCCCGTCCGCTCCCGTGAAACAGCCTCCCGCCGCCGACCGCGTCTACGCCCACGTCAAACAGGGCGTCCTCGAACGCCGCTACGAGGGCGGCACACTGCTCACCGAGGGCGAACTGGCCGAGGCCACCGGGGTCTCCCGCACCCCGGTGCGCGAGGCGCTGCTGCGGCTCGAAGTGGAAGGTCTCATCAGGCTCTACCCGAAGAAGGGCGCCCTGGTGCTGCCCGTCTCCGCGCAGGAGATCGCCGACGTCGTGGAGACGCGGCTGCTGGTGGAGGAGTACGCGGCGCGCAAGGCCGTACCCGCTCCGCCCGGTCTGGTCGAGCGGCTGTCCGAACTGCTCACGCGACAGAAGGAGCAGGCGGCAGCCGGTGACCTGGCCGCCGCCGCGCTCACCGACCGCAACTTCCACGCCGAGATCGTGCGCAGCGGCGGCAACGAGATCCTCTCCCGCCTCTACGACCAGCTCCGCGACCGCCAGCTGCGGATGGGCGTCGCGGTGCTGCACTCCCACCCGGACCGGATCGCCAAGACCCTCGCCGAGCACGGGGAGATCCTGGACGCGCTGCGATCGGGGGACGCGGAGGCGGCCGTCGGGATCGTGCACCGGCATGTGAGCTGGGTCTCGCACCTCGCCCGGGGTGAGGTGCGGTGAGCAACGCCACCCTCCCGGGCGACCCGCCCGGCGGTCGCCGCGCGATAGCGGTCTGGTGCATAGGTGTCACGGTCTACTTCGTCGCCGTGATCTTCCGTACGTCCCTGGGTGTCGCCGGTCTGGACGCGGCCGACCGCTTCCATGTGAACGCCTCCGCCCTGTCGACGTTCTCGATCCTCCAACTCCTCGTCTACGCGGGCATGCAGATACCCGTGGGCCTGCTGGTCGACCGGCTCGGCACCAAGAAGATGCTGGGCATGGGCGCCGTGCTGTTCACGGCGGGCCAGCTGGGCTTCGCCCTGTCACCGTCGTACGGCACCGCGCTCGCCGCGCGCGCACTGCTCGGCTGCGGTGACGCGATGACCTTCATCAGCGTGTTGCGGCTGGGTACCCGTTGGTTCCCGGCCCGCCGCGGTCCCATGGTCGCCCAGCTCGCGGGACTGGTCGGGATGGCGGGCAACCTGGTCTCCACGCTGGTACTCGCCCGGCTGCTGCACAGCGTCGGCTGGACCGCGGCGTTCGCGGGCAGCTCCGTGGCCGGCGCCGTCGCCTTCGTACTGGTGCTGCTGTTCCTGAAGGACCATCCGGAGGGTCATGAGCCGGAACCCTTCCCGCACCGGGGCTCCGCCTATGTGCGCCGCCAGATCGCCGCGTCCTGGCAGGAGCCCGGGACCCGGCTGGGCCTGTGGGTGCACTTCACCACCCAGTTCCCCGCGATGGTGTTCCTGCTGCTGTGGGGCCTGCCCTTCCTCGTCGAGGCGCAGGGGCTCAGCCGTGCCACCGCCGGTGAACTGCTGACCCTCGTCGTCCTGTCCAACATGGTGGTCGGGCTGGTCTACGGTCAGATCGTCGCCCGGCACCACGCGGCACGGCTGCCGCTGGCCCTCGGCACGGTCGCCGCGACCGCCGTCGTCTGGGCGGCGACCCTCCTCTACCCGGCCGACCGGGCGCCGATGTGGCTGTTGGTGGTGCTGTGCACGGTGCTGGGCGCCTGCGGCCCCGCCTCGATGATCGGTTTCGACTTCGCCCGGCCCGCCAACCCGCCGGAGCGGCAGGGCACGGCGTCCGGGATCACCAACATGGGCGGCTTCGTGGCCTCGATGACCACCCTGTTCGCCATCGGTGTCCTGCTCGACGCCACCGACGACAACTTCACCGTCGCCTTCTCGGTCGTGTTCGTCCTCCAGGCGGTCGGCCTGAGTCAGATACTGCGGCTGCGCAGGCGGGCGGCGCGCCGGGAGCGGGAGCGGCTGGTCGCCAGCCGGGTGGAGACGGTGCACGTTCCTGCCTGAGCCGGACCGCCCGGCCGTGAACAGCGCAGCCCGTCTTTCATGCACGCGACGCCATGACCCATGACTCGTGTCTCACGCCCCGTGCCCCGAATTTAATGACCCTAAAGCTCATGACCCCAAAGCTCATAACCCTATGAAATTCGTCGCAGCGGCTTCCTGTGTATTCAGTGGCCGGACATGCCCTCTGTCAGCCTATTCATGCCGTTCCGGACAATGGGCCGCCTAGGGTATTTCCAGGTCCGAGCAACGTTGGAGGCAGGGCGATGAAGAAACTGATCGGTGCCGGCGTGACGGCTCTCGCGACAGTGGTCGCGGCAACCGCCGGAGTGGCGTCCGCCCGCGCGGAAAGTACGGCTGACGGCCCCCGACCCTGCGTCATCCAGAATGCGGGTCACAACAACATCAACGCCTGCCGCGACGTCCTGAACGGAAGCGGACACGTTGCCGGAAATCAGCACAGCATCAATTCCACGGGTGACGAGGTCAGCCTTCCCGATCCGGCATTGCCGTTCTTTCGCGTGGGCAGCACAACCACTGCTTACAAGATTACTCTCGCCCAGAAGATCGGTGACTTCGACCCTTCCCCGGACACTCAAACAGTTTTGAACGGCAACGGCCAATTGTTCTGGCCGACCCTCGGCCTGACGGGGGCCATCTACTCCATCACCGACAGTTCGAACGCGTTCCGGGGAAACGCATCCCTCACGTTCGATGTGAGGAACCCCCAGAACATCATCTGGCGGTGCGAGACCTCCGCGGACTCTCCCGTCTCCTGCTCGTCCCCGTCCGGCGGTCAGCTCGACACGATCAAGCTTTCCTAGGCGGGAGCGGCGCCGATACGCCCCCTCCTTCCTGGGGGTCCACGTCCTCGCGGGTCAGCAGACCGGTACGAGGGTGAGATAGGCGATCCCCAGGATGCCCCGGTAGGCCATCCACTGGGCGCGGTGCCGGTCGAGCCGGTCCCGGGTCTCGGCCGCCGGCGGATGGTCCGGGTGGGCGGCGAGCCACACCTCGGTGTCCGCCTGGTAGGCCGACTCGAACTCGTCCCATTCGTCGGTGTTCGCGGTCTCCGTCCACTCCGGGCGGAACCCCGCCGCCACGGCGAGATCGAGGAGCCGGCCGAGGCTGTGGTGGTCGTCGGCCGAGGCGTCCGGCCACATGCCCGACAGCTCCGCGGACGTCGGGGGCCGCTCCCAGAAGCCCTCGCCGAGCAGGACCCGGCCGTCGTCCGCGACCAGTCGGCGCAGTTCACGCAGCGACTCGACGGTGTGCGCGGGTGGTTCGGCCGTGCTCAGCGCCTGGCTGGCGCCCAGACACAGCACCAGGTCGGCGGGCCCGCGCCCGGTCCCCGTGGCCGACTCCTCGATGAACTCGACCCGGTGCGCGAGCCCCCGCGCCGCGGCGTTGCGCCGCCCGCGCGCCAGGTCCTCGCCGCGGAGGTCGAGCCCGACGCCACGGGCGTCCGGTACGGCGGCCAGCACCCGGAGCAGCAACTCACCCCACCCGCAGCCGATGTCGAGCACGGTGGCGGGTGCCGTCCGGGCGAGCCGGGCCACCATCCGGCCGGCCCGCGCCTCGGAGAGGGGACCGTGGAAGGTGAGCCGGGACAGCCGGGGCGGGCGGGGCGACTGGTCGTCGGCGGCGACATCACCGTCGGCCCGGCGGCCGCCGCCGTGCCCACGGACGTCGTCCGGGGCGTCATCGCAGCTGTGCTGGGTGTCGGTCATGCCGGGCACGTTATTTCGCCGGGTCCGCGCGAGGACACCGAATATCTGCGGTGACGCGGACGGCCACGGGGCGCGCGGGTGGTGGCGCGGGCGGGCCACCGGTGCGCGGGTTGCGCGGGTGGTGACGCGGACGGTCACCGGTGCGCGGGTGGTGACGCGGACGGTCACCGGTGCGCACGTCAGGGGCTACGGCGTCACCGCGAAGTTGCGCAGGATGGCCGTCGTCAGCTCGGGGTCGCCCTCCGTCTTCACCCGGTCCGCGACCGCCTCGGGGGTGATCCGGCCGCAGGCCAGGCGGAAGTAGGTCTCCCAGTCCAGCGTGAAGGTGGCGGCGGGGCCGAGGGCGGGGGCGGTCTCCAGGGTGCCGCGGCCCTGGATGTCGACGCGGATGGTGCGCAGGAACTCGATGGGCCCGTGCACGTCGAAGACGATCGCCGAGCTGCGCGGGGCGCCCGCGTCATGGGCGACGATCTTCGGCAGGGCGGCGAGCAACACGTCCCGGACGACCTGGGCGCCCGGCGAGTCGAGGTTGCCGGGCCGGCCGAGCGCGGTGCGCAGATCCTGCTCGTGCGTCCATACGTCGAACGCCCGGTTCCGCATGGCGTCTTCGAGCGTGATCTCCGCGCCGAGCGGGCCGCGCACCATGGCGCCCGGTGCCCGGGACTCGTTCCGCAGCTGCCGGTTGCGGCGGATGATCGTGTACTCCAGCTCGGCGGTCATCTCCGGCGCCGTGTGGTGCCGGCGCACATCGACCTGCATCTCCATGTAGCGCTGGTGCTCGTTGGTGACGTGGAAGAGGTCGCGGGGCAGGGAGTGGATGGGGCGCGGGTCCCCGAGCATCTCGCAGTCCAGGCCGATCACATGCGACACGACGTCACGGACCGACCAGCCGGGGCAGGGGGTCCGCCGATTCCACTCGCCCTCGACAAGGGGCTGCACCAGCTCGGATATCGCTTCGATGGAGTGCGTCCAGGCGTCGGCGTAGGGCTGGAGGGTGGGATGCAGACTCACGGGAACGGGACCCCTCGGCGGTCGGTACACGGGTGGTGGATGGCGGGGTTGCCTGTGGGAGGTGGCGGTCGGCGGGTGTCTCGGAACTCCCCCAAGCTATCGGCTTCACTCGAACAGGGGGGACCCCCAAGTTACGCTGCTGTGAGGCACCCCGGCAGTGCTTTCGTGTGACGATCGTAGGCCCGTGTGGACGGCTCGAATGCCAGGACGGTGGTAGTGTGCGCGCCTCGCTGATCCAGATCGCCGTAGAAGAGGGCGAACCGGTCGAATCCCGTCGGCGGCGGGTGGCCGCGCTGGTACGGGAGCAGTCGGCGTCGGACCTCGTCGTGCTCCCCGAACTGTGGACGACGGGCGCCTTCGCGTACGAGGAGTTCGCGGCCGAGGCCGAACCGCTCGACGGACCGACCTTCGAGGTGATGGCGAAGGCGGCGAGCGACGCGGGCGTCTGGCTGCACGCGGGCTCCGTTCCGGAACGGGACCCCGAGGGCCCCCTCTACAACACGTCTCTCGTCTTCTCCCCCTCCGGTGACCTGGCCGCGGCCTACCGCAAGATCCACCGCTTCGGCTTCGACAAGGGCGAGGCCGTGCTGATGGGCGCCGGCCGGGAGCCGGTGACGGTCCGGCTGCCGCGGACGGTCCTCGGCCTGGCCACCTGCTACGACCTGCGCTTCCCCGAACTCTTCCGCGCGCTGGTGGACGCCGGCGCCGAGACCCTGGTGATCCCGGCGGGCTGGCCCGAGCGCCGCCGCGCGCACTGGACGCTGCTGGCTCAGGCGCGGGCGGTCGAGAACCAGGCGTTCGTCCTCGCGTGTGGAACGGCCGGGACGCACGCGGGAGTTCCCCAGGCGGGTCACTCGATCGTGGTGGACCCCTGGGGCGAGGTGCTGGCGGAGGCGGGCGCCGGTGAGCAGGTCCTCACCGTGGACATCGACCCGGCGAAGGTGGGCACGACCAGGGAGCAGTTCCCGGCGCTGAAGGACCGGGTCCTCGGCCTCGAACCGCCCAGGCGCCCTCCGCTGGCCTGACGACCTGACCTGACCTGGACCTGACGACCTGACCTGACCCGACCGGCCCGCCCCCTAACCGTCCTCCCGTCTACCGTCCTCCCGTTCCTTCTCCGCGAGGTGGATCACGCACACGGTCACCGCGATCAGCAGGGCCGGGTCCGCGTCCTCGCGCACCACGTCGACGCCGTAGGTCTCCCGCAGGTGCAGCCACCGCCGGGAGATCACCGCGAGCAGTTCGCCGTCGTACTCGACGACGAACTCCCGGTCCAGGACCTTGCCGCTGACGTCGAGTTCCGTGCCGTCCACCAGGGCCACCCGGTAGTGGTTGCGCAGCAGGGACAGCCGCTTGCGCCGGATGGTCGCCAGCGGCTCGCCGTCCCGCTCGACGACCATCGTGTCCCTGATCGCGAGCAGCTTCTGCCGGATGTCGATGAGGACGCGCCCCTGCCTGTCCTTCAGCTCGAAGGTGTCTCTCAGGCGCATCGCCTTGCCGTCGACGAGGAACACCTTGGAGCCGTGCTCGTCCTCGATCCAGTAGTCGTCACCGATGCCGAGGAGCCGGTCGCGTACGAGGAATCTCATGTCCCTACGGCTTCCCCGGCGACGCCGTCCGAACGCCGCCGGTAGGCCGACGGGCTGAGCCGGTGCGCCCGGCGGGCCGGTCCGCACCGCCGGGAACAGCGCGGACGGCGGTGTGGTTGGGTTGGAGCATGGTCAAGCGTGCACGTGTCCGCGCCCCCGAACTGGTCGGTAAGGGCGGCTGGATCAATACCGGCGACAAGGAGCTGAGCCTCACCGGGCTCCGCGGACGCATCGTAATCGTTGATTTCTGGACATTTTGCTGCGTGAACTGTCTGCACGTCCTCGACGAGCTGCGCGAGCTGGAGGAGAAGCACCGGGACACGGTGGTGATCATCGGCATGCACTCGCCGAAGTTCGTGCACGAGGCCGAGCACCAGGCGGTCGTCGACGCCGTCGAGCGGTACGGCGTCGAGCACCCGGTCCTCGACGACCCGGACCTCACCACCTGGAAGCAGTACGCCGTACGCGCCTGGCCGACCCTGGTCGTCATCGACCCCGAGGGGTACGTCGTCGCGCAGCACGCCGGTGAGGGGCATGCGCATGCCATCGAACGGCTCGTGACGGAACTGGAGGCCGAGCACGCGGCCAAGGGGACCCTGCGCCGAGGCGACGGACCGTACGTGCCGCCCGAGCCCGAGCCGACGGTGCTCCGCTTCCCCGGCAAGGCGCTGCCGCTGCCCGGCGGGACCTTCCTGGTCAGCGACACCACCCGGCACCAACTGGTGGAGCTGGCCGAGGACGCCGAGACCGTCGTACGCCGGATCGGCTCCGGCGCGCGCGGCTTCGCCGACGGCGCCGCCGGGGCCGCCTCCTTCAACGAGCCGCAGGGCCTCGCCCTGCTCGACGAGTCCTCCGTGGTCGTCGCGGACACCGTGAACCACGCGCTGCGCCGCCTCGACCTGGCCTCCGGCGCGGTCACCACCCTCGCGGGCACCGGGAAGCAGTGGTGGCAGGGCTCGGCGGCCACCGGCCCGGCACGCGAGGTCGATCTGTCCTCCCCCTGGGACGTGGCGCTGTTCGGCGGCAAGGTGTGGATCGCCATGGCCGGTGTGCACCAGCTGTGGGTGTACGACCCGGCCGCGGACACCGTCGCCGTCGCGGCGGGCACGACCAACGAGGGCCTGGTCGACGGGCCGGGCGAGCAGGCGTGGTTCGCCCAGCCGTCCGGGCTCGCCGCGACCGCGGACCGGCTCTGGGTCGCCGACTCCGAGACCTCGGCGCTGCGCTGGGTGGACCTCGACGGGCAGGTGCACACCGCGGTCGGCACCGGTCTGTTCGACTTCGGCCATCGCGACGGGGCCGCCGGACAGGCGTTGCTCCAACACCCGCTGGGTGTCGCGGCGCTTCCCGACGGTTCGGTGGCGGTCGCCGACACCTACAACCACGCCCTGCGCCGCTACGACCCGGCGACCGGCGAGGTGACCACCCTCGCCACCGACCTGCGGGAGCCGAGCGACGCGGTCCTGGCCGGCGAGGACGGCGCGGACATCCTGGTCGTGGAGTCGGCCCGGCACCGGCTGACCCGGCTGCGGCTGCCGGAGGAGGCGGTGCGGGTGGCGGGCGTCGCCCACCGCACCCAGCGCGCGGCCACCGATGTCGCGCCCGGCGAACTCCGGCTGGACGTCGTCTTCCAAGCCCCCGCGGGCCAGAAACTGGACACCCGGTACGGCCCCTCGACCCGGCTCCTGGTCTCCGCCACCCCGCCCGAACTGCTGCTCAAGGGCGCGGGCGCGGACCCGGAGCTGTCCCGCGCGCTGGAGCTGAACCCGGCCGTGCCGGAGGGCGTCCTGCATGTCTCCGCGATGGCCGCGTCCTGCGACGACGATCCCGAGAACCCCTATCCGGCCTGCCATGTGCACCAGCAGGACTGGGGCGTTCCGGTCCGCCTCACCGAGGCGGGCGTGGACCGGCTGCCGCTGGTCCTGGCGGGCATGGACGAGGCGCCGACCTCGTAGCCGCGACGGCGCTCGGCAATCGGCAATCGGCGGTCGGCAATCGGCGGCCGGTAGCCGACAGCCGGCGTCCGACAGCCGGCGGTCACCGGTCGGGTGAGCTGCGGCCGGCGCCAGGCGCCAGGCGCTCTGCGCACAGCGGGCTGATCGCGGAGAGTGCGGCTCCCCGACCGAGGTCTCCCCGCCGAGGCCACCCCCTTGCCGAGACTCCCGCCAGGGCTCCCGCCGAGACTCCCGCCAGGGCGCCCGCCGAGGCCCCCGCCAGGGCTCCCGCCAAGGTCACCCCTCCAGGAACGCCCCCAGCGCGTTCGCCAGCAGATACGGGTCGTCCGCGCCGCACAGTTCCCGGGCGCTGTGCATCGACAGGATCGCCACGCCGATGTCCACGGTTTTGATGCCGTGCCGGGCCGCCGTGATGGGCCCGATCGTGGTGCCGCACGGCATCGAGTTGTTGGAGACGAAGGACTGGAAGGGCACACCGGCCCTGTCGCAGGCGGCGGCGAAGATCGCGCGGCCCGAACCGTCCGTGGCGTACCGGTTGTTGACGTTGACCTTGAGGAGCGGGCCGCCGTTGACGCGCGGGTGGTGCGTCGGGTCGTGGCGCTCCGCGTAGTTGGGGTGGACGGCGTGGCCCGTGTCGGAGGACAGGCAGACGGTGCCGGCGAAGGACCGGGCGCGGTCCTCGTAGCTGCCGCCGCGGGCGAACACGGAACGCTCCAGTACCGAACCGAGCAGCGGCCCGTCCGCGCCGGTGTCCGACTGGGAGCCGTTCTCCTCGTGGTCGAAGGCGGCGAGGACCGGGATGTGGGGCAGGGCGCTCCCGGAGGTGGTGACGGCGGCGAGGGCCGCCGCGCCCGCGTGCACGGACAGCAGGTTGTCCATCCGCGGACCCGCGACCAGTTCGCGGTCCCGGCCCAGGTAGGCCGCCGGTTCCACGGAATGCGTCATCAGGTCCCAGCCGGTCACCGCACCGGCCGCGAGCCCGCACTCCTGTTCCAGGAAGGCGATCAGATCGCCGTCGCGCACGGTGTCGCTGAGGCCCCAGACCGGCTGGAGGTGGCGCTGCTTGTCGAGTTTGAGCCCGTCCGCGGTCACCGAGCGGTCGAGGTGGATGGCCAGTTGCGGCACCCGCAGCAGCGGACGGTCGACGTTGACCAGACGGGTCGAGCCGTCCCGCAGCGTCAGCCGTCCCGCGATGCCGAGGTCGCGGTCGAGCCAGGAGTTCAGCAGCGGGCCGCCGTAGATCTCCACCGCCACCTGGCGCCAGCCGTGCGCGCCGCTGTCCGGCAGCGGCTTGACCCGCAGGTTGGGTGAGTCGGTGTGCGCGCCGACGATCCGGAACGGCGTGTGCGGTGCGGCGCCCTCGGGGACGTACCAGGCCACGATCGCCCCGCCGCGCACCACGTACTTGCCGCCGCTCGTCCCGTCCCAGGCGTCCGTCTCGCCGACCTGCCGGAACCCGGCCTTCTCCAGCCGCGCGGCGGTGTTCGCCACGGCGTGGTACGGCGACGGGCTCGCCGTGAGGAAGGACATCAGGTCGTCGGTGTGGCCGCGGCCGAAGGCGGCGGGGGTGGCGGGGGTGGCAGGGGTGGCGGGGGTGTTCGAAGCGCTCCGTGGAGCGGCGGCAGACGGGCGGGACGGTTCGCTCATGGCTTCACCTTAACTACGTGTATGGGCCTGACTCCCTGGTCGGGAGATCAGGCCCACACCCGGTGCCGGGACGGCGGCCGGTGCCCCGGCGGGCGGCGTTCGTCCCGTCGCGCTAGAACGCGGCCTCGTCCAGCTCCATCAGGTCCAGGTCGGTGTTCTCCGCGATCTTGCGGGCCAGGGTGACGCCGGGCAGGACGTCGGCCGCGAAGAACTTCGCCGCCGCGATCTTGCCCGTGTAGAACGCCTTGTCCTTGCCGGTCGCCGTCTCCAGTTTCTCGACGGCCACCGCGGCACCGCGCAGCAGCAGGTAGCCGACGATCACGTCGCCGGAGGCGAGCAGCAGCCGGGTGGTGTTCAGGCCGACCTTGTAGATGTTCTTGATGTCCTGCTCGGTGGCCGCGAGGTCGGTCAGCATCAGACCGACGATGGCCTCCAGCTCGACGGCGGCCTTGGCCAGGTACTCGCGGGCGCCGGCCAGCTCCTCGCCGCCGGTGCCGAGGGCCAGGAACTTCTTGATGTCCTCGGCGAGCGAGTTCAGCGCGGCGCCCTGGTTGCGGACGATCTTCCGGAAGAAGAAGTCCTGGCCCTGGATCGCCGTGGTGCCCTCGTACAGGGTGTCGATCTTGGAGTCCCGGATGTACTGCTCGATCGGGTACTCCTGAAGGAAGCCGGAGCCGCCGAGGATCTGGAGGGACTGGGCGAGCTGCTCGTAGCCCTTCTCGGAGCCGTAGCCCTTGACGATCGGCAGCAGCAGGTCGTTGAGCGCGTGCTCGACGGAGGCGTCCTCGCCGAGTGTCTCCTTCACGGCGATGGCGTCCTGCACGGAGGCGGTGTGCAGGACCAGGGCGCGCATGCCCTCCGCGTACGCCTTCTGCGTCATCAGCGAGCGGCGCACGTCGGGGTGGTGGGTGATGGTGACCTTGGGCGCGGTCTTGTCCATGAAACCGGCGAGGTCCGGACCCTGGACGCGCTCCTTGGCGTATTCGAGGGCGTTGAGGTAGCCGGTGGACAGGGTCGAGATCGCCTTCGTGCCGACCATCATGCGGGCGAACTCGATGATGCGGAACATCTGCCGGATGCCGTCGTGCTTGTCGCCGATCAGCCAGCCCTTGGCCGGGTGGCGGTCGCCGAAGGTCAGCTCGCAGGTGTTGGACGCCTTGAGGCCCATCTTGTGCTCGACGTTCGTCGCGTAGACGCCGTTGCGCTCGCCCAGTTCGCCGGTCTCGAAGTCGAAGAGGTACTTCGGGACGAGGAAGAGGGACAGGCCCTTGGTGCCCGGACCGGCGCCCTCCGGCCGGGCGAGCACGTAGTGGAGGATGTTCTCCTCCATGTCGTGCTCACCGGAGGTGATGAAGCGCTTGACGCCCTCGATGTGCCAGGAGCCGTCCTCCTGCTGGAGAGCCCTGGTCCGGCCGGCGCCGACGTCGGAGCCCGCGTCGGGCTCGGTGAGCACCATGGTGGAGCCCCAGGTCTTCTCGACCGCGAGCGCGGCGATCTTCTGCTGCTCCTCGGTGCCCTCCTCGAAGAGGATGCGGGCGAACGCCGGGCCGGAGGCGTACATCCAGATCGCCGGGTTCGCGCCGAGGACCAGCTCGGCGTACGACCAGATCAGCGACGGGGGCGCCGGGGTGCCGCCGATCTCCGCGGGCAGGCCCAGGCGCCAGTACTCCGCGTCCATGAGGGCCTGGTAGCTCTTCTTGAACGAGGCCGGGACCGGTGCGGAGCCGGTCTCCGGGTCGAAGACCGGCGGGTTGCGGTCGGCGTCCGCGAAGGACGCGGCCAGCTCGTTCTCGGCGAGGCGGGTCAGCTCCGCCAGGATGCTCTTGGCGGTGTCCGTGTCCAGCTCGGCGAACGGGCCGGATCCGTACAGCTTGTCGCGCCCGAGCACTTCGAACAGGTTGAATTCGATGTCGCGGAGGTTCGACTTGTAGTGCCCCATGGTGACGGCTCCGTATCGGACTGGGCGAGGCACTGACTCCTCGCATCTGGTTCACATACCAACTAGTAGCTACGATGATGCTACCCGTCGGTAATAAGAAGCAACCCCGGCTGGGCCAAGTGTGAGAAGGCTCAATTCGACGGGGCGCGCACGACGGCGCACCCAGGTCCGCGGGCGTGCCCGCCGCGGGCCCGCGCGTCCCCCTGTCGCGGGCCCGCGCGTCCCCCTGCCGCGGGCCTGCGTGTCCACCCGCCGCGGGCCCGCGCGTCCACCCGTCGCGGCCCCCGCGGGGAGGCGGCCGGGAACGGCCGCAGAACCCGCCGCGGACCTCCTCCGGGCCGGGTGGTCTCGGTACGCTTACGCCCATGTACGGATACGGGCAGCCGATGGACGGGAGCGCCGGGCAGCAGCAGTACGCCCAGCCGCAGCAGCAGATGCCCGGCGGGTACGGCCAGCAGCCGCCGCTCTACCCGGAGCCGTCCCCGCCCTCGCTCGCGGACGCGGTGCGCGCGTTCACCACCGGCCAGATGTCCGCCGAGGACTTCCAGCAGGTCTTCGCCACGTCCAAGGTCTACTGCCCGCGCGGCGACAACCCCGGCTTCCTCGCCCTGCACAACACCCAGCAGCCGGTGATCCCGATGTTCACCTCGCTGAAGGAACTGCGCCGCTACGCGGGCAAGGAGTCCAAGTACTTCGTGATCACCGGCGCCGAGGTGATCGACCTGCTGCCGACCGGCTACGGCTTCGTCCTGGACATGGAGGGCGAGCACCGGATGGTCTTCGACGCGAAGGCGGTCGAGCAGATGGTCGAGTTCGCCATGCGCAGGATGTACGGCTGACCGGGATCCCGCATCCCGTGGTCACGGTCGTGTGGCGTCAGGTGGTCACGGTAGTTCCGTGTCCTGTGGTCACGGTCGTGTCGTGTCCCGTGGTTGCGGTCGTGCGGCGTCCTGTGGCCACGGTCGTGCCGTGTCCCGTGGTTGCGGTCGTGCCGCGGCCACTCCCCGGCGAGTGGCGGCCCGGAGGGAATTCCCTCCGGGCCTTCTCTGTTTGGGGTGGCAAGAAGTTCAACGGTCAACTATTCTGAGTGCAGAAGGAGGTACCGACATGCCTGCAGTGACCGTCGAGAACCCGTTGACGCTGCCCCGTGTGGCCGCGCCCGCAGACGCCGTGGCCCGCCCGGTGCTCACCGTGACGACCGCGCCGAGCGGTTTCGAGGGTGAGGGTTTCCCGGTGCGCCGGGCGTTCGCGGGGATCAACTACCGCCACCTGGATCCGTTCATCATGATGGACCAGATGGGCGAGGTGGAGTACGCGCCCGGTGAGCCCAAGGGCACCCCCTGGCATCCGCACCGCGGCTTCGAGACCGTCACCTACATCATCGACGGGATCTTCGACCATCAGGACTCCAACGGCGGTGGCGGCACCATCACCAACGGTGACACCCAGTGGATGACGGCCGGTGCCGGTCTGCTGCACATCGAGGCGCCGCCGGAGCACCTCGTCACGTCGGGCGGCCTCTTCCACGGCCTCCAGCTGTGGGTGAACCTGCCGGCCAAGGACAAGATGATGGCGCCGCGCTACCAGGACATCCGCGGCGGCAGCGTCCAGCTGCTCAGCACCCCCGACGGCGGCGCGCTGCTGCGGGTCATCGCCGGTGAGCTGGACGGCCACGCCGGTCCCGGTATCACTCACACGCCGATCACCATGATCCACGCGACGCTGGCGCCGGGTGCGGAGGTCACACTGCCGTGGCGCGAGGACTTCAACGGTCTCGCGTACGTCCTCGCCGGGCGCGGCACGGCCGGTGCCGAGCGGCGCCCGGTCCACGTGGGGCAGACCGCCGTCTTCGGCGCCGGTTCCTCGCTGACCGTCCGCGCGGACGAGAAGCAGGACTCGAACACGCCGGACCTGGAGGTCGTCCTCCTCGGTGGCCGGCCGATCCGTGAGCCGATGGCGCACTACGGGCCGTTCGTCATGAACACCCGCGAAGAGTTGCAGCAGGCGTTCGAGGACTTCCAGAAGGGCCGGCTGGGCACGGTCCCGGCCGTGCACGGGATGTCCGAGGGCGGGCTGTAGGGCTCGACGGCACGTCCGCGGGCGGGTCCGGTTCCTGATCAGGGACCGGACCCGCCCGCATCCACGTCCACGACGCACCGCACCGCCGGGTGCTACGAGGCCGGCGCGGCGTTCCCCCGGCGGAGGCGGTCGTAGCGGTCGGCGATCAGGTCGGCCACCAGGTCCGGGCGGGACAGGAACGGCGAGTGACCGGTGTCGAACTCGACCACCTCACCGGCGTCGCCCGCCATGGCCCGCTGGTCCTCGGGGTGGATCGCCCGGTCCCGCAGGCACACCGCGTAGGTCGACGGGACGGTGCGCCACGCGGCCGCGCGGTCGGTGGCGACCGGTTCGAAACTGGCGGCGGCCATCGGACGCAGCGTCGCGATCATCCGGTCCGCCAGTCCGTCGCTGACGTCGTCGTAGAACGCCTGCCTGGCCAGCGACGCGTCGATGGCGACGGTGCCGTCCGCGCCCGCCTTCGCGGCCCCGCCCGCGGTCGGGCGGCGCCGTGCGGGCGGGGTCACCGGCACACCCGCCTCGATCATGAAGGCCGCGAGGTAGACGAGGTGTTTCACCCGGGGCAGGCCGGACGCGCCGAGGGTCGCCGGGCTGCCGCCCCAGGAGTGCGCCACGACGATCACGTCGCCGTCCTGCGCCTCGATGGCGGTGCGTACGACGTCGGCGTCCGCGTCGAGCCTGGTCATCGGCAGCCGTACGGCGGTCGACGGGATGCCGCGGGCGTCGAGTTCCTCCCGCAGCGGATCCCAGCAGGTCTCGTCGTGCCAGCCGCCGTGCACCAGAACCACGGTCGTCCTGCCGGCCGTGCGTCTCCTGTCAGCCATGTGTCTCCTCGGGTCGTTCTCGGGCGGAGCGGTCGGGGTGAGTGGTCGGGGCGAGCGGTTGGGGCGAGCGGTCGGGGTGCGCCCCCTCACCGTCAGCGCCGGGTACCCGCGATACCCGGGTCGTCGCGGCAGCCGGGTGGGCGAAGCCTGCGCCCGGCGGGTGCCCCGGGCGGTGTCACCCGGCCGGGTCGGTGCGGCAGGACAGCCCGGCGTGCGCGTGATCCGCTGGACCGGTGCAGTTGCTTCCGGAAGCCGTTCGCCGTCTCGCCGCGTGGTGCGTGGTGATCCTGCTCGTCTCCGGTGTGGTCTACGTAGTGATCCGGCTGTGCGTGGCGTTCCGCACGGCCGTCACTCCCGTACTGCTCGCGCTGCTCGGCACCGCCCTGCTGCGGCCCCTGTACCGGCGGCTCGTGACGGCCGGGGTGCACCGGTCGCTGGCCGCCGGGCTCACCTGCGTCGCGGTCGTCGCCGTGGTCGGCGGCGCCGTGTACGTCGTGGTCGCCGCGCTCATCGACAACGGCGACCAGATCATCGCCTCGCTGCGGGCGGCCGGCAAGTCCCTCGCCCAGCACCTCGGGGCGGCCGGCACCTCGGTCGACGATCTCGCCACCAACGCGAGGAAACTGCTGGCCAAGTTCGGCGGGACGGCCGCCTCCAACGTCATCAGCGGGGTCAGCGTGGTCGGCGAGTCCATCGCCATGGCCGTCCTCGCGCTGCTGCTCGTCTTCTTCTTCCTGCGCGACTCGCACCGCGTCGCCGCGACCATCCGGTCCGTCGCGCCGCGAGGCACCGCGGACACCCTGGAGGCGATGGCGCGGCGGGCCTTCGGCGCGGTCGAGGGCTTCATGCGCGGGACCACGGTGATCGCGCTGATCGACGCCGCCTGCATCACCGCCGGACTGCTCGTCCTGCGGGTGCCGGGCGCGCCCGGACTGGGCGCGCTCGTCTTCGTCGGCGCCTACATCCCCTACCTCGGCGCGTTCCTGTCCGGCGCGGTGGCGATCCTGGTCGCGCTCGCCGACCGGGGCGTCGTGATCGCGCTGTGGGCGCTGGGGGTGGTGCTCGCCGTGCAACTGCTGGAGGGGCATGTGCTCCAGCCGGTCATCCAGAGCCGGACCGTGCAGATGCACCCGGCGGTGGTGCTGCTGGCGATCACCGCGGGGGCGTCCGTGGCGGGGATCGTGGGAATGCTGCTCGCGGTGCCGCTGACCGCCGCCGCCTTCGGCATCGCCCACGAACTCAGGTACCGGTACGCGGCAGCACCGTAGACCCGGCCCCACCGCCGTGACGCGCGCTCGCACCCGTACGCGCACCCGTACCTGCGCCGCGCCTCGCCTCGCCCCGCAGGGCCTTCGCCGTCAATTCCGCTCGTGCAGCCGCTCTCGCTCGTGCAGTTCGAACCAGACGCACTTGCCCTCGCCCCGTGGGTCCACGCCCCACGCGTCGGCGAGCCGCTCGATCACGAGCAGGCCGCGGCCGGAGGAGGCCAGTTCGCCGGGGCGGCGCCGGTGCGGCAGGGCGTCGCCGGAGTCGGTGACCTCCACCCGCAGCCGGCGCCGCCCCGGCGCACCGCTGATCTCGGCGAGCAGCAGCGCGTCCGTGTCGGTGTGCAGCAGGACGTTGGTGACCGTCTCGGAGATCAGCAGCACCGCGGAGTCGACCTGGTCGGCCGAGGTCCAGTCGTGCAGCAGCGCGCGCAGGAGCTGCCGGGCCTCGGCGACCCGCTGCGGCTCGGCCTGCGCCACGTTCAGCGCGGTGCGGCGTGCCCGACATCGCCGGGCCGGGGCGCCGTCCACGGCGTTCTGCGCCGTCCGGCACATGAGCAGCACGGCGATGTCGTCCTCGCGTCGATCGGCCAGCGGGCCGGGCATGTGGTACGAGGAGGGGCCGTGCACGCCCTGGACCAGGGCGTCGGCGAGTGTCTCCAGATCGCCGTCGTGCTGCTCCAGGATCGTCCGGATGCGTTTCCAGCCGCTCTCCAGGTCGTGGCCGCCGGTCTCGATCAGGCCGTCGGTGCAGATCATCAACGTCTCGCCCGGCTCCAGCACGAACCGGGTCGTCGGATAGTCGGCGTCCGGGTCGATGCCCAGCGGCAGCCCGCCCGCGGTCGGCCGCTCCAGCACCGTTCCGTCCGGCATGCGTATCGCCGGGTTCGGATGCCCGGCACGGGCCACCTCCAGCGCCCCGGACTCCGGTTCCGCCGCCACGTACAGGCAGGTCGCGAAGCGCGGCTCGTGGCCGGCGGTGATGCCGTGCAGGAAGCGGGAGGTCCGGGTGAGGACCGCGTCGGGACGGTGTCCCTCGGCGGCGTAGGCGCGCAGCGCGATCCGCAGCTGTCCCATGAGTCCGGCGGCCGTCACGTCATGGCCCTGGACGTCGCCGATGACCAGCGCGTATCTGCCGCCCGCGGGCCGGGTCCGGGAGACGGGGCCGGGCAGCGGGATGAGGTCGTACCAGTCGCCGCCGACCTGGAGCCCGCCGCCGGTCGGGACGTAGCGGGCGGCCATGGTCATGCCGGGCACCGCCGGGCCCAGCCGGGGCAGCATGGACCGTTGCAGGCCATCGGTCAGTTCCCGGGCCGACTCGGCGGCCTCGGCCCGGGACAGCGCCTGGGCGAGCATCCGGGCCACCGTCGTCAGCACGGACCGCTCGTCGGGCGTGAAGGCGACCGGGTAGGTGAAGGCCGCCAGCCAGGCACCCTTCGTCCGGCCGCCTGCCGTCAGCGGCAGGAACGCCCAGGAGTGCCGCCCGAACGGCTTGGCGAGCGGCCAGGTCAGCGGGTAGCGGGAGCTGTACTCCTCGGGCGAGGACAGATAGACGGCACGGCCGGTCCGCACCACGTCCACGGCCGGGTAGTCGGTGTCCAGGGGCATGTTGTAGAAGGGCGCCTCGTCGGTCAGGTGCTGCCCGTGGTGGCCGATGATCGTCAGGTGGTCGCCCACCACGGCGAACACCGCGAGCCCGTCCGGTGAGAAGCCCGGCATCGACAGACCGGCCGCCACCCGCAGCACCTCCTGCGTGGACCGCGCCTCGGCGAGCGCCCGGCCCGCGTCCAGCAGGAACGCCTCCCGGGAGCGCCGCCAGTCGCCGCGTACCGCGCTGCGCCCCGCCGGGGTGCCCGGCACCGGTTCGGCGACCTCCTGGAGGGTGCCGATGGCGTCGTACGTCCTGTGCTCGCGGTCGACCGTGGGCTTGGACCTGCTGCGTACGGTGCGCAGGACGTGGCCCTGTTCGTCCACGATCCGGATCCGCGCCTCGGCGATCGTGCCTTCGGCCGCGGCGAGCTGGACGATCCCGGCGACCTCGTTCCAGTCGACCGGATGGATCCGGGCCCGTACCTGTGCCTCGGTGAAGGTCGACGGCTCGGCGGGACATCCGAGCAGGCGGGCGGCCTCCGCGTCCGCGGTGACCAGCCCGCTCGCGGTGTCCCAGTGCCACAGGCCCGTCGCCACGGCGGCGAGGACGTCGTCCACCGTGGGCAAGGGCTCACCAGTACGCATTGCCCCACTTTAAGAAGATTTGACAGAAAGATGCCACTGGTCGGGGAGGCGGAAACAGGGGGCGGCCGGTCTTGGGGTGCCCGGTAGGCTTGGGGAGGGTTTCACGTGAAACCCTCCCCCGATCCGCGAAGGCTGGATGAACGACGATGCATCGGTACAGGTCCCACACCTGCGGCGAGCTCCGCGCTTCTGACGTCGGCACCGACGTCCGGCTGAGTGGCTGGCTGCACAATCGGCGCGACCTGGGTGGCATCCTCTTCATCGATCTGCGTGATCACTACGGCATCACCCAGCTCGTCGCCCGTCCCGGCACGGAGTCGTACGAGGCGCTCGACAGGCTCTCCAAGGAGACGGTGGTCCGGGTCGACGGCAAGGTCGTCTCGCGCGGCACCGACAACGTGAACCCCGAGCTGCCGACCGGCGAGGTCGAGATCGAGGTCGGCGCGGTCGAGGTGCTGGGCGCGGCGGCTCCCCTCCCCTTCACCATCAACGCCGAGGACGGGGTCAACGAGGAGCGGCGGCTGGAGTACCGCTTCCTGGACCTGCGCCGCGAGCGCATGCACCGCAACATCATGCTCCGTACGTCGGTCATCGCGGCGATCCGGCAGAAGATGGTCGCGATGGGCTTCAACGAGATGGCGACGCCGATCCTGTCCGCCACCTCCCCCGAGGGTGCCCGCGACTTCGTCGTCCCCTCGCGTCTGCACCCGGGCAAGTTCTACGCCCTGCCGCAGGCGCCCCAGCAGTTCAAGCAGCTGCTGATGATCTCCGGCTTCGACCGCTACTTCCAGATCGCGCCCTGCTTCCGGGACGAGGACGCCCGCGCGGACCGCTCGCCGGGCGAGTTCTACCAGCTCGACGTCGAGATGAGCTTCGTCGAGCAGGAGGACGTCTTCCAGCCGATCGAGAAGCTGATGACGGAGCTGTTCGAGGAGTTCGGCGGCGGCCGTCCCGTCACCTCCCCCTTCCCGCGCATCCCGTTTCGCGAGGCGATGCTCAAGTACGGCTCCGACAAGCCGGACCTGCGCGCCAAGCTGGAACTGGTCGACCTCACCGATGTCTTCGAGGGCTCGGAGTTCAAGGCGTTCGCGGGCAAGCACGTGCGGGCCCTGCCGGTGCCGGACGTGGCCGCGCAGCCCCGCAAGTTCTTCGACCAGCTCGGCGACTTCGCCGTCGCGCAGGGCGCCAAGGGTCTGGCCTGGGTGCGGGTCGCCGAGGACGGGTCGCTGTCCGGTCCGATCGCGAAGTTCCTCACCGAGGAGAACGTCACCGAGCTGACCAAGCGGCTCTCGCTGGCGGCCGGTCACGCCGTGTTCTTCGGCGCGGGCGAGTTCGACGAGGTCTCGAAGATCATGGGCGCGGTGCGGGTCGAGGCCGCCAAGCGCGCCGGGCAGTTCGAGGAGAACGTCTTCCGCTTCTGCTGGATCGTCGACTTCCCGATGTACGAGAAGGACGAGGAGACCGGCGCGATCGACTTCTCGCACAACCCGTTCTCCATGCCGCAGGGCGGCCTGGAGGCCCTGGAGACCCAGGACCCGCTGGACATCCTGGGATGGCAGTACGACATCGTCTGCAACGGCGTCGAGCTGTCCTCCGGTGCCATCCGGAACCACGAGCCGGACATCATGCTCAAGGCTTTCGAGATCGCGGGCTATGCGCGGGAGACGGTGGAGGAGAAGTTCGCGGGCATGCTCCGCGCCTTCCGCTTCGGCGCCCCGCCGCACGGCGGCATCGCCCCGGGCGTCGACCGCATCGTCATGCTGCTCGCGGACGAGCCCAACATCCGCGAGACGATCTCCTTCCCGCTCAACGGCAACGCGCTGGACCTGATGATGGGCGCGCCGACGGAGCTGGAGGAGACCCGGCTGAGGGAGCTGCACCTGTCGGTGCGCAAGCCGCAGCCGAAGTAGCCACAGGAGCTACGGGACCCATAGGAGTTACGGGACCCATAGGAGCTACAGGGCTCACAAGAGTTACAGGGCTCACAGGAGTCACACGGCCCCGGGGGCCGGAAACCGCTGCCGGTTTCCGGCCCTTTTCGCTGCGCGGTCCGACCGGGCCGGAAATCGCGGGTGATTATCAGGGTCCTGACAGGTTCCTTTCCTATCTTCCATGTTCATGACCAATGAGGCCATGGATGAGGGCAGGCACCAGGGTCCGGCTCACGAGCCGGACCACCGACGGAATCCGACACGACGCCAGGTGGTCGCCGTGGGCGTGGGGGCCGTGGCCGCCGTCGCCGTCGGCGGCACGGCGGCGACCGGGGCGTTCGCCGAGGAGACCGGCGGGAGCGGCAAGGCAGGCCAGGCCGGCCGGACCGGCGAGGGGAGCGCCACCGGTGCCACGCCGACGGCGAGCGGTGGCGCGGACGCGTGCTACCGGCTCACCTCGGAGGTCGTCGAGGGGCCGTACTACATCGACGCGGACAAGATCCGCCGGGACATCACCGAGGACCAGGAGGGCATCCCGCTGACCCTCACGCTCAAGGTGATCGACGCCGACACCTGCGCGCCGGTCGCGAACGCGGCCGTCGACGTCTGGCACTGCACGGCGCTCGGCATCTACTCCGGTTACGAGTCGGTCGGCAACGGCGGCGGCGGTGGCGGCGGCTCGGACCCCACCGCCACACCCACGGGCGAGCCCACGGGATCTCCCACGGGATCTCCCACGGGCACCCCCACGGGCGCGCCGCCGTCCGGCGGTCCGGGTGGCGGCGGCCATGTCGAACCCACCGACGACGAGCGGTACCTGCGCGGCACCTGGCGGACCGACCGGCACGGCACCGCCACCTTCACATCCGTCTTCCCCGGCTGGTACGAGGGCCGCTGCGTCCACATCCACGTCAAGGTGCACGTGGACGGCGAGTGGACCGACGGCGGATACGAGGGCGGCCGCACCTGCCACACGGGCCAGCTGTTCTTCGCGGAGGAGGCCGTGCTCCGCACGGAGACCGTGGCTCCGTACGCGGCCAACACCATCACGCGCACCACTCTCGCCGAGGACCGGTTCTACCCGCAGAACGGCGCCGAGGGCGGCCTGCTCACCCTCGCCTACGACAAGCGGAGGATCACCAAGGGGGTCCGGGCCGAACTGACCCTGGGCGTCGACCCGGCCGCGAACCAGGGCAGCTGACACCGGTCGGCGGCCGGCTCCGGGGCCCCTGCGCGCCGCTCCGTACCCGGAGCCGCCGCAGCCGAGGCGTTCCTGTCCGGCCGCCGAGCCGACGATGTCAGCGCTGCTCGCCGTCCTGCGCCGGGTAGCGGGGCAGAGCCTGTGTCGAGATGGTCCAGTCGCCGATGGTGACGTCCTCGCCGTAGACGAAGTCCTTGCGGGTGGCGTAGCGGGGGCCGTCGGGGGTGGGGTGGATGTCGGTGAGGACGGCACCGGTGCCGGTGCGGGGGTCGAAGACCGCGTAGACGGGGATGCCCATCAGGGGGTAGTCACGCGCCTTGCCCACCCAGTCGTTCTCCGGGTTGGAGCGGGAGACGACCTCGATGGCGGCGATGAGAGTACGGGGATCAAAACTCCCCGGCACCTCCATGTCGGCCAAGGCGATCACCATCACGTCGGGGCGGCGCATGATGCCCTCGGGTTCGTCCTCGACGTCCGGCTCCCCCGTGTGGGCCACGATCTCGTCCGGCATCGCTTTCTCAAGGCGTTTCCGCAGGTGCAGGGTGGTCAGCTCGTGCGGACCGACGGGCGCCATCATGTCGTGGACGATTCCTTCCCTGGTGACCTCGAATTTGCCGGGCACGGTGTCGTCCATCGACTGAACGCAGTCGCGCATGGCCCGATAGCGGTGGGAGGCGCCCTGCTGCGCGTTGTCCGGGGCGATGGTCATGGCGCTCGCTCCTCGTCTGTGCCCGGGGGCAAGGATCGTCACGTTCATGCTAGGCGGCCTCCGTGGGTACGGGTCGGCAGTCGCGGCAGCGGCCGGGGGTGGGGGAGCGGAAGGCAAGGTCGCAGCCGTCGCAGGTCTGGAACGGGGGTGGTACGTCCGGTGGCGACGCGGGGGCGCGGAACGGGGGAGGGGGTGGCAGTTGCGCCGTGAGACGGTGCGCGAGGAAGGCCGCCGGGCGGTGCAGGGGGTCCTGGGGGAGGTTCGAGGACAGGGCGTGCTGCACGGCGGCGGGGGGCAGGTCGCGCTCCAGCCAGGCGGCGACGCCGGGCGCGAGGTGTTCGGCGTCGGTGGCGGAGAGGAGGAGGCGGGGATCCGCGCGGTGGAGTCCGGCGAGGAGAGCGAGGGCCGTCCGGAGGAGATCGGGCGAGGGGGCAGCGGGTTTCGGCACGGCGGGGAGCAGCTTGCGGGGCGCGGGCTTGCGGGGCGTGGGCTTTTCGGGGGCGGGACGGCGCGGGGGCCTGCCGGAGGGCTCGGCGGTGCTGTCGGCGGCGGAGCCACGGTGTCCGGGCCGGTTGCAGGAGACCGTGCGGGTGACGATTCGGCCGCCGTCGACGCGTTGGCGGGTACGGCGCAGGTAGCCGTGGGCCTGTAGTTCGTTGAGGGCGGCGGCGATACGGGTCGGGCCCTCGGGGAAACGGGCGGCGAGCGTCTTGATGTCCACGGGGGCGCCGGTGGGGAGGGACTGGATGTGGCATGCCAGTCCGATGGCGAGCAGGGACAGCTCGCGGTGCTGGGCCAGGTGGTTGCCGATCACCGTGAAGTGGGTGGTGTGGCGGGCGTTGTCGTGGACGACTCCGCCGGGGCGCGTGTTCCGGTGCCGGTGCGGGTGGTTTTTGCCCGGGATACGGGACTCGGAGTGCGGGGGCGCGCTAGGGTTTTCGGTGTCCATCAGGAAGCTGTCTCTTCCTCGGTGGTCAGGCCCTCGCCGTGGGGTGCCAGTCCCGGCGGGGGCCGTCGCATGTGTCCGGTCGTTCTGATGAGCGGTTGCTCTGTGGTGCGGTCGTTCCGTGTCGCTTGCGCTGAGCCTAGGGCAGGCAACTGGGCCCGAATCCAGCCGAGTTGGACATATTCACTCTCGGGAGTGAGTTTGCGCGCGGGCGTGCGGGAGGGTGGGGTGGGGCTTGGTGGGGTTTCTTTCTCCCGTGTTTCTTGGGAAGAGCGCCGGTCTCACCGGAACGCGGTCGGCCGTGTTCCGGTGCCGAACGGTGACGGTGCTGAACGGTGACGGTGCTGAACGGTGACGGTGCTGAACGGTGACGGCGATGACGAAGGGGCCCGGTGGGGTCAGTCGTACGACCGACCCCACCGGGCCCCTTCGGATACCTGGAGGTTATGCGGGCTCGCCGCCGAAGCGCTCCTTGTAGGTCTCCAGGTCGTCGTCCGTCAGCTTGGCGAACAGGACCGGCGGGACCGTGAAGGGCGTGCCCGTGGGGACCGAGGTGAGGGAGCGGGCCTCGTCCGCGGTGACCCAGGCCGCCGTGTCGTCCGCCAGTGAGAAGGCCGAGCGCATGGCGGCCGACGCCGACGGGATGATCGGCTCCGAGACCACCGCGTACAGGTGGATCAGGTTCATCGCCGTGCGCAGCGACAGGGCCGCGCCGTCCTTGTCGGTCTTGATCTCCAGCCAGGGGGCCTTCTCCTCCAGGTAGGAGTTGCCCGCCGACCACAGGGCGCGCAGGGCGGACGCCGCCTTGCGGAACTGGAGCGCTTCCATCTGCTGCTCGTACTCCGCGAGCAGCCGGGCGATCTCCTCGCCCAGCTTCGCCTCCGCCTCGCCGGGCTCGCCGCCGGCCGGGACCTGTTCGCCGAAGCGCTTCTTCGAGAAGGAGAGCACACGGTTGACGAAGTTGCCGAGGGTGTCGGCCAGGTCCTTGTTCACCGTGGCCGTGAAGTGCTCCCAGGTGAAGGACGAGTCGTCCGACTCGGGGGCGTTGGCGATCAGGAAGTAGCGCCAGTAGTCGGCCGGAAGGATCTCCAGGGCCTGGTCCGTGAAGACGCCCCGCTTCTGCGAGGTGGAGAACTTGCCGCCGTAGTACGTCAGCCAGTTGAACGCCTTGACGTAGTCGACCTTCTTCCACGGCTCGCGGACGCCGAGTTCGGTGGCCGGGAACATCACCGTGTGGAAGGGGACGTTGTCCTTCGCCATGAACTCCGTGTAACGGACGTCGGTGTCGACGTCGTACCACCACGCCTTCCAGTCGCGGTTGCCCGGATCCCGGTCCGCCCACTCCTTCGTCGCGCCGAGGTACTCGATCGGGGCGTCGAACCAGACGTAGAAGACCTTGCCCTCCGCCGCCAGCTCCGGCCAGGTGTCGGCCGGCACCGGGACGCCCCAGTCCAGGTCGCGGGTGATCGCGCGGTCGTGCAGGCCCTCGGTCAGCCACTTGTGGGCGATGGAGGACGCCAGCTGCGGCCAGTCCCTGTCGTGCCGGGCCACCCACTCACGGACCTCGTTCTCCAGCTTCGACTGGAGGAGGAAGAGGTGCTTGGTCTCGCGCACCTCCAGGTCCGTGGAGCCCGAGATCGCCGAACGGGGGTTGATCAGGTCGGTCGGGTCGAGCACCCGGGTGCAGTTCTCGCACTGGTCGCCGCGGGCCTTGTCGTAGCCGCAGTGGGGGCAGGTGCCCTCGACGTAGCGGTCGGGGAGGAAGCGGCCGTCGGCGGGCGAGTAGACCTGGCGGATCGACCGCTCCTCGATGAAGCCGTTCTCGTTGAGGCGGCGGGCGAAGTGCTGGGTGATCTCCCGGTTCTGGGCGCTGGAGCTGCGGCCGAAGTAGTCGAAGGACAGCCCGAAACCGTCGTAGACCGCTTTCTGGGCGTCATGCGCCTGCGCGCAGAACTCGGCCACCGGGATGCCCTGCTCCTTGGCGGCCAGCTCCGCGGGGGTGCCGTGCTCGTCGGTCGCGCAGATGTACAGGACGTCGTGGCCGCGCCGGCGGAGGTAGCGGGAGTACACGTCCGCCGGGAGCATGGACCCCACCATGTTGCCCAGGTGCTTGATCCCGTTGATGTACGGAAGGGCGCTGGTGATGAGGTGTCGAGCCATCGCGGGCTGCTCCCAAGTCGCTACACGGGGTGACGGGTGACCGTTTTCCGGGCGTTTCCGTCTGTCTACGAACCTTGAAATCGTAGCCGACACGGGTACGCCGCCCGCCTCCCGTTTCTACGGGTGGGAGGCGGGCGGCGTCGGGTGATCGCGGAAGGGTGGCTCCGGGGCCGCCCGGTCCCGGGTGGTCCAGGCGGGTTCGGGGCGGTTCGGGGCGGCCCGGTCCCGGGGCTACGGCCGCCAGGTGGCCAGTACGCCTTCGTACAGCTCCGTGTCCGTCAGCTCGCGGGGGGTGGGGCCGGCGTGGAAGAAGGACGCGTTGCCGGTCTTCAGCTTGCGGAGATAGTCGAACGCCTTGTTGTCGTGCTCACCGAAGGCGACGAAGGAGAAGAAGACGGAGGGGTGGTTCGTCGCCGCCTGCGCGAGCGACTGGGTGGCGGGGGTCTTGGCGTCGGGGGCGCCGTCCGTCTGGAAGACCACCAGCACGGGGCCGTCCGCGTTCGCCGACTTCTCGTGGTGGGCGAGTACGGCTTCCACGGCGGCGTGGTAGCTGGTACGGCCCATCCGGCCGAGGGTGGCGTGGACCTCGTCGATGCGGTTCTCGAAATCGGTGAGGGTGAGGTCGGCGGTGCCGTCCACCTCCGTGGAGAAGAACACGACGTGGACCGTGGCCTCGGGGGCCTCGGGGGCCTCGGGGGCCTGGGGGTCGAGGTGGGCGGCGAGCGCGAGGGCCTGCTCGGCGATGGCCTGGGCGGAGCCGTCCTTGTAGTACGGGCGCATGGAGGCGGAGCGGTCGAGTACGAGGTAGAGCTTCGCCCGGGTGCCGGTGAGGCCGGTCTTGGCGAGGGTTTCCGCGGCGGAGCGGTAGGCGGTGGCCAGGCTCGGGGCGATGGTGACTGCGTCGGCTTGGGGGGAGGACGCCTCGGCTTCGCCCTCGCCGGATCCGTGTCCACCCGCATCACCCGTGGCGGGTTCGTCGTCGGGTGCGGGTGACGCCAGTGGGGCGGTCTCGCCGTCGGCGGCTGCGGGGTGCTCCGGGGCCTCCGGGTCCTCCGGGGCCTCCGGGTCCTCTGGGTTCTTCAGGTCCTCCGGGTTCTTCAGGCCCTCCGGGTTCTCCGGGTGGTCCGAGTCGGCCGGGTTCTCCGGGTTCTCCGGGTGGTCCGAGACGTTCGAGTCGTTCGGTACGTCGTTCTGGGCGGCCGTTGGTTCGGCGGCCTGGGATGCGGTCGCCGGCTCCGGCTCCGGGGTCGGTTCAGGCTCGGGTTCCGGTGCCTGGGCTGCCTCGGGCTCGGGTTCCGGTGCCTGAGATGCCTCGGGCTCGGGGGCGGGTGCCTGCTCCGGGGCGGGCTCCGGGGTCGCCTCGGCGATCGGCGCGTGCTCGGCCGTCGGCTCCGTTGTCGGCGCCGCCGGGGTGTCGTCCGCGTCGGCTGTGGCCTGGGCGTCGGGGGTGGCCTGCGTGGCCTGGGCGTCGGGGGTGGCCAGGGCATCGTCCGTGGCGGCCGTGGCAGGGGTGTCCTCTGCGTCGTCCGCTTCGGCCGTGGCCTGCGGCGCCTCGGATTCAGTGTCCTGCGTGTCCACCGTGGCCGGAGTGTCCTCGGCGCCGACCGTTTCCTGCGTTTCCTGTGTCGCCTGCGTGGCCTGCGTGGCCTGCGTGGCTTCGGCTTCCGCGTCCTGTGCGTCGGGGGTGACCGGGGCATTGTCCACGGCGACCGCGTTCTGCGTGACTTCGGTTGCCGTGTCCTGCGTGTCCTGTGCGTCCTGCACGTCCTGCACGTCCTGCGCGTCGACCGTCGCCGGGGCATCCTCCGCGTCGACCGTCGCCGGGGCATCCTCCGCGTCGGCCGTGGCCGGGGCGGTCTCCGCGTCGTTGGTCGGCTCCGGCTCCGGATCCGGCGTCGACTCCGGCTCCGGCTCGGTCGCCAGTTCTTCCCGGGGCGCTGCCTCGGGCTCCGGCGCGGGCTCCGTAACCGGTGTTTCCGTAACCGGTGTTTCCGTAACCGGTGTTTCCGCGACCGGCGTTTCCACAACCGGCGTTTCCACGGCCGTCGGCGGCTCGGGGGCCGGTTCCGTTTCTTCTGCCGGGCGGGCCGGGCGGGGGACCGTGACGTGGTCGAAGGCCGCTGCCACCAGGTCGTGTTCCGAAGGTTCCGACGGCTCCGAAGGTTCCGACGGTTCCGGCTGACGCGGTTCCGGGACCTGGGCCGTAACCGGGGAAGCGGCGGAGGCAGTGGAAGGAGCAGGGGAGGAGTCGGGAGGAGAAGTGGGAGGAGAAGTGGGAGGAGATGCGGGGGAAGAGGCGGGAGAAGAAGCCGCGGAAGGCTGTTCGGGCTTCGGCTCCTGTGCGGGGACCCGCTCCGCCTGCCCGGCGGCCCGCTCCTCGTCCCGTGAAGGCAGTTGCTCCGCACCCTCTGCCTCGGCCGCGTGCCCCTTGCGTGATCGGCCGAATGCGTTCCGCAGGAGAGTGAGAATGCCCATATGCGCAACCCTTCGCGTGAGTTATGCCCGTCAATCCCTGGCCAGGACGGACACGTAAGGTTAGCGGGCCGGGGTGGTGATCTTGGGAAGGGGCGAGGGGGACGCCGGCGTCCGTGTCAACGCTTCCGCACCCACCCGCGCAACGCCCTTTCGAGCCCCCGGGGTTCACCAATCGTTCATCCGGCGGCTGACCATCCGCACGCGCATCCCCATACCGTCACGCCCATACCAAAGGTTTGCAAGGGGAGAGTAAAGTGCGCAATCTGCTACCGGTCATCAGCTCGCATCCGGGTGGGCGTTCCGCGATGACCTGCCGTTTCCGGTGTGGTGACGCCTGCTTCCACGAGGTGCCCAACACCAGCTCCAACGAGTACGTCGGCGATGTCATCGCCGGTGCCCTGAGCCGTCGTGGCGCGCTCCGGGCCGCCGCCGCGGTGACCGTGGCCGCCGCGGCCGGTTCCGCCGTCGTCGGCGGTGCCCCGCAGGCCGCCGCCGCGGAGGCGAAGCAGGGCGCACCCGGCAAGCCGGGCAAGCCCCAGCAGGGAGCCCGCGGGCTGCGGTTCAGCCCGGTCGCCCCGAACACCGCCGACGCCGTCACCGTGCCCGACGACTACCAGCAGAACGTCGTCATCCGTTGGGGAGAACCGATTCTGCGCGGTGCGCCCGCCTTCGACCCGGAGCACCAGACGGCCGCCGCGCAGGCCGGGCAGTTCGGGTACAACAACGACTTCCTCGCCCTGCTGCCGGTTCCCGGCGAGCACGACCGGCAACTGCTCGTGGCCAACCACGAGTACACGGACGAGGTACTGATGTTCCGCGGGTACGACGCCGCCAACCCCACCCGGCAGCAGGTCGAGGTCGCCTGGGCGGCGCACGGTCTGTCGGCCGTCGTCGTGGCGGAGGACCGCAGGAGCGGGAAGCTCACCGTCGTGAGCCGGCACCACCTCAACCGGCGGATCACCGCGACCAGCGAGTTCAGGCTCACCGGCCCGGCCGCCGGGTCGAGCCTGCTGAAGACCTCCGCCGACCCGACCGGCCGCAAGGTGCTCGGCACCCTCAACAACTGCTCCGGCGGCACCACCCCGTGGGGCACCACGCTGCACGGCGAGGAGAACTTCAACCAGTACTTCGCGAACGCCGGCCGGGCCACGGACGCGCGCTACGGCATCGGCACCGGCGCCACCGAACGCAAGTGGGAGCGGTTCGACAAGCGGTTCGACATCGCGCAGGAGCCCAACGAGGTGCACCGGTTCGGGTACGTCGTCGAGTTCGACCCGTACGACCCCACCTCCACGCCCCGCAAGCACACCGCGCTCGGCCGGTTCAAGCACGAGGCGGCGACCGTGCGGATGACGTCGGACGGCCGTCCCGTCGTGTACACGGGCGACGACGAACGCTTCGACTACTTCTACAAGTTCGTCGGCAGCAAGCGGATGAAGCACGGCAACAGCCGCTCCGCGCGCGAGCACAACCTCTCGCTGCTGGACGAGGGCACCCTGTACGTCGCGAGGCTCACCGGCGACTCGCCCGCGAGCGACATCGACGGCACCGGCAAGCTTCCCGCCGACGGTGAGTTCGACGGCAGCGGGACCTGGATCCCGCTGGTCACCGCCACCGAGCACGGCGCCGTCTCGCACGTCGAGGGCATGACCGCGGAGGAGGTCCTGGTCTTCACGCGGCTGGCCGGTGACAAGGTGGGCGCCACCAAGATGGACCGCCCGGAGGACATCGAGCCGTCGCCGCAGTCCGGCAAGGTGTACGTCGCGCTCACCAACAACACCAACCGCGGCAAGGCCGGTTACGCGGCCCCCGACGAGGCCAACCCGCGCACCAACAACAAGCACGGGCACATCCTCGAACTCACCGAGAAGAACAACCGCGCGGACGCCACGTCCTTCGCCTGGTCGGTGTTCCTGGTCGCCGGTGACCCGGCCGACCCGGCCACCTACTTCGCGGGCTTCCCGAAGGACAAGGTCAGCCCGATCTCCTGCCCGGACAACGTGGCCTTCGACCCGCACGGCAACCTGTGGATCTCCACCGACGGCAACGCGCTCGGCACCCACGACGGCCTGTTCGGCGTCGCCACCAAGGGCGACCGGCGCGGTGAGCTGAAGCAGTTCCTGACCATGCCGAACGGCGCCGAGACCTGCGGTCCGATCGTGCAGGACCGGCGCGTCCTGGTCGCCGTGCAGCACCCGGGCGAGATCGACGGGGCGTCGGTGGAGAAGCCGGCGAGCGCCTGGCCGGACGGACCCGGGAAGATCACCCGGCCCGCCGTGGTCGCGGTGTGGCGCGCGGACGGCGGCGACATCGGCGTCTGACCCGCACACCGGAGGGCGTGCCGGCCGCCCCGGCGCACGCCCTCCGGTGCGTACGGTGCGCAACGTTCCGTGATCCCCTCTCGCGGTGGGCTCACGCCCCCGGTGTGGCGGTGGGCCCGCCCGGCGGCCAGCGTCCGCCGACCCCCGCTTCGGCCTGGGCGGTCTCGTCCTCGAACGGGGTCAGGGGTTCCGGGTAGCGGGTCTGCGGGCGGACCGGCAGGTCACGGGCCCGAGCGGACGGCAGCCTGACGTTCCGGGTCAGCCAGGTGACCAGGGCCACCGCGAGGCCCAGGCCCATCAGCAGCCAGGAGACCGTGCGCAGGGTGGCCGTGAGGGCGTCGTAGACGGCGCCGACGGCCGCCTGCGAGAGGTCCGCGGGCACGTCGGCGAGGGTGAGGTGGCGGCCGATGGCGAGGGCGACGCCGAGCAGGGCGCCGCCCAGGGCCGTACCGAGCGCGGTCGCGGTGATCGCGCGACGGCGGTGGACGGCGAGGGCGATCCCGGCGACGGCGAAGGCGACGGCCGCGACGGGGAGCCAGAAGCCGGCGACTTCGAGCACGTGGAATCCCTTCCGGAGGGGGGCCAGTTCCTGTGCGGGGAGTACGGCGAACGTGGTGTGCTCGACCGGGATCCGGTTGGCGAGCGGCATGTGGTCCTCGGCGAGCTGCCGTTTGACCTGGGCGGTGACGGGCGCGAGGTCGACGGTGACCGGTTCGTCGAGGTAGTCGTCCTCGGTCTCCTCGTCGCGCAGGGCGCGCAGCACCGCGTCATGGGTGGCCCGGTTGCCCTCCTCCCAGGCGAGACGGAAGGCACGGGTCTGGGTGAAGGAGTGCACCGCGTCGTGCACGAAGGGTCCGACGGCGCCCCGCACCGGGCGGACGTCGAGTTTCTGGTCGACCTCACGCATGATTCCGGCGCCGACGGTGTCCGCGACCGCGTTGCGCACGTCAGGGTCGGCGGCGAGCGGCGCCATCGTCGTGACGTACCGGCCGGTGTCGGCGAGTGCGTACGCCGCCCAGGCCGCCAGTGCGCCGAAGGGCACGAGCAGGCAGGACAGTGCGATCAGCGCCGCCGACAGGGCGTTCCTGAGACGTGGGGGCACTCTGCCAGCCAACGGCCTTCGGACGCGGGTCGCGAGCGGTAAGCCGCCATTCGGGTGGTGTTCGGAGCGTATGGGGGGTGTTTCGGTGGCTCAGCGGATGTGGTTCAGCGGTTGCCGATGCGGGCCTGCGGATGCTGATGCGGGCATGCCGATACGGGCATGCCGATACGGGCATGCGGAGGCGGGCATGCGGAGGCGGGCATGACGAGGCGGGCATGCGGAGGCGGGCATGACGAGGCGGCGGAGGCGGGCATGCGCGGGCGCGCATGCCGTTCAGCGGATGCGGTGCCCCTGGGCGTCCTCGTGCGTGTAGTACCGGTAGAAGATGATGATGAACGCGACCGCCGCGATGACCAGTGACAGACCGGCGCTGCGCAGCACGGACGGCGCGGACGCGGACTGGCTGAACAGGAAGCCGAAGGCGATGCCGGTGAAGGCGGCCCACAGCAGCGCGTGCAGTTCCCGCCGCAGGCGCGGGGCGAGGGCCTGGACGCCCAGGTACACCAGGACGAAGGCGATCGCGGTCACGAAGCCGAACAGGATGTTCCAGCCGGTGATGGGTCCGCCGAAGCGCCGGTTGCCCGCGGCCCAGTAGCCGTAGACGAGTCCGAGCAGGACGGGGAAGGCCAGCCGGGCCAGTGCGTGGGCGCGCCCGCTGAAGACGTCGGGTGTCCGGTGGATCTGGGGTTCGCGGGCCTGGGGTCCGTGGGCCGCCGCCTGGGACCTGTCCCCGGGCGCGGATGCCGCATGAGCCATGAGAGCACTCCTTTCCTCTCCACCCCCGTTTCTCTCCCCCCGTTTCTCTTTGCCCCCGTTTCTCTCTCCCCCCGTACCTCTCCACCCCTCGTACCTCTCCCCACCCCTCCTCTCTCTCCTTCCTTCTCCTTCACCCCCTGTTGTCCAGGGCACACCTGGGTCGGCGGCCCGGCAAGTCGTGCGGACCGGGTGCCCGGATGCGGTCGGTGCCCGCTCATGTTTCGCTGAAACCCATGAAAGGCGGGCCGGGCGCGTGACCGACGAGGAGCTACCGCCGCGGCAACTGCTGCGGATCCGCGGGTACAGCGTCGCGTGGCTGCTGCCGCTCCTGCTGCTGGTCCTGATCATCCTGGGCGACGTCTACACCCACCAGCGGTTCCGGATCATCACCTGGATCGTCCTCGTGCCCGGGACCGCCGCCGCGATCTGCGGGGTGTGGACCACGGCCGGCTTCGCCGTCGTCGCGCTGCTCGCCTACTTCCTCGTGGACATAGCCTGGCCGCTCCAGTACCGGGCGGGCCTGGCCGATTTCGTGCTGGTCGCCGTCGGTGGCGGCCTGGCCACGCTGGCGTGCGCGTTCCGGCTGGGCGTCGAGCGGCGGATGCTGCACATGCGGGACGTCGTCGAGATCACCCGCCGTACCGTGCTGCGCCAGCTCCCCGCGACCTGGGCCGGGCTGGAGAACGCCGCCGTGTATCTGACCGCGGACACCGACGCCCGCGTCGGCGGCGACTTCTACGACATCCAGCCCGGCCCCTACGGCTCCCGTGTCCTGGTCGGCGACGTGCAGGGCAAGGGCCTGGGCGCGGTGGCCACGGCCGCCGCGCTGCTCGGCTCCTTCCGGGAGGCCGCGTACCACGAGCCGGGTCTCGCGGACGTCGCCGCCCGTCTGGAGACCCGGATGCAGCGCCACGGCCGGCATGTCGCCGCGCTGGGCCGGGGCGCCGACGGGGAGCGGTTCGCCACCGCGCTGCTGATCGGCTTCCCCGTCCGTGAGTCGGGTTACGTGGGGATCGTCAACTTCGGCCATGAACCCCCGCTGGCCGTTCGCGCCGGCGGGGTAGCCGGCGGGGTACGGCTGCTGTCGCTCGGTGAGGGGCTGCCGCTCGGCATGAGCGAGTTCGCGGACGGACCGCCGCGGGTGCACCGGGTACCGCTGGCCGCCGACGAGACCCTGCTGCTGGTGACCGACGGGGTGACCGAGGCCAGGGACGGCACCGGGGCGTTCTATCCGCTGGCGACGGAGGTGGCCAGGGCGGTGGCCGAGGACCCGCGCACCGCCGATCCGGCGCGGCTGGCGGCGATGGTCCGGGACGGCACACTGCGGCACACCGGCGACCGGCTCGGCGACGACACGACGGTTTTCGCGGTGCGACGGCTGGCGGGCTGGCGCCCGGAACTGCTCCCCGTAAGGGGACGATTGCGTCCCTGAGACCCTTCTTTGCACCGGTAGCGCATATCGTGCTGCCGTAGGTGATCGACAGGGGAGGGACGATGCCCGGAACCGTGCTGCTGCTCGCGGCCTCGCCGATGGGCCGGGGGCGCCTGGTCGACGCTGCCTCCGTGCTCCCCGTTCTCGCGGCCGTCGCACCCGACGTGCTCGCCGGCACGGACACGGCCAACGTGGTCGAACTCGCCGATCCGCTGGAGCCGCAGGCCGTGCTGACCAGGCTGCGCGCAGCCGCGGCGGCCCCCGGCCCGCTGACCGTGTTCGTCACCGGTCAGCTCCAGCTCGACCGGCGCCAGCACCTGCCGCATCTGGCGCTGGCCCGCACCACCCCGGCGACCGTCCGCTACACGGCCTTCCCCTGGCACTGGATCCGCGAGGAGTTGCGGCTGCGCCCGTCCGGCACGACCGCCCTCGTCGTCGATCTGCACGCGGACGCCGAGACCTGGCAGTACCTGCGGTCCACGCCGCTCGACTCGGGCCGCGGCAACCCGGTGCACGGCCGGATCGCGCCGCCCCCGGCCCGGCGCACTCTCGCCGCGCCGTCGTACATGAAGGCGGTGGCGACGGTGTTGCGCAGCGGGCACCGGCCGCCGCTCGACCAGTTGCACCAGGAGGTGGTGGCCCGGCTGGGGGAAGAGATGGCGGGCGACATCCTGCTGACGGCGCCGGCCGTGACGGGCGGCGATCCGCACGCCGCGATCTCCGCCGCCGTGCAGGCCGGACGGCACGCCGAGGCCGACGCGCTGGCCGCGGAGTGGGAGCAGACCGCGGTACGGGCGTACGGGCCGGGCGCCGAGGACGCGCTGCACTGGACCGAGGTCCGCGCGGACCTCGCGATGTTCGCGGGGGACGCGGTGCGCAGTTGCCGCACCTGGCTGGCCGTGGCGAGCGCCCGCCTGGCGGCCGGGCAGAGCACCGACGCGCCCGCCGTGGAGGCGGCCGTGGACCGGGCCCACCACCAGTGGGGCCGCATCGAGGACCCGGCGCGGGCCCGTGAACTCGGGCCCGCGCTGGCGGAGTTGCGGCTGCGGGTGCCAGGGCGCAGACAGGGCGCCCTGGACCATGTCCAGCAGCAGTTGCAGCAGCTTCAGACACAGGGCTGAGCCGGCCGCCTCGGCGGTTGCTGACGTTTCAGGCGAGACTTCAGTTACTGGAGTTTCAGGCGAGACTTCAGTTGGTGAAGGTGAAGTACTTCCAGGCGCCGTACGTCGTGGAGTTCACCGAGTCGCCCGAGCCGCCCTTGACGTAGGCCGAGCGCACCCGGAAGCGCCAGCCGACGTCCGACGCGTGGTTGCCGGTCAGGGTGATCTTGGCGACGCCGGAGGTGCCGAGCCCGAAGTACTGCGAGTCGCCCGAGTACCACCGGCCCTGGTAGTACACCTGGTAGTCCATGCGCTCGTCGCGGCCCGGGTAGTACGACATCTTCGTCGTGAACAGCGGGTTCTTGGTCTTGTGGAAGAAGTAGTAGGTGTGGCTCCACGCGCTCTTGGCCTTGTAGTGGCCGCTGAGCGACGAGGACACGCTGACCCTGGCGCCGACCGTGCTCGTCACGGTCCGCGACCCGTAGCGGGCGTCGCCCGCGAACTTCGCGGTGACCTTGGCATCCCGGGTCAGGTCCAGGGTGACGGACAGGTTCCCGCTGGAGTTGACCGTGCCGGACTTCACCAGCTTGTTGGGCTTGTCCCCGCCGTACGGGTCGGCCCAGATCTCCACCTTGCGGTTCTTGTACGTCGTCCCGAGGTGCGCCGTGAACTTCACGTCGGCGCCGTACGCGAAGACCTTGCGGTTGTTGTTCAGGGTCAGCGTCGGCGTGACACGGGAGACGTTGACGGCGTCCGAGCCGGAGCCGGCCGCGTGGTCGGCGTCGCCCGCGTAGGCGGCCTTGTACGTCACCTTGCCGCCGGCGGGCGGGGTGTCGGTGAAGGAGAAGGTGCCGTCGGCCTTGACCGTCACCGAGGGCAGGGTCTTGCCCGTCGGGGACTCCAGGTCGGTCCGGGTGATGGTGAGTTTGGCACCGGCGGGGAGCGCGATCGTCGAGGTGACCTTGCCGGTGACGGTCAGTTGCTTGGCGCGCGGCGCCGACGTCGGGGCGTTCACCTTGATGGTGGTGACCGCCTTGGCCGGGGTGTTGTACTCGCGCAGGGAGTACACGCCCTCGCTGTTGCGGCTCACCGCGAACAGGCGGCTGCTGTCCGGGGAGAACGCCAGACCGGCGGGGGCGACGAGGTCGGAGCCGCTGGAGTTGCCGGTGCTGGGGAGGTCGTACGTCCGCACGGCCTCGCTGCGGCCCGGCCGGAAGACGTAGACGTCCGGGTCGTACGAGGCGTCGCTGCCGCCCGCGACCGTACCGTCGGGCGCGATGGCCACCGCGTTCGGGTAGGCGGTGCTGGTGTACTTGCCGTCCTCGGTGAGGTCGGCGGTCTTGAACACCTGGTGGTAGTACGGCCATCCGCTGGCCACCACGACGTCCTTGCCGTCCGGGGTCACCTTGAGGTCGCGGAGGTTGCTGCCGGCGTCGGTGCCGCCCAGCCTGGTGGCGGTGCCCGAGGAGACGTCGTACGAGGTGATGGCGGACGGGCTCATGCCGGGCTGGCCCGCGACCAGGATGTCGGAGCCGGGTGCCGCGTCCAGGATCGGCGCCGAGTACGCGCTGCCCTGACCGAGGGTGACCTCGTGCTGCTCGCCGGCCAGGTCGACGGAGCCGATGTTGCCTGCGGCGCCGTCGCCGTAGCCGAACCACAGCTTGCCGCCCGCGAGGGCGACGCTCAGCGGCTTGTCGCCGACCGGGTAGCGGGTGGTCTCGGTGTCGGTCGCGGTGTCGATGACGGCGATGGCGTCCAGGTCCTGCACGGCCGCGTAGAGCGTGCCGGAGTCGGCGGACAGCTCCAGGCCGTACACGCCGGAGAGGTTGGTGGTGAGCTGGTTGACGACGGTGCCCGAGTAGTCGGTGACGACGATCTTGCCGTTGCTCGGGTCACTGATGAAGACCTGCTGGTGGACGCCGTCCACCACGATGTCACCGGTCGACTTGACCGGCAGGATCTTGCTGGTGTCGGCATACGCCGGAGCGGCGGCGAGCGCCGCCGAGCTGAAGAGGACCGCAAGGGTGGTGGCGGCCGTGAGAGAGGTGCGCATACGCACGCTGATTCGAACCCCCCGGATCGAAAACGAAGGTGAAGGCAGGCATCTGGGTGCCACGGAGCACGGCTGCTGTGTGACTCCCCTGTGGGCCGTGTGTGGCGAATGTGAGAAGACTAGGTGCGGAAGCCTAAGTCATGCCACTGACAAAAACGCCAGCGCCCCCGACACCAGGGTCTGCACCCCGGGAGTGACCGTGGAGAGGTCGGGCGCGAACCGCGGACTGTGGTTGCTCGGCACCGCCTGGAACTTCTCCGCGAAGTCCGTGCCGGGCGCCTGCGCCCACACCTCGGCCGGGGTGGTGGTCACGAACCAGTACGCGTACGGGATCGAGCCGACCGCGAGCCGCCCGAAGTCCTCGCTGCCCATCGCCGGACCGGTGTCGACCACCTTCGTCGGCCCGAACACCGCACCGTGCACGGCGGCGACCAGCCGGTCGGTGTCCACGTCGTTGACCGTGGCGGGGAAGTGGTCCCCCAGGGTCACCTCCGGCTCGCGCGGGCAGCCGGCCGCCCGGCACTCCCCGTCCGCGATGCGCCGGATCGCGGCCAGCATCCGCTGCCGTACCTCCTCCGACTGCGTCCGCAGGTTCAGGGCGATGCGCGCCTCGGACGGGATGATGTTGTGCCGGGTGCCCGCCTCTATGCGGCCGACGGTCAGTACGGCCGGTTCGCCCGCGGCGATCTCCCGGGAGACCACGGTCTGCAACCGGGTGACGAGATACGCGGCCGTCACCACCGGGTCGACCGTCGTCTCCGGTCGCGAGCCGTGTCCGCCGCGCCCGTGCACCACGATGTCGACGTCCGTGGCGGCCGACAGGACCAGCCCCGGCACGTGCGGGTACAGCCCCGCGATGCCGGGCGCCGCGTGCTGCCCCAGCAGGACGTCGGGCCGGGGGAAGCGCTCGTAGAGCCCGTCGGCCACCATCCGGTCCGCGCCCTGCCCGTTCTCCTCGGCGGGCTGCCCGACCGCCACCACCGTCCCCGCCCACGTCTCCCGCCCGGCGGCCAGTGCGGCGGCGGCCCCGGCCAGCCAGGTGACGTGCAGATCGTGCCCGCAGGCGTGCATCACGCCGTCGTGCCGGGACGCGTACGGCAGCCCGGTCTCCTCCTGGACGGGCAGCGCGTCCAGGTCCGCCCGCAGCAGCACGGTCGGCCCCTCCCCGTTGCGCAGCACACCGACCACCCCGGTGCCGCCGACCCCCTCGGCCGTCTCGAACCCGGCCGCCCGCAGCCGTCCGGCCAGCTTCCTGGCGGTCCGGCGCTCCGCCAGGGACAGCTCGGGGTGCCGGTGCAGGTCCCGGTAGAAGTCCTCCAGGGCGGGGACGGGGAGGTCGGCGGTGAGGTCGCGGGTGAGCCGGGCGGCGGGGGAGGGCCCGGGAGCGCTCGCAGCGGCGGTCATGCAAGCAGCGTAGGCATTTTCCCCGTTCACGCCACTGGAGGGCAGTCGGGTGACTACTCTGGGCAACCGATCGGACACAAGGACGTGACGACGCGCGGCGTCGGCTTGGAGGTGTCTCCAACATGGTGCATATCCGTCAACTCGACCCCGGCGCCTCGCCGTTGGACTACTTCGGCTACGAGCTGCGCAGAAAACGCGAGGAAGCGGGGCTCACACAGAAGGAGCTGGGCGGGGCCATCTTCTGCACCGGCTCACTGGTCGGCCAGATCGAGACCACGCTGAAGGTGCCGACGCGGGAGTTCGCCGAACGGGTGGACGCGGCCCTGATGACGGACGGGTCCTTCTCGCGGTTGGTGGGGCTGGTACTGCGCAGCCAACTGCCGCACTGGTTCCAGCCCTACGCGGAGATGGAGGCGAAGGCGGCGTATATCTCGACGTATCAGTGCCAGCTGGTGTACGGGCTTCTCCAGACGCCCGGCTATGCAGCGGCCCTGCTGGGCGTCGACTACCCGGACCGGGTCGAAGAGATGGTCGCGGCCCGGATGGAGCGGCAGCGCGTCCTGGAGCGGGAGCAGCCGCCCGCACTGTGGGTGGTCATGGACGAGTCGGCGCTGTTGCAGGTCGTCGGCGGCCGTTCGGTGATGCGCGAGCAGCTGGCGCATCTGCTGACCTTCCAGGACAAGCCGTGGGTGCACCTCCAGGTGCTGCCGTTCGAGGTCGGGGCGCACGCGGGTATGAGGGGTGCGTTCAACCTCCTGCGCTTCGACAGTGACCCTGATCTGTACTACTCCGAGAGCTACGACCAGGGGCACATGACGGCCAATCCGCAGGTAATCAGGGAGCGTTCGGTCGGTTACGCTCGATTGCAGGCCACTGCCCTCTCTCCGGAGGACTCGGCCGCCCTGATCGCTCGCGTGATGGAGGACCGTTATGGAGAACAGTCGGCAGACCAAGCCTGTGACGTGGCGTAAGTCCAGTTACAGCAGCACCAACGGCGGCGATTGCGTAGAGGTCGCCGATCTCCCCGCCCACGTCGCCGTTCGTGACTCCAAGAACCCCGGGGCGGGGTCGTTCGCCGTCGCGGCGGACGTCTGGACCGCGTTTCTGCGCGACCTCAAGTGATCTTGCGCTCCACCGTCTGACCACGGTGGACAGGAAGGGGCACGGCCGTCGGGCCGTGCCCCTTTGTGGCATACACTCCGCCTCGTCCTGCGGTTCGCCGGAGTTTTGTCACGGGCGCGTGACAGGAGCGTCATGGGCGGGCGACTGCCCGAACTCGTGGCCGGGCGCCGACATCACAACGGTCGTCAACACGCGGCACCGAGCAACCGGCACCCCGCACCCCACACCCGGCACCCCGCAAACGTCACCATGGAGGAAACCGATCATGAACCGTCGCCTGCGTACCGCCCTTGCCGCCTCCGCCGTGCTCAGCGCGGGCCTGCTGATGACAGCGTGCCAGGGCAGCGCCACCGGCTCGGCGTCGGCCAGCGCGTCCAGCACCACCGCGGGCTCCTCGACGGCGGCCGACCAGAAGGACTCGACGGGTGCGCCCACCGAGAGCAAGAGCGGGGAGACCAACAGCGGGAACAGCGGTTCCGGCGCTTCGGACTCGTCCGGCAGCGGCACCGCGGGCAGCGGCTCCTCGGACGCTTCCGGTACGGGCAGCAGCGGCACCGCCGGGGACAAGAGCGGCTACGGGCAGCAGTGCGGCACGAACGACATCTCCTGGAGCGCGACCAGCGAGACCCAGGCCGGCGGCTACTTCCTGATCAAGGCCGTGGCCAAGTCCGGTATCACCTGCGTCATCCCGGCCCAGTTGCCGGTCGTGGCCTTCGGCTCGGGCGGCACGGAGGCCGCGAACGCCGAGCAGTCCGCGGGCCAGCCGATCACGCTGAAGGCAGGGGTCGCCGCCTACGCCGCCGTGAACCCGAAGACCACCAACAACAACGACGGCGTGGAGTACCAGGACCTCATCGTCAGCGTCGCGCAGAACGACCCGAACCCGGTGTCCCTGAAGGTCGGCTCCTTCGTCGAGGACAAGCCGGTCGTCAGCAGCTGGCACACGTCCGCCACCGAGGCCGCCGCCATCTTCACCAACTGACGCGGGCGAAGCGCCTAGCGCGCCGCGCCTTGGACGACCGCAGGGGACGGGGCGTCCGAGGCGGCCCGCGCCGGGCCGACGTTCGCCACCGTGATCAGGACGCCCGCCGCCAGCAGGGCGGCGGCCAGGCCCCGGGCGGTGGCGGTTCTCCAGAACGAACGGAGCCGGAGGTGGGGGAATGCGGTGGGGCGTCCGTAACGCGCGGATGAACGTCCGAGCACGGCTACCTCGCAACAACAGCGACCTATTAAGCATGCTTAATCCGCCGTTTAACCTAGGGGCTGTCGGAGCCTGACGGCAAGGGTGCTCGGGGAGTTGGGGGAACGGCGGGATGCTGGAACGAGACGACCCGGAGACAGTAGGACGACGCGTGCAGCGGCTGCGCACCGCGCGCGGCCTGACCCAGCGGCAGCTGGCCGAACCCGCCTACACGCCGGCCTACATCTCCACACTGGAAGCGGGGCGGGTGCGCGCCTCCGACGAGGCGCTGCGGCACATCGCCGGGCGGCTCGGCGTCGCCTTCGAGGAACTGGCCGCCGGGCGCCCCGCGCACCTCGCGACCGACCTGCGACTGCGGCTCACCGGGGCGCAGCGCACCCTGGCCACCGGGGCGGCCGAGGAAGCCGCCGGCCGGTACGGCGCGCTGCTCACCGAGGCCGAGACGTACGGCCTGGTCGACGAGCAGGCCACCGCGCTGCTCGGCCTCGGCGAGTGCGCCCTGGACACCGGTGACCTGACCGAGGCGCGCGAGTACTTCGAGCGGGCCGAGAACCGCCGGGCCGGGGAGCCGCTGCCGGTTCGGGTCCCCGCCGTGCGCGGGCGAGCCGTCGCGCACTACCTGGCCGGTGAACTCCGCTACGCCGTCTACCTGCTGGAATCCGCCCTGGACGAGCTGAACCGGGGCGGGTTGCACGATCCCGACGCCCTGCTGCTGCTCTACGCGAGCGTCATCGGGCCCTACATGGACATGGGCGCCCACGCCCGCGCCGCCCAGGCCGCCGAGTTCGCCCTCGCCCTCGCGCCGCAGGTCGCCGACCCCGCGCTCATCGCCCGGATGCACCGTTCGGTCGCCCGCACCCTGCTCGCCGAGGGCCGGGTCGCCGAGGCCGACGCCTCACTGGCCAAGGCCGCCGAGCTGTACCGCCAGCTCCAGATCCGTACCGAACTCGCCAACTGCCACTGGATGCGCGGCTACGTCTACGCCCAGGACGGCGAACTGGAACGCGCCGAGGGCGAGCTGCGGCAGGCGCTGGCGATGCTGTCCGCCAAGCGCGCCGCCCTCTACAGCAGCCAGGCCGCCGTCGAACTCGCCGACGTGCTGCACCGGCGCGGCAAGTCGGAGGAAGCGGCCGAGCTGCTGCACGAGGTGCTGGGCGACCTCTCCTCGGAACGCGGCGCCGTCCACTCGGCCGCCGCGCACCGGCTGCTCGGCATCATCGCCGAGGACGCCCGGGACACGGAGACCGCCGAGGAACACTACGTACGCGCGCTGAGCCTGCTGGAGCGGGCCGGGGCCGCCGGTGACCTCGCCGACCTGTGCCGCCTCCTCGGCGACCTGCTGCGCCGCACCGGACGGGTGGAGGCCGCGCTGGACGCCTACCGCACCGGACTCGGCCACCGTACGGCCCCGGGCACCACCACCCTCGGACCCGCCCCGGCGCAGCCGCCGCTGTGAGCGGTCCGCGGCGGCCCGGTGTCAGGCTTGCAGCCGCCCGTCCTTCCGCACCTGGGTGAGCCGCTGGGCGCCGAGTTCCAGGGCCTGGCTGGTGGCGTCCGCCGACACGTCGCCGAGGGAGCCGTTGGAGAGGACGATCGTGTCCTCGCCGACCCGTACGGCAGCCACGTCCAGGGTGAGGGTGGTGGACTCGGCGTCCTCGGACTCGTCCTCGGAATCGGAGTCCGTCGCGGCCTCGCCGGTCAGGGTGATCCGCAGGCCCTGCCGGGCGTCGCCGACCTGCGGCAGGTCGATCGCCGAGACCTGGACGTCCTGCGACCCCACCGCCGTGGTGGACGCGGTGAACTCGCCGCAGGTCTCCGGCAGCCCGTTCAGCCAGGACAGGGTGCGCTCCACGTCGGCCGGGCCGCGGGTGGCGACCTGGTAGCGCAGTTGCGCCCCCTCGTCCCCGTCGTCGAGCGCGGTCACCGCGTGCATGCCGGTCGCGTCACCCAACAGTTCGTCGGTGTACAGCGCCTCCAGCAGGCGTTGGCAGTCGGGCTCGTCGGTCTCCGCCTTCAGCATCCCGTCCCGCCAGGTCGCGGCGCCCTGCGTCTGCGTCCACGGCACGCCCAGGTCCGCCACGGTGATCAGCGCGGCCTGTGCCTGGGCGGCGGTGAGGCCGGACGTCCCGGTCGGGGCGGGCGGCTTGGCCGGGGGCCGCGTGGACGCGGGGGCCGCCGCCCGGCCGGATTCCCCGGTGAGACATCCGGAGGCGGTGAGCAGCACGGCGACGGTGAGGGCGAGACCTGAGGCGGCGCGGAGGCGGGCCGGGGGCAGGGACATCGCGGGCTCCTGGGGCTGCCGGGTTCGGGTGCGAGTCCGAGTTCCGTCTTCCGCCGTCGCTCGACCTCGTACGATCCTTTGATCGTTTTCCCCAAGGGATCACCTGTCGGGCCCGGCCACCAGCCCGGCGGGCCGTCCGGGTGAGCCGCATCCCGCTCACGGCGAGGCATGAGGGGGATGCGGCTCGCTGCGCTCACCGCCGGGCACCCGGTCCGCATGGTGGGCCGGAGTCGGTTTCTGCTGTGCTTCAGTCACCCCGAGGGTTGTCTCCATCTGGCAGGCGAGGAGATTCAGGGTCGGCTTGTGACGGCCTTGACGTGGGGCTTCTGGCTCAGCGGCGTCGGCTGCGGGCGTTGTCCGGCTCGCGAACCGGGCTGGCAGACCGGCGGGGAGCCGACTGGCCGCCATCGGAGGCCGCCGGCTGTGTAGAACTGGAGGCAGCGGAGCCCGGGTTCATCCAGGCGTACTTGCGCCCGCGCGAACCCAGCAGGGCATTCGCGGTTTGATTCGCAGCCGCTACGTCCACGGGAGGTTCCGGCCGAGCACGCCGCGTTTGGGAAATTCTTTGGTTTCGCGCCTTCCTCTCCTCTGCTTTTACCCCCGCCCAATAAGTACGCAGCCCATCGGACTGTTTCTGGACTCGCGCCTGCTGCTCCTCCTGCGACAATGAGCCCCAGCGCGCACGGGCTCTTTCGGACTGTTGCCGGTTTTGCTCCTGCCTCTGCTCTGACGTCAGCGTCCCCAGCCAAGCACGGTAACTTTCGCCTAGTCGCTGGGTTCGCGCCTCCTGCTCCTCTTGCGACAGCCCCTCCCACCAAGCACTGGACGTCTTTGACCGCTTATTACGGGGCGGCGAAGTAGGGCCGTCGGTAGCCTTACCGTCAGGAAGTCGGCGCCGTTTCTCCGGCTGCTTCGCCGAGTCTGAAGGTTCGGGCGTTGATGGAGCCATAAAAAAACCACCTCATTCAAGGACTGAGCCGGGCACCGGCACCCCGAGCCGGCCACCACTACTACGACCTTCCTGCCCCCCGCGGTTCACATCAATTCGACACACTTCCCCCGTTCTTCAAGGGGGCACCGTCGCGGTGGCCCGCACCGACTGCGCGTCGATGATCCCCGCCGTGGGCTCGGCCTCACGTCCCTCATACTCACGGACCTTCCCGCGCAGCCGGTCGTGGAACTCGGCGGTCAGCCCGTGCTCGCGCCAGCGCCGGAAGAAGGCGTAAACCCGGCCCCAGCCGGAGAAGTCCACAGGCAGCGCCCGCCACGAGATCCCGCCCGCGACCAGGTAACGGATCGCATCCAGCAGTTGCCGATGACAGTAGCCCCCGAGCCGTCCGCCCCGCCCCTGAAGCCAGGCCGGCACCGGCAACAACGGCCGCACGGCCGTCCACTCCGCGTCCGTCATGTTCGACGGATACCGGCGCACCTGATCGGGATGATCGGCCGCGTTGCCGTACACGTGCGCGAGACAATCGCACGACACGACGGGCGAGTTGAAGTCAACGGCCCCGGACGCCTATAACAACAACTGGAGGAACTGCAAGCCCGGCCGACCGAGGTGAGGCTGATCGCTGGCACGTCGGGATTCAGAATCGGTTACCAACTCCCCAACGCACGCACGCTGTTCGTGAAGCACATACGATCGCTGCGGCTACCAGAGACGTGTGTCGGCTGCCGGTTTAACCAGGGCACTGATTGCCACGAGGGCTACTACGGCGTACGGCTCTACCGTGACCCTCGTGGAGCGTTCCACGTTGGCGTATGCATCCAGCGCATGGACCTGTGTCTGCCGCTTGAAGAGTTCATCACCAGCAACGTGTGCAGCGAGATCAGGAAGCTGCGCGAGCAGGACTACCACGACCTCACTGCATAGACCACGACCAGAGGGAGAGAGATGGCACAGCATGAGTACGAGGCCAAGTTCCTGGGCGTCGACGTGGATGCCCTGCGCGACCGTCTGAAGGGTGCCGGCGCGGAGCAGGTGTTCCCCAAGACCATGTTCACGCGCTTGATCTTCGAGAACGACGCCGTTCAAGGGCAGCAGTGGCTGCGGCTGCGTGACGAGGGAGGCAAGACCACTCTGACGCTGAAGCAGGTCACCGACGCCAGCCAGATCAACGGCACCACGGAAATCGAGGTCGAGGTCAACGACCTGGAGAAGACCGCCGAACTCCTCAAGGCCCTCGGCCTTCGCCAGATGCGCTACCAGCAGAACTACCGGGAAGAGTGGCAGCTCGACGGCGTCACTTATGACCTTGACACCTGGCCCGACCTGCCCACCTTCCTGGAAATCGAAGGCTCCTCCGAGCATGCGGTGCGCGCAGCGACAGCCGCGTTCGGCTTTGACTACACCGAAGCCCGCTTCGGCAGCATCGACCTGATCTACAAGAGCGAACTCGGCAGGGACATTCTCGCCGAGCCCACCCTCCTGTTCGCCTGAGCTTCCCCGCTCCTCCGCACCTCCAACAGTCCCACCGCTGGGGGCGTTCGCGTGTCTGACAATGCAGAGTCGGCCACCGTGCGTGCATGGCCGGCCCTGCGATGGCGAGCAGTGCTTCCCAGAAGAGTATGGCCCCGGGGACAGTAGCTGGGCGAGGCGGAGTGCTTTGGCACGTAGCCAGCGGACGGCGAGACGAACGGAGGGACCGGCCGCAGTACGTGGGTAGGAAGGGCGCCCGGCATCGGAGCCAGCGGACCCCGTGTGGACCACGAGCCCCGAGCGAGGCCGGAGGCCAGTAGGTCGTACCCGCTCCACCCCAGGTGGGACGGGCCCGGGACGGGACACCCGGGCCGCCGAGGCGCACGTTCCGGAAAACCGCTCGCCCGCCCTCCGCCCCCCTTGCTACCGTCCCCGCCATGAAGCGCGCCCAGCCGCAGCCGTCGGCCACGACGACGCCGGAGTCCGTCCCGGCGCGCTGACACCTGATCTGTCCGAAGCCCCGGGGCGAGTGCCCCGGGGCTTCGTCGCGTGGTCACTCGCCCTCCGCCAAGAGGCCAAGAGGCCAAGAGGCCAAGAGGCCAAGAGGCCAAAAGGCCAAAAGGCCGAAAGCCGAAAGCCGAAAGTCAAAAGGCCGAAAGGCCAGATGGCCAGATGGCCAGGAGGCCAGAAGGCCAGGAGGAGACGACCATGCACGATCACCGCAGACTCGGCCGTGAGCTGGAGCTGTTCGACACCGATCCGCTGATGGGCGCGGGACTGCCGTACTGGCTGCCCGACGGCGCCGTCGTCCGGCACACCCTGGAGGAGTACGTCCGCGACGCCGAGCGCCGCGCCGGATACCGGCACGTGTACTCGCCCGTGCTCGGCAAGCGCGAGCTGTACGAGATCTCCGGTCACTGGGACCACTACCGCGACGACATGTACCCGCCCATGCGGCTCGGCGCCGAGGAGGTCGTGCTGCGCCCCAGCCTGTGCCCGCACCACGCCCTCGTCTACCGTTCCCGCTCCCACAGCTACCGTGAACTGCCCCTCCGTATCGCCGAGTTGGGCGCCATGTACCGGGCGGAGCTGTCCGGCGTACTCGGCGGACTCACCCGCGTACGGGCCATCCACCTCAACGACGCCCATATCTTCTGCACCCTGGAGCAAGCCGCCGAAGAGGCCCGCGGCGCCCTCGAACTGATCGCCCGCGCCTACGCCGACCTCGGCATCAGCGCCGCCCGGTACCGGCTCTCGCTGCCCGGCGAGGGCGGCAAGTACGTGGCCGACCCGCGGCTGTGGCGCCGGGCCACCGCCCTGCTGCGGGACGTCCTCGCCGCGTCCGGCCTCGACCACGAGGAGGCGCCGGGCGAGGCCGCCTTCTACGGCCCGAAGATCGACGTCCAGGTCGTCGACGGCGCCGGCCGCGAGGCCACCCTCTCCACCGTCCAGATCGACTTCCACCAGCCCGTCCGTTTCGACCTGCACTACACCGGCGCCGACGGGGCCAGGCACCGGCCGGTGATGGTGCACCGCAGCATCATCGGCAGCGTGGAACGGGTCGTGGCCCACCTCGTCGAGGAGCACGGCGGGGCACTCCCGGCGTGGCTGGCGCCGGTGCAGCTCGTCGTGCTGCCGGTCGCCGGGGACCAGCAGGAGCAGGCCCGTGAGCTGGTGGGCAGGGCGCGGGAGCGTGGGCTGCGTGCCGAGTGCGCGGGCCCCGAGCACGGCACTCTCGGCGCCCGCGTCCGGGCGGCCCGCCTCGTCCCGTACCAGGCCGTGATCGGCGCACGGGAGGCCGACGGGGGGCTGGCGGCGCTGCGGTTGCGGGACGGGCGGCGGCCGGGCGTGCTGCCCGTCGACGACCTGCTGCACCGGGTCGCCGCCCGGGTCGGGGCACGGGGGACCGTGCTGTGGGAGTGACGGGCGGGGCGGGCGCGGCCGGGCCGGGAGGCCGGGGCGCGTAGGGTCGGGAGGCGGGGCCCACGGTTCCCCGGGCCCCGGGCAGCAGGCAGCCAGAGGCAGCAGGCAGCAGGCAGTCAGGGAAGCTGCGCGGTGCAGCAGGCAGTCAGGAAAGCTGCGCGGTGAAGCAGCAGGGAAGCGGCGCAGACAGGCAGCGCCGCGAAACAGGAGCGGAGGAGCCCCGCCGTGACCGACCGGAACACCCCCATCCCCGTGATCATCGACTGCGACACCGGGGTCGACGACGCCCTGGCCCTGCTGTTCGCCGTCCGCCACCCGGGTCTCGACCTGCGGGCGGTCACCTGTGTCGCCGGGAACACGGACGTGGACGGCGTGGTCCGCAACACCCTCACCGTGCTGGAGCGGGCGGGCGCCCCGGACATCCCGGTGGGGCGCGGCGCCGAACGCCCGCTGATCGAACCCGCCCGCTCGGCCCGGCACGTGCACGGACAGGACGGCATGGGCGACCTCGGGCTGCCCGCCCCGGCCCGCGGGCCGGTCGACGTGGACGCGGTGACCCTGCTGCGCCGCGAGATCCTGGGCTCGCCCCGCCCGGTCACTCTGATCCCGACCGCGCCGCTGACCAACATCGCGCTGCTGCTGCGTACGCATCCGGAGGTCACCGGCAACATCGAGCGGATCGTGTTCATGGGCGGCGCGGCCGGTACCGGGAACGCCACGGCCGTCGCGGAGTTCAACGTCTGGCACGACCCGGAGGCGGCGGCGGTCCTGCTCACCGCAGGGGTGCCGATCACCATGTACGGCCTCGACGTGTTCACCCGGGTGCTGGTCCCCGGCGCCGACATCCGGCGGCTGCGGGCGAGCAGCGAGCCGGGCGCCCGGCTGGCCGGCGAACTGCTGGCCCACCGCCCGGCCGGGGCCGTCCCGGGCGGCCCCGACGGCGACGAGCCGTCCGGCGGGCTCGGCGACGCGGGCGCGGTGTGCGCGGTCGCCGACCCGGCCGGCCTCGGCACCCGCCTGCTGCCGGTGGAGGTCGCCCTCGCTCCCGGTCCCGCCCGCGGCCAGACGATCGTCGACCGCCGGATCCGCCCCGGCGAGGCGGAGATCCACGGCGACACCCGTGAATCGGCCCTGGTGGACGTGGCGTTGGACGTGGACGTCGAGCGGTACGTGCGGCTGTACCTGGAGACGGTCGAAGGCACCGGGCGCTAGCGTCCCGTCCGGTCCAGGGCGGAGGGGCGCTCGGCGCGCACCGTGCGTTCGGCGCGTTCGGCGCGTTCGGCGCGTTCGGCGCGTACGGCGCGTACGGCGCGTACGGTGCGCACCGGAGGGCGGAAGGCCCGGCGCGGAGTTTCGCTTTCCCCACCATGTGGACAGATTTCCTGGTACCCCCCCGCCGTCGACCGAGACCGCTCACAAGGGAGCTGGTGTGACCGACATTTCGTCCAGGAACCCCGACTGGTGGCGACAGGCCGTGATCTACCAGGTCTATCCCCGCAGCTTCGCCGACGCCGACGGTGACGGCCTCGGCGATCTCAAAGGCATCACCGGACGCCTGACCCACCTGAGCGCGCTCGGCGTGGACGCCCTGTGGCTCAGCCCCTTCTACCCCTCCGAACTCGCCGACGGCGGCTACGACGTCGCCGATTATCGGGACGTCGACCCGCGCCTGGGCACCCTGGACGACTTCGACGCCATGGTCGCCGAGGCCCACCGCCTGGGCCTGAAGGTGATCGTCGACATCGTCCCCAACCACACCTCGCACCAGCACCCCTGGTTCCAGGAAGCCCTGCGCGCGGGCCCCGGCTCGCCCGCCCGCGACCGCTACGTCTTCCGTACGGGCCGCGGCGCGCACGGCGAACTCCCGCCCACCGACTGGCAGTCGGTGTTCGGCGGCAGCGCCTGGCGGCGGGTGGCCGACGGCGACTGGTACCTCCACCTCTTCGCCCCCGAGCAGCCCGACCTCGACTGGGGCGACGAGGAGGTCCGCGCCGACTTCCGCAGGACCCTGCGGTTCTGGTCCGACCGCGGCGTCGACGGCTTCCGCGTCGACGTCGCCCACGCTCTGGCCAAGGACCTGACCGAGCCGCTGCGGGACATCGGCGACGTGGGCGCCACCGGGGAGGAGTCCCTGCACCGGGTGCCGCCCGGCTCGCACCCCTACTGGGACCGGGACGAGGTCCACGAGATCTACCGCGACTGGCGCAAGATCTTCGACGCCTACACCCCGCCGCGCACCGCCGTCGCCGAAGCCTGGGTGCCGGGCGCCCGCCGCGCCCTGTACGCCCGCGCCGACGAACTCGGCCAAGCCTTCAACTTCGAGTACCTGGAGGCACGCTGGGACGCGGACGCGCTGCGCCGGCTCATCACCGACGAACTGGCCACGGCCCGCGCCACGGGCGCCACCGCCACCTGGGTCCTCTCCAACCACGACGTGATCCGGCACGCGTCCCGGCTGGTGCTGCCGCCCGGCACGGACCTCGACGCCTGGCTGCTGTCCGGCGGCCGTGCGCCCGCGGTGGACGAGGCGGCGGGCGTGCGCCGGGCACGGGCGGCGACCCTGCTCATGCTGGCGCTGCCCGGCTCCTCGTACCTCTACCAGGGTGAGGAACTGGGCCTGCCCGAGGCCGCCGACCTGCCCGAGGCGGTGCTCCAGGACCCGGTCTGGGAACAGACGGGCCACACCCGCAAGGGCCGCGACGGCTGCCGGGTGCCGCTGCCGTGGACGGTGTCGGGCCCCTCGTACGGCTTCGGTCCGGGCGCCGCCTGGCTGCCGCAGCCGGCCTCCTTCGCCGGGTACGCCGTGGAGGCCCAGGCCGGTACGGCGGGCTCCACGCTGGAGCTGTACCGGGCGGCCCTGCGGCTGCGCCGCAAGCTGCTGGAGGGCGAGACGCTGACCTGGGCGCCGGACAACCCGGCCGGGATCCTGCACTTCGCCCGCTCGGAGGGCTGGCGGTGCGTGGTGAACCTGTCGGACGGCCCGGTGCGGCTGCCGCCCGGGGAGGTGCTGCTCGGCAGCGGCCCGCTCGCGGAGAACGGCACCGTCCTGCCGCCGGACACCACGGCCTGGCTCGGTTCCTAGCGCACCGTCGGGCAAGTACCGGCAGCGCCCCTGGAGTTGGCAAAGAAGAGTTGACCTGTTCGCGGGAGAGTCGGGGCTCGGGGCGGTTCTAGATTCGCCGCATGCCCCCACAGCCTCCGTCCCGGGTTCCCGGGGCGCTCCCGGTCCTGCCCTACCGCAAGCCCGCCCAGGGGCGGGACTACTGGGTGCTGGACGACGTCCTGCCCGGGGTCGACGCCGTGCGCCGGCGCTGCCTGGGCCGGGACGACTGGGCCAAGGGCTATCCGTACACGGCGGAGACCTGGCCGGGGCTGCGGACCATGCCCGGTCTCGAACCCGCCGAACTCGCCCGCGTCGAGCGGCTGGTGAAGCGGGCGACGGGGGCCAGGGAACTGTGGGTGCAGCGGGCGCCCGGCGGTGGCACGCTCAACCACAACTGCGTGCAGGTCGTCGGCGAGGGCGAGAGCGACCCGCGCCCGCACACCGACTCGCGCGCGCTGTGCCGGTACGCCGCCGTGCTCTACCTCAATCCCGCCGTGCCCCGGAACTGCGGGACGAGCTTCTTCCGGCAGTACCTGCCCGGCGGGCGGCTCGGCGGCAACGTCGTCCAGGCCCCGCACAACAACCTCGTCGAAGCCCTCGGCACGCGGTTCGTGGCGCCGGACGCCTTCACGGAGGACGTACGGGTCCCGCACCGGTACAACCGGCTGCTCCTGTACCGCGCCAACCTCGTGCACAGCGCCACCGGATACTGGGGCGGCACGCTGGAGCAGAAGCGGATGACCGCGGTCTTCTTCTGGATGGCCTGACGCGTACCGGGGCCGGCGGGAACACCGGCGCCGGGGCGGGCGAGGACCTGCACGACCCGGTGACCGCGCTGCGCGTCGACCGCGTCCCGGCGCTGCGGGCGCTGGCCCGTTCCCGGGCGCTCGCGCTCGCGCCCCGGCCGCTGCCCAGCCGCTGCCCGGCCGCTGCCCGGCCCCTATCCGGCGGCGTCCGGCCGGGCATCGGGTGGGACGTCCGGCGGGACATCCGGCGGGGCATCCGGCGCCGCATCCCGCATGGCATCCGGCGGAACGTCCGGCGCGGCGTCCGGCGCGGCAGCGAGGCCGTCCAGTCTGTGGATCTCCTCGGGCAGCAGGTCGGGGCGCGTGCGCAGGGCGGTCAGGACCATCCGGGCCTTCTCCGTCGTCCCGTGGTCGTCCAGCCAGGCGAAGGCGAGGGTGATGCCCCGCCGGGCGTCCGCGGCAGGCAGGTCGGTGCGGGCCAGCAGCGGGCCGAGGACGAACCGGGCCCGTGCGGCGGCGGCGTGTTCGCCGAGCCAGGTGAAGGCGGCCAGGACCGTACGCCGGGCGTCCTCGGGGGTGAGGGCGTCGTCGGACAGCAGCGGTCTGAGGACGATCGGCGCGCCGGCCGCGGTGGTGTGGCCGTCCAGCCAGGCGAGGGCCAGCGGGCGGGCCGACCGGGTGTGCTCGGCGGCGAGGTCCGGGCGGGCGAGCAGCGGGCCGAGGACGAACCGGGCGCGTGGGGCGGCGGCGTGGTGGCCTAGCCAGCGGAGCGCGAGGCCGGCGGACCGCTGGGCCTGGGGGTGGGTGAGGTCGGTGCGTTCCAGCAGTGGTCGCAGGACGTGCGCGACGCTCGCGGCGGCGGCGTAGCGGTCGAGCCAGGCCAGGGTGGTGGTGACGGTCCGCCGGGCGTCGTCGGCCGACAGGTCCCGGCGGACCAGCAGCGGGTCGAGGACGTGTCCGGCGCCGAAGGAGCCGCCGTGCCCCGTCAGCCAGGCGAGGGCCACACTGACGGACCGGCCGCCCGGCCCGCCGACGGACTCGCCGCCGGATTCGGCGGCCGACTCACCGCGGGATTCGCCGCCCGGCCCGCCGCCGGGTTCAGCGGCCGACTCACCGCCGGGTTCGCCGCCGCCGGATTGGGCGGCCGGCTCACCGCTGGATTCGCCGCCGCCGGATTCGCCGCCGTCGGCTTCGCCGGTCGGCTCGGGGCGGGTGAGCAGCGAGGCGAGTACGAAACGGGCCTCCGCCATGGACGGGTGCGCGTCGAGCCAGGCGAAGGCGTGGGCCAGCGCGCGCCCGGCGTGCTCGTCGGTGAGGTCGGTACGGGCGAGCAGCCGCCCGAGCACGTAGGCGGCGTCGATGGTGAGGGCGTGCTGGTCGAGCCAGGTGAACGCGGCCGCGGCGGCGCGCCGGGCGTGCTCGCCGGTCAGGTCGGACCGGGCCAGCAGCGGTTTGAGGACGTAGCCGGCGCCGAGGCCGCAGGCCCGTTCGTCGAGCCAGGCGAGGGCGGTGCGGGCCGACCGGTGGGCGTCCGCGGACCGCAGGTCGTTCCGGCTGAGCAGCGCCTTGAGGACGAACTGGCCCTTCGGTGCGGTGGCGTGCTGGTCGAGCCAGCCGAGGGCCGCCGTGACCGCCCGCGCCGCCGCCACGGCCGACAGGTCCCCGCGGGCCAGCAGCGGATCGAGGACGAAACCGGCGCCGGGCGAGGCGAGATGGTCGTCCAGCCAGGAAAGCGCCGCCTCGGCCGTCTGCCGGGCGGTCTGCGGACCGAGGTCGGCGCGGGCGAGCAGCGGGTCCAGGACGAAACGGGCCTCCGCGGTGGCCGCGTGCCCGTCGAGCCAGACGACCGTGTGGGCCAGGGCCCGCCCGACGTCGGCGGTGCCGAGGTCGGTGCGGGCCAGCAGCGCGTTCAGCACGAACTGGGCGCTCGGGGTGGCGGCGTGCAGATCGAGCCAGCCGAGGCCCGCCGCGACCGACCGGGCCGCCGCCGCGGCCGACAGGTCCCCGCGGGCCAGCAGCGGATCGAGGACGAAACCGGCGCCGGGCGTGGCGAGATGGTCGTCCAGCCAGGTCAGGGCCGCGGTGGCGGCCCGCTGTGCCTGGTCGGCGGTGAGGTCGCTGCGGGTGAGCAGGGTGTTGAGGACGTACTGGGCCTTCGCGGTGGTGGCGTGGGATTCGAGCCAGGTGAGGAAGGTCGAGGCGAGCCGCCGGGTGTCGTCGGTGCCGAGATCGGTGCGGGAGTCCAGGGCGTCGAGGACGAGCCGGGCCTCGGGTCCGGTGGCGTGCTCGCCGAGCCAGGCGAGCGCGGCGGGCAGCAGCCGCTGGGCCTCGGCCGGCGGGCAGTCGGGGTGGGCGAGCAGCCGGCCGAGGACGTATCCGGCGTCGGACGTGGCGGCGTGCCGGTCCAGCCAGGTGCGGGCCGCCGCGAGCGCCCGCCGGGCCTGGCCGGGGTTCAGGTCGTCGCGGCCGAGCAGGCCGTTGAGGACGTAGCCGGCGCCGGACGTGGTCTCGTACCGGTCGAGCCAGGCCACCGCGGCGCGGATCGCCTGCTGGGCGTCGGCCGCCGTCAGGTCGGGGCGGGACAGCAGCGGTTTGAGGACGTAGCCGGCGTCGCTGTCGCCGTGGTGGCCGAGCCACACCAGGGCGGCCGTGACCGCACCCCGTGCCTCGTCCGGGGTGAGGTCGGTGCGGGCGAGCAGGGGCCTGAGGACGTAGCCGGCGTCTTCGGCGGCGTGCAGGTCGAGCCAGCCGAGGGCGGCGGCGGCCAGCCGTCGCACGTCGGCCTCGGTCAGGTCGGACAGCGCGAGCAGCCGGCCGAGGGCGAACTTGGCCCGTTCGGCGCCGGTGTGCCGGTCGAGCCAGGCGAGGGTGGCACGGCTGACCCGGCGGACGTCGGCGGGGTCCAGATCGGTCCGCAGGACCAGCCGGGACAGGACGAACTCGGCATCCACGTCGGTGGCGTGCAGGTCGAGCCAGCCGAGGGCCGCCGTGAGCACCCGCCGGGTGTCGTCGGGGTCCAGGCCGGGGTGCTGGAGCAGCCGGGAGAGGACCGACTCGGCCTCGATGCCACCGGGGTGCAGGTCGAGCCAGCCGAGGGCCGCGCCGAGCACCCGCTGGGCGTCGTCGGCGCCGAGGTCGGTGCGGGCGAGCAGCGGGCCGAGGACGAAGCGGGCCTCCGCGGCGTCGGCGTGGTGGTCGAGCCAGCCGAGGGCCGCCGCGAGCACCCGCCGGGTGTCGTCGGCGCCGAGGTCGGTGCGGGCGAGCAACGGGCCGAGGACGAACGGGGCCTTGTCGGTGATTCCGTGCAGGTCGAGGTAGGCGAGCGCGCCGCGGACCGCGCGGCCGGCCGCGGCGGGGCCCAGGTCGGGGCGGGACAGCAGGGGCCGGAGGACGTAGCCGGCGTCGGGGGCCGTCGCATGGTGGTCGAGCCAGCCGACGGCGACGGACACCACCCGTGCGGCGTCCTCGGCGGTCAGGCCGGAGCGCGGCAGCAGGGTGCTGAGGACGTATCCGGCGCTGTGCGTGGCGGCGTAGCGGTCGAGCCAGACGAGCGCAGCGGCCAGCACCCGCCGGGCGTCGTCGACGGGCAGGTCGGTGCGGGCGAGCAGTGGCCTGATGACATAGCCGGCGCCGGGGTGCGTGGTGTGCTGGTCGAGCCAGGCCAGGGTGCTGGTGACGACCTGCCGTACGGCCTCGGCGGGCACGTCCGTGCGGGACAGCAGCGGGCCGGTGACATAACCGGCCTCGCTGGTCAGCCCGTGGGTTTCGAGCCAGTCGAGCGCGGTGGGCACGAGCAGCAGGGCTCCGTCGCCGGGCAGGTGGCGCAGCCCGCGGTGGAGCACGTGCCGGGCGTCGCGGCCGGCGCCGTGGTCCTGGAGCCAGGGGCTGACGACGTGTTCCCAGTTGTGCACGGCGGAGGCGGACCAGGGCGGTCCTGAGCAGATCGCGCCGAGCGCGTACCCGCCGATGTCCGAGTCGTGCCGCATGAGCCGGCCGATGGCCGCGGCGTGCTCGGTGAACCAGCCGTCGAGCACCGCGGTGCTCTTGGCGGCCCGGCCGTCAAGGCCCAGGTCGCCCACGATCCGGCCGACGGTGGCGGCGTACCGGCCGACGGTACGGGCGCTGGTGAGGCAGCCGGCGAGCAACGCGTGGGTGCCGGTGACGTCCGGGTTGGCAGCGGATTCCGGGATCATGACCGACTCGACGAGCTGGTCGGCGACGATGTCGTGGGCGACCGACAGCACCCCGTCGCGGGTCTCCAGCCAGCCCAGCGACACCAGGGTCGCCACGATGTCGTCGGCCGCGGGCGCCCCGGCCGGGGCCCCGGCCGTCGCCGCTCGGGCGGCGGCCACCACCTCGGCGTGTTCCTGCGGGCAGGCCGCCGCGGCGGCGGCAGCGGCGACCAGGTCGTGCGACGCGCGGGCGGGCGTGTACATGCGGGGGCGGCGGGCCACGGTGAGCCCGTCCTCGCGCAGCCGTCCCCGCAGCCAGACGGGCAGTTCACCGCCGTTCCGCAGGCCAGCCGTCTCGGGCATGGACCTGAGGCCCGCCTTGACCCGGCGTTCGATCTCGCGGGCGATCAGCAGGGCCACGATGGGGCGGTGGCCGCTGACCGCCAGCATCCGGTCCCGGCCCAGTTCCCGTACGGCCGTGGGGGCCAGCACCTGGAGGACGTTGTCGGTGACCTGCCGCTGGAACGCCTCGTCCTGCCGCAGTTGCACCTCGTCGAACAGTTCGTACACCAGGGCGCGATCCGCCTTCATCAGCCAGCCGGGCCGCGCGGAGGCGAGCAGGGCCAGGGTGATGCCCCGGCGGCGGGCCTCGGGGAGCAGGTGGTGGCGCAGCGCCAGCAGATCGAGGCTGGTCGCGTTGAGGTCGATCACCACCAGGACGTCGCCGACGTCCGCGAAGACCTGGTCGGCTATCTGCTCGGTGATCGTCTCGCTCTGGTTGTGGGGCAGGACGTGCAGCACCCGCCAGCCCTGTTCCAGCGCGAGCCGGCCCACCTCCAGGCCGGTGCGGCTCTTTCCGGTGCCCGCCGCGCCCAGCAGCAGCACACCGCGGTCCTCGGACATCACCAGCCTGGTGAGCAGTTTCCGCGGGGCGGCGGCGTCGTCGCTGCCCGGTGAGACGAACGGCAGCCGTTCGGGGGTGAGGTTCTTCTCGAAGTCGCTGAAGCCCTCGACGAGTTCGGCCTGGGATATGACGGCCCGCAGCCGCGGGCGCACGGGTTCGCGGGCGGGCGGGTCCAGCGGCACGGCACGGGCCGGTACGAAGTCCTCGGCGAGCACGGCGGCGAACTCCGGGTCGCGCAGCGCCTGGGCCACGGGTTCGGCCTCCGCGCTGCCCGTCCCGGCGGCGGGCAGCCGGTGGGCCTGCACGCCGACCAGATAACGGTCGTGGGCGAACAGGGCCGTGCCGGAGACACCCTGCCAGGCGTCCTGGCCGTCGGGTCCCCGCTCGCGCGGCAGGTGCGTGGTGATGGTGAGACCGAGCAGCCCCGACTTCAGGTTGGAGCCGAGCCGGATGTTCCCCTCGAAGTCGCAGCTCTCGCGCCGGTCGAGACCCTCGAACCGGTCCGAGGCGGCGTGCTGCGCGAACGCCGGGAAGCCGACGCCGGTGAACGGCACGCTGCCGACGGCGTCCGGCAGGCTGCCGAAGTCGACGCGCGGTACGGAGGGAAGGCCCGCGGGCACCTCGTCGAGGCGCAGCAGGGCCAGGTCCTGCCGTTTGCTCCGCCACGCGACGGTGACGGGCAGGGGGTCCTTGTCCCGGCCGAGCAGCACCGTGCAGGCCGGGTCGGCGTCCTGGCCGAGCAGGTGCTTCACCGTGAGGATCAGCCGGGTGCTGATCCGATAGCCCGAGCCGTACTTGTGCCCGCCGTCCCGTGCGACGAGTACCTGCGCGACCCTGCGTTTGTCGATCGGGGCCATTCAGCCCTCAGCCCGCGGGGAAGAGGTTCGAGACGTCGTCGTCCGTGAGGACGGGCTCGCCGTCGTCGGTCTCGGCGGCCAGGCTGAGCTTCACGGTGTGGGTGTGCGCGGTCTTGCCGCCGCCCTTGCCGCCCAGCGACACCACCCAGAACTTCACCCCGGCGTTGGCCTCGGCGGTCTTCTCCACCGCGACCTGGAGTTCCAGGTCGATGGAGTTGATGCGGAACCGCACGTCCTGGCCGGCCGCGGCCAGCCGGGCGCGGTCGATCTCCGCGCGAAGTGACGTGAGCAGATCGGACAGTTCGATGTCCATGGGTCCCCCGAAACCGTACGGAATCCGTCAGCCGCCTGTGGCGTGCGTGAAGTCTCTCAGATGACAGAGTGTCGGGAGCCCCAACCGGTCATGTCCACTGCCGTGCACGGGCGGGATCCGGCCGAGGCCGGGGCCGGGGCCGCCGTCAGGCCCGCAGGGCCTCGGTCCAGTCGGCGACCGGTCCGAAGGTGAGGAATCCGCTCGCGGCGCCCGCCAGCTGGCCGGTGGCGGGACGCAGCCGGGCGGCGAGGACGGACCGCAGTCCGGGGTCGTCGAGTTCCAGGGCGGCGGCGGCCGTCAGGCAGCACAGCGCCTCGTACATGAGGTCGGCCGGCGGTTCGGGCAGCCCGCGCACGGCCGCGTGGGCCTGCCCGGTGCGGCCCGCCCCGAGCAGGGCGAGCGGTCGCGCCCACGGCCGGTAGGGACCCCAGTCCTCGGCGAGATCGACGGCAGCGGCGGCGGCCGGGCGGTCCGGCCGCAGGGTCAGGGACAGCCGGGTCAGCGGGATCAGCCCCGCCGTCAGACCGGGCATGCCGCAGGCGTCGAGCGCCGCGTACGCCGACCGGTAGGCGTGCTCGGCCTGCGCCGCGGTGCCGGTCGCGGCGGCGCGCAGGGCCGCGTAGCCGGCGGTGAACACGCCGACGAGCGGTAGTTCGTGCCGTCGGGACAGCCGGTCCGCGGCGGCGGCGTGCGCGTCGGCGGTCGCGAAGTCGGCCAGGGCGGCGCGGGCCTGGACGCGGACGAGGTGGCCGAGCACCTCGTAGGTGACCAGGCCGTGCCGGGCCGCGAGCGCGACGAGTTCCGCGCCGGTCGCGTCCCGGACGGGCGCCAGACCGGCGCGGGTGCAGGACTGCATGAAGACGCCGTTGAGGGCGAAGGCGAGCAGCGCGGGGTCGTCGAGGCGGCGGGCGCTCTCCTCGGCCGCGCGGGCGGCGGCCGGGCCGCGCGGCGAGCGGGTGCCGCGCATCTCCACGGCGACGGTGGCGAGGAGACGGCAGCGGGCCGCCTCGTGCGGCGCGTCCGGCGGGAGCGCCGCGAGGGTGCGTTCGGCCGCGGCGACGATACGCTCCGCCGCCTGCGGGTCGTCGGCGCGCGGCCACAGCGCGGGCACGTCGAAGGCGCCGATGACCCGGGCGGTCAGCTCCGCGTCGCCGGTCTCCTCGGCCGCGGTCACCGCCGCGAGCCGGTGCCCGCGGGACTCGGCGAGACCGTCGCCGCCGGTCACCGCGAGGTTCCGGAGCAGGCCCACGGTGGACTCCAGGCGGGCCCTGGCGCCGGCGGCCACCGTACGGTCGTACGCCTCGGCCGCCCGCGTCCACAGCCGGGCCGCCGCCTGGGACGGTTCCGCCGGGCCGTCCAGGCCGGGGTCCTGGGCAAGGATCCGCGCCTCCAGGCGGCGCAGCGCCACGCCGGGGTCGAGGCCGAGCCGGTCGGCCAGGTCCGCGCGGGCGCGGCGCAGCACGGCGAGCGCGTCCGCCTGCCGGCCCGTGCGGTACAGCGCCAGCGCCAGCAGCCGCCAGCCCTCCTCGCGCCAGGGGTGGGCGGTGGCGTGCGCGTCGAGGTCGGGCACCGCCTCGGCGGGCCGGCCGAGCGCGAGCAGGGCCCCGGCCCGCCGTTCCACCGCGTGCAGCCGCAGTTCGCTCAGCCGGGCCCGCTCGCCCCGGCACCACTCCTGGCCCGCGAAGTCCGCGTAGGCGGGGCCGTGCCACAGCGCGAGCGCCGCTTCGAGCCGTGCCAGGGCGCGCTCGGGCGCCGCCGCGGCGGCCTCGGCCACGGCGTCCTCGAACCGCCGGGCGTCGACGGTGCCGGGGTCGGCGCGCAGGGCGTACCCGGGTCCCTCGGTGACCAGCAGCCGGGCCGGTGTCCGCGGTGGGCGCTCCGGTTCCAGGGCGCGGCGCAGGTCGCCGACGAAGGTCCGCAGGGCGCCTACGGCGTTCGGCGGCGGCTCCTGCCACAGGTCGTCGACGAGCCGGCCGACCGGCACGACCCGGCGGCGGGCCACGATCAGCCGGGCCAGGACGGCACGGTGGCGCGGGCCCTTCAGGGCCAGGGCGGCACCGTCGCGCTCGGCACCGACCGGCCCGAGCACCCGGAACACCACCGGTTCCATGCGACCTCCCTGCCCGTGCTCCGTGCCCGTGGGCCGACCGGCTTTGCTGACCGGGTGCTGATCCGCGGGCGGCAGCCTCGGAGCATGTTCTCCCATGACTCCAGCGTCCCCTCCGGTGTCCCCTCCGCCATCCCCGGTTTCGTATCGCAGCGCGTACCCGTCGCGGACGGCGTCGCCCTGCACACGGCCGTCGGCGGCAGCGGCAGCCCCGTCGTGCTGCTGCACGGCTTCCCGCAGACCCACCTCATGTGGCGGCACGTGGCCGCCGACCTCGCGGCCGACCACACCGTGATCTGCCCCGACCTGCGAGGTTACGGCGCCAGCGACAAACCCGCCGAGAACCCCGACGGAACGGCGTACGCCAAGCGGACCATGGCCGCCGACATCGTCGCGCTCGCCCGTGCGCTCGGCCATGAGCGGTTCGCCCTGGCCGGGCACGACCGCGGTGCCCTGGTCGCCTTCCGGGCCGGGTTGGACCACCCAAAGACCATCACGCACCTGGGCATCCTCGACATCGTGCCGACGCTCGACATGTGGAACGTCCTGCACGGCGTCTCGGCGGCGGTCGGCTACCACCTCTTCCTGATGGCGCAGCCGCCGGGCCTGCCGGAAGCGATGATCGCGGGCAGCGCGGACGCGTTCTTCGGCTCGTTCCTCGACGCCTGGGCCGATGACCCGACCGCCATGCCCGCGCAGGTACGGGCCGAGTACCTGCGGGCGAGCGCCGCGGCGGTGCCGTCGATCGTCGCGGACTACCGGGCCTCGGCGGGCATCGACGTCAGGCACGACCAGGCGGACCTGGACGCCGGGACGCGGTTCGCCATGCCCGTGACGGTCGTCCAGCAGGACTGGGGCGCGCAGCTCGGCTACGACGCCACCGGGGTGTGGCGGGCGTGGGCGCCGGACCTGGACCACCGGCTGACCCGAGCGGGGCACTTCATGGCCGAGGAGGACCCTGCCTCGATCGCCGCAGCACTGCGCGACCTGCTGGAGCGCTGACCGCACGGCCGATCGCACAGTCGGCCGGGCAGTCGGCCGGGCAGCCGACCGGGCAGCGACCGGGAAGTCGGCCGTGAACGCGCGCAGGTCCCGCGGAGCGAGTTTCCTCTGCTCCACGGGACCTGCGTATCGCGATCCGGTGTGCGGTGTGCGGCGGCCCGGTCTACCGCGGCCGGGCCGCCGATGTACCGCTACGGGGCCGTCACTTCACGTAGACGAGCCCGTCGGTGGTGACGGTCGGACGGCCGCTGGTGCCGACCACGACGAGCTTGACGGTGTGCTTGGCGCTGCTGGACCAGGACTTGGTCCAGATGGCGTTGCGGTACTGCGTGGTGGACGACTTCAGGTCGACGGTCGAGACCTTCGTCCCGTCGACGTACACGTACACCTGCCCGGAGGTGGCGGCGCGGGAGACCACCAGGGCGGCCGAGCGGCCGGTGAAGGTCCAGGTGAGGCTCGCGTTCTTGGCCGAGCTTGAGTACGACTTGCCGCCGAGGTAGCTGGAGCTGGAGCGGGTGCTCCAGGTGCCCGTCCTGGTGGCGGAGGTCTCCTGGAGGATCACCGGGGTGTAGGCGGGCGAGACCGTGCGGTAGTTGCCCGCCCAGTCGTACGCGCGCATCGACCAGGTGGTGGCGACGCCGGGCTTGACGGTGCGGCTGGAGCTGGTGGTGGTCGGGCCGAAGGTGACGGCCGCCGGGGCCAGCAGGTTCACCTGGCGCAGGGCCGTCGTGTCGGCGGCCTTCCAGCCCAGCGTGACCGGGACGGAGGTGGTGCTGACGGTGCCGGTGCGCAGGGCGATGTTCGGGTTGGTGCTGAAGGTGGGCGCGGTGGTGTCCGCCACGACCTTCACCGAGGCGCTGGTGGCCGTCCTGCCGGACTGGTGCACGGCCCGCACGGCGACCGTGTGACTGCCCACGGCCAGCGTGGTCGCGCCGGAGGTGGCGGTACCGGCCAGGGTGGCGACGGTCTTGCCGTCGACCACCAGCTCGTACTTGGAGATGAGCGACGACGGCGTGGTGGCCGACCACTTCACGGTGACGGCGCCCTTGGTGTAGTACGTCGAGCCGTTCAGGGTGGCGCCGGTGACCGAGGCGACCTTCAGGCCCTGCACCGGACCGGCCGCCAGGGTGCGGATGGTCGGCAACTGGTTGTAGAGCCCGTCGCCGGGGCACTCGGTGTTGAAGCCGTCACGGTGTGCGGAGATCCGCGGGAAGGTGTACTTGGTGCCCGCGGTGAAGTCCTTGTGGAAGTAGTTCGTCTGCGTGGCGCCCGCGTTCAGGTCGACGGTTCCGGCCGGGTCGGCACCGTACTGCCCGAGCTTCCAGGCCGCGATCCGGGCGACCGAGGTCAGCGTGGCGCTGGAGGCGCCGGCGCTGGTGTAGGTGCCGAGCACCGCGATGCCCGTGGACTCCCGGTTCCAGCCGTAGGTGTGTGCGCCGAGCACCGGCAGGTCGACACCTCCCTTGCGGCCCTCGAAGATGGTGCCGCACTTGTCGACGAGGAAGTTGTAGCCGATGTCGTTCCAGCCCTCGATCTTCACGTGGTAGAGCATGATCGATCGGACCACGGCCGCCGAGTCGGCGCAGGAGTAGTCGTTGGCGCCGTCCGTGTGGTGCACGAACACGGCCTTCACGTCCGGGTTGTACTCCGACGGGTCGGGGCTGATCGACTCGTCGGCGCCCCAGCCGGCCCGGGAGACGATCGGCGGTTCCGGCACGGTGGACGGCGGCGCCGAGGGCTTGGTGGGCGACGGGCTCGTGGAGGGGGTCGAGGAGCCCGAGGGGGAGGCGGAGTCGGCCGGGGTGGCGCCCGAACTGTCCGCCGCGACGAAGGCGGCGGGATCGGCGTCCGCGCGTTTCTGCTCGGCAGCGGTGACCACGCCCGGGTCGACCAGGTTCACCTGAAGCCCCGGGGGCAGCGCGCGGGTCGAGCCGTCCTTGCGGACGACCTGGGCCTCGACGCCGTCGGAGGGGCCGACCCACAGCGGCTCGGACGCGCCGCGCGCACCGGCCTCGGGATCCTCCGGCGGGTCGGTGTTCAGCTCCAGGTCGTGCCAGGCGCTCCACTCGCCGGTGTCCAGGCTGTGGGTGCGCACCTGCGCCGTCCCGTCCAGCCGGTGGGCGGCGCCCGTCCAGGAGACGCCCAGCAATGAGAACTGCTGGGTGTCCGTGCGGCCCAGCTCCCGCTTGTTGCTCGTGGCGGTCTTCAGCCCGAGGGCGTAGACCTTCGCCGGCCGTTCGGCCCTGGTCCCGTGACCGTCGGCGGGGCTGGCGACGGCATAGGACACCACGCCGCCACCGCCCAGGACGACCGCCCCGAGCGTCAGCCACACCCGCCGTTTCATGGTCAACGGTCTGTACGCATGCGACGTACGAGGACTCACTATGTATCCCACCCCAGAGAAGGCCGCTGAGGTCCGTGAAGGACAGCGGCAGAAAGTTCAGGAGTCACACCTGACACACAGGTGCACTGCTATCACTAGCGCACAGGATGCGCCAAGCATCACCCCGGTGGCCCCCGCAGTGACCGAGACCACATGGATCCCCTCGCTCTCACGGACTGCGGGAGGGGATCCCGCGGACCTCAGGGACCGTTGGCCGGTCTCGGCTGTGGGCGCACCGGGAGTTCACGCCGATTCCACCCGGTGATCCGGCACGCCTGCGAGCGTTCTCCCGGCAAACCGGGCGCGGGGCAGCGCCCGTTCAAGCGGAAGGGACTCCATGCGGGCAAAGAGTGCCGGAAACCGGTCGGACGCCGGCCCGAGACCGAGGCGCCGTACGGCGGCGGCCCTGACCGCCGTCGCGCTGGCGGCCGGGGCGGTCGTCACCGGAGCGGGCGCGGCGCAGGCGCAGGCGCAGGGCTGCGGTGCCGGACGGGCGTCCCAAGTGTGCGCCCAGCCGGGCGAGTTGCTGGACGTCACCCTGGGCGAGCTGCATCCGACCCAGTCGGTGCTCGGCTATGACGAGGTCTACTACAAGCTCGGCCGTTACGGTTCGGACAAGGACGAGGCGGCGGGCGACTTCAACAAGCGGTTCGACGACTGGTGCGAGACCAACGGGCAGGGCGAGGCCGCGTCCGTGCGGCCCGGTGCCCGCCTCGACGACCCGGCCAGCTTCTCCTGCACCGTGCCGCTCGGGCAGGAGACGGCCGACAGCGTCGCCGGGATGAAGACGGCGGTGGTCGGCCCCGGCGGCAAGCTGTACCTCACGGACGGGCACCACACCCTCACCGTGTTCGACGAACTCCCCGACGGCGGCGACGCGCTCCACATCCGGGTGCGCGTCACCGACAACTTCAGCTCCCTGTCGACCGCGGCCTTCTGGCAGCGGATGACGGACGAGCGGAAGGTCTGGCTGCGCGACGAGAACGACCGGCCGATCACCGTGGACCAGTTGCCCGACCGCCTCGGTCTGGCCCACTTCCACGACGACCTGTACCGCGGCCTCGTCTACTTCACCCGGGACATCGGCTACGCGGTGCCCGACGACGCGAGCGAGTTCCTGGAGTTCTACTGGGGCGAGTGGCTGCGCGACCGACTGCCCGTGCCGGCGGCCGGACCGAGTGACCCGGCGGCCTACTTGAGCCTGGTCAAGCAGGCGTCCCAGGCCATGGCCGCGCTCGGCGGTGACGATCCGGTGGCGGGCGGCCGGACGGCCGCCGAGCTGGGCAAGATGGCCCAGTGGAACGACGGCAAGAAGGAGACCGGCGGTGAGTTCGCCAAGGTGAGCAAGCCGATCACGGACGCCAAGCCCGGCAAGCTCGCCTACGCCCTCGACTTCAAGTCCGGCCTCACCCCGGCCCCGTCCTGCACCACCACGCTCACCGGCACCCACCGCGGCCCGGTGACCGTCGCCACCGGCGTCACCTGTCTCGACCGGGCGCAGCTGACCGGCCCCGTGACCGTCCGCGCGGGGGCCTCCCTGGTCTCCCGCGGCAGCACGGTGACGGGTCCGGTGACCGCGGACCGGGCCCGTACGGTGCAGTGGTGCGGCACCACCGTCACCGGGCCGGTGTCGGTCACCGGCACGAGCGGGCCGGTCGTCCTCGGTGGCACGGGCTGCACCGTCGACGCCGTCACCGGTCCGGTCGTGCTCACCGGCAACAGCGGTGGCGTCACCGTCTCCGGCACCACCGTCACCGGGCCCCTGACCTGCTCCGGCAACCAGCCGGTCCCGGAGAACGCGGGCAGGCCGGTCACGGTCCTCGGCCCCAAGGCGGGCCAGTGCGCGGCCCTGTGACGGGCTGAACGCAGGAAGCCGACCGATGGGCAAGGTCCCGTCCGGTACCCGGAAACGGGACCGGACGGGACCGCTGTGATGGACGGGGCGAGACAGGGCAGGACGGGGCAGGACGGGGCGAGACAGGGCGGGACGAGGCGAGACGGGCCGGCCGCCGCGTCAGCCGTCGCCGTCCGTCACGGCGCCGTCGGCCCGGCCGTGCCGTATCAGCCGTGCCCCGTCAGCCGTGCCGCCCCAGCCGCTGTCGTCTCCGCCGCTGCCGTCTCAGACATTCACGCCGAAGTCGGCGGCGATGCCGCGCAGGCCGGACGCGTAACCCTGGCCGACCGCGCGGAACTTCCACTCGGCGCCGTGTCGGTACAGCTCCCCGAAGACCATCGCCGTCTCCGTCGAGGCGTCCTCGGACAGGTCGTAGCGGGCGATCTCCTGGCCGTTCGCCTGGTTCACGACCCGGATGAACGCGTTGCTGACCTGGCCGAAGTTCTGTCCGCGCAGCTCCGCCTCGTGGATGGAGACCGGGAAGACGACCTTGTCGATGTCCACGGGCACGGCCGCGAGGTTCACGTTGATGCTCTCGTCGTCGCCCTCGCCCTCACCGGTCAGGTTGTCACCGGTGTGCTCCACCGAGCCGTCCGGGCTCCTGAGGTTGTTGTAGAAGACGAAGTGCGCGTCGGAGGCGACCTTGCCGGACGTGTTCAGCAGCAGCGCGGAGGCGTCCAGGTCGTAGTCCGCGCCGGTGGTGGTGCGGACGTCCCAGCCGAGGCCGACCACGACGGCGCTCAGGCCCGGCGCCTCCTTGCTCAGCGATACGTTGCCGCCCTTGGCGAGCGAGATTCCCACGGCTCGTCCTCCCGTTGTTCGTTGCGTTCGTTGCGTTCGTTGCGTCGGTACCGTCACTCGTTCCAACGCGGCACCCGCGCCCATGGTTCCGATGTTTGCGCAATAACTAAACTGTTACAGCGGGCAGCGACAGCGAGCGGCGGAGTGGGAGGGACACACCGGGCGGGGCGGTGGCGGCGGCACGCGGAACGCCCCGTCCGGTGCGGGCACAGGCCGACGGCGGGGCGTTCTCGTACTCGATGACCGGTGGCCGCAGTCCACCGTCACCGGCTATTACCGTCTGGCCTTTTTAGCCGGATGCGCACCCGTTTGCTGCCCCTGATAAGCGCTGACCTGTTGCTGCTGACTGCTACTGGAGGAGGCTTGTGAATTGCTGGCAGTGTTACTTGCCTCCCGGACCGGGTCATACCCGCGGCGCTGCTCGCTCACGCTGTTCAGCCTTTGCTCCAGCGCGTCTTGGCCTTCCCTTTTGGCGTTGACATATGCCTGGCCGTCCTTCAGCATCCGCTGATAGTCCGCAGGAGTTTGCGTGGCCGCGTAGGTATCGCGTGAGGTAGTGTAGTTCGTCAAGAGCATTTCGGAAGCATGGTGGTAAATCTTTTCCAGTTCACTCAGCTCCCCCACGCCCAGGTTTTGGGCCCGACGGGCAAGGTCGATCTCGCGCCTGCTGGCCCATGCGAGCCCTTCGGTCAATTGATCACCAGTGACCGGAACATTTGCGAGATTTCGGTAGAGATCCGTGACCACTTGCGCCCCTTGCCCCCGCCGCTCTCTCGAAGCCGCTTGCTGGGCTCGCAACGTCGCGATATCTCCCGACTCTGGCATCGCTTCCACATTCCTTCCGCGCAGGCATGCATGCTTCCCTGAGAGTCACCAACGGACAGACGGCGTCGGTGGTTCAGTCGGAGTCCTGGCCCGCACCCCCGACCCCGCCCCCCTCCGGCGGCTGACGCGCCACGCTCCGCCCAGAACCGGCGAAGGGCGCGCGACGGGGCGTTCCTGTGCTTGACGGGGCGTTCCTGTGCTTGACGGGGCGTTCCTGTGCTTGATGACGGCCGCCCGCGATCCCTTGCCGGCGGACTCTGTCTACCTTGTAGGACCTTTGGGTTTGTCGGCCGGCCGGTAAGGCAGGCTGACGGTGCTGCTGCCGGCGAGTTGCGGCCTTCCGCGCGTGGCCGCCGCGGAGGGGACCGGCGGTTGGGTTGCGCGGGCGGCCCCACCGACGGGGTTTCGCGCTTGTCCAGAGAACCATGCGGCGACGCCCTGCATTACCTCGACCGCCTGGTGCATGGGAGCGTACAGGGCCGCCCGGTTTTGCTCGCTCAGATCCTCCAGCCTCTTCTCCATCAGGTTCTGCTGGACTTCCTTGAGGCTCGCCCACACCAGGCCGTGATTGATCATCTGCTCACCGTCTTCTTTGGAATTCGATCGCTCGTATCGCGATAGTGAGCTGACGAACGGCTTGAAAGCTCTATCGGCCGCACGTGCGTGAATCGCTTCGTGCGACGTCATCTCCGGTGCCTCCTTCGACGTACCCAGGGAGGCGGCTTGGCGGTCAAGGTCACCCTGACGTCCCAAGGTTTTTTTGACCAAGGAATCCACTTCCCCCTTGGCGCCCTTAGCGGCCGAAAGCCCGTTTGAGAGATCCGCGCGCAGCCTTTCGGACGAAGACTGCAATCCTCCCGCTTGCAGTTCCAGGTAGTACTTTTTGAGTAGGTGATCCACCGCGGCCCAACCCGCCGGCCGATCACTCAGCCGCCGATCCCTCTCCGCCCGCATCGCCCGGAGATCTCCTGTTTTCGGCTGTGGATCTGTTTCCGGCTGTGATCCTCGCGGCATCTCTTCTTCCTTCCTTGGCGCAGGTGCGTGGTCGAGAGTTGACAACGGACCGACGGCTCCGGGGGTTCAGTCGGCACCCGGGCGGCCGTCCGAGTCGGTGCGACCCGGCCATGGCGACGGTCCGGCAGACGGTCCGGTGAGCGTTCACGGAAGCCCCGCCGCCACCCGGCTCGCGCACTGCGCACAGAACCTCGCCCACAGCGGCCCGCCGGCCTCCCGCACAGCCCCGCGAACCCACACGCAACCCTTGAACATCCCGCATACGGGACAGAACCTGCCATCACGCCCCTGATGGAGGACACTGAAAGGCGAGAGGTGGGCCTGTCGGTGCCGCAAAGGGGGTGTCGACCATGGCAGGGATACGGCTCGACCGGGCGCGGACGTGGCGCTGGCGCCGCAGTCCGCTGCGGCGCCGCAGCGACGTCGTCGAAGCCTGGATCCTGCTCGCGGCCTGGGTGATCGCCGTCGTGGGCAGCATCTTCGCGGGACTGGTGGCGGCGTCCACGGTGGACCGCAATCTGGCGCAGCAGCGGGCGGAGCGGCACACGGTGTCGGCGGTCGTCACCGAGAACGCGCCGCACGGCCCGTCCGTGCAGACCCCGGACGGCGGGCACGTCTGGGCCACCGTCCGCTGGACGGCCCCGGACGGCTCCACGCACCTCGCCCGCACCGAGGTGCCGCCCGCCTCGTCGAAGGGCACCCAGGTCGCGATCTGGACGGACGGGCAGGGCCGGCTGACGACGCGGCCGATGGCCGGCGGCGACGCGGCCTTCCAGTCGGTCTGGACCGGCGCGCTGGTGGCGGTGGCCACCGCCGGTGCCGTGGCCGGCTGTGCGCAGCTGGCCCGCGGCCGGCTGGAGCGGCGGCGCCTGAACCAGTGGGCCGAGGAGTGGGAGCGCGTCGACACCCGCTGGGGCGGCCGGACGGGCTGATCCCGTGGCTGGACGGCGGAGGGACGGCGGATGCGGGGAATCTGCGCAGGAGAGTCACACGGGCTGCACACAGACACTCGAAAGGATCGTTACCGTTGCTGGCCGCTCGCTCTGTTGTGCGAGCACGACCAGGCCGTGCCCGGACGGGCCCACGGCGCCAGCGACCCAGGAAGACCGCGGATGGACTACTGCACCTCGTGCCGTCGGCATCTCAACGGTGCCCTGGTGTGTCCCGGGTGCGGCGCGTACGCCCCGGACATCGCCCCCGACGTCTCCGCGTCCGGCATCACCGCCGCGGCTCCGGAGCGCCCGGACACCGCACTCGCCGTCCCGGCCGGCCGGCCGCCCGCGGCGTGGCTGCGCCGGTACGACGTGCCTCCGGCCGACGAGCCCGAGTACGTGCCCGACACCGCGGCCGTGCCGCCCCCGGCGGACGACGTCGCGAGCCCGGCGCCCTCGGGCGAGGGACGCGCGGCGCGGCGCCGGCAGCGGGCCCGGTGGAAGAAGAACCAGCGCCGGGCCGTGGTGGCGACGGCGGTCGCGCTCGTCGGAGGCGGCCTGACCGTCGCGGCGATGGACCGCAACCAGGCCGTCCGGCCGCAGGCCGCGACGGCGCCGGACAACCACCGCATCACCCTCACCGGGGAGCTGCCGGAGCAGACGGCGACCGTCCCCGCGGCGCCGACCGACGACGCCACGTCGGCCTCGTCGTCCCGGACCGAGGACCGGGACACCGGCGCCTCGCGGCAGCGGAACGAGGCCGCGCCGCGCACGGTCGCCTCGATCACCCGTCCGGACGCCGCCGTCGCGCCCCACCCGGCCACCACGCCCACCGCGCACCGGCCGAGCACCGCGGCACCGGCCCCGGCGCACACGAGCACGGGAAGCCAGCAGCCGAGCGGCACGCCCACGCCGGCCCCGTCCACCGGCACCCCCGCCCCGAGCGACCCGCAGACCGGCACCCCGGCCCCCTCGACACCACCGTCGAGCGACCCGACGCGGCTGTGCCTGCTGGTGCTCTGCCTGGGCTGAGACATCCGAGGCAGTACCTGCGTCAGCCCGTACGTACGCCGTTTCGTACGCCGTTTCGTACGCCATTTCTTACGTCGGCTCTTACATCGGTTGGTACATCGGTCTCGTACATCGGTGAAAGCGGCTCCGCCCGCCCAGTGGGGTCACTGGGCGGGCGGAGCCGCTTTCGCGCGTTCCGACCCGGGCGAGGGCTTCGACGGCGCACACAACCCTGGCGTGGACAACCCTGAGGCCAATAACCATTCATAATCCCGCATAACTAAGAAGGACCCAGCAAAAGGAACATAAGTAGCTATACATACCCCTTGCTGCCATAGTGCGCCCATGAAGATCACGAAGGTGTCGTCCCTCGTCGTCACCGGAGCCGCCGGGATCACCGGAGCCGCGCTCCTCCTCGGCGCGCTCCGCCACGACGGTGGCCGTCCCGTCGCCCGCCCCGGCGCGCTCGCCCCCCGTGCCGTGCCCTCGCCCGGCGCCCCCGGCATCGGTGACCCGCTCGCGCCGCTCGACGGCAACGGGGGCTACACGGTGCGCCGTTACACCCTCGACCTCGACTGGCGGGCCCCGCGGACGCCGTTCCCCGCCGCGGCCACCATCAGCGCCACCGCCACCCAGGCGCTGTCCCGCTTCGACCTCGACTTCGCGGGCAACACCCTGCACACGGTCACCGTGGACGGCGTACCGGCGCGGGCCGTGCGCGACGGCGACGAACTCGTCGTCACCCCGGCCCGGCCGATCCCCGACGGCGCCGCCTTCACCGTGCGCGTCGCCTACACCGCCGACCCGACGCAGCAGCGCCACCGCGACGACGCGATCGGGGCGTACGGCTGGGTGCCGACCGCCGACGGCACCGTGCTGTGTCCGCAGCCCGACGGCGCCAAGCTGGTCTTCCCGGTCAGCGACCACCCGAGCCTGCGCGCCCCCGTCACCTTCCGCATCACCACCCCGGCGGACCTGAGCGCGGTGGCGGGCGGACGGCTCGTCGAGCGGGTCCGCAGGCCCGACGGGCGGATCCGCTGGACGTACGACTCCGAGCAGCCGGTCGCCGCGCAGCTGGTGCAGCTGGCGATCGGCAGGTTCACCTTCGTCGAGGGCCGCGGGCCGCGCGGGCTGCCCGTGCGGGACGTGGTCCCGCGGGACCTCGTCGACGGCACCGCGGCGTACCGCGCGCTCACCCCGCAGCACCTGGAATGGCTGGAGCAGCGGCTCGGCCCGTACCCCTTCCGCCGGTACGGCGTGCTGGTGGGCGACACCGACCTGCCGGTGGCGCTGGAGACGCAGTCGCTGTCCGTCGTACCGAGCGCCACCCTGCTGGGCGACCGGGTCGGCGCCGAACGGGATCTCGTGCACGAGCTGGCCCACCACTGGACGGGGGACAGCGTCGGTCTGCGGCGCTGGTCCGATCTGTGGCTGAGCGAGGGTCACGCCCGCTTCTACGAGCGGCTCTACACGGACACGCACGGCGGCCCCGATCTGGAGGAGGCCATGCGGTGGACGTACGAGCAGCACGACCAGTGGCGGCACGACGACGGCGCGCCCGCCGAGCCCGCCTCGTCCACGCTGTTCCGTCAGATCCGCTACGACGGCTCGGCACTGGTCCTCTACGCCCTGCGGGAGGAGGTCGGCGAGGAGACCTTCGAGCGGATCGAACGCGAGTGGGTGACGCGCTACCAGGGCCGGACGGCGGGCACCCGGGACTTCATCGCGCTCGCCTCCCGGGTCGCGGGCCGGGACCTGACACCGTTTCTGACACCGTGGCTGTACGGGGCGCACACCCCGCCCATGCCCGGACACCCCGACTGGCGGGTGAACCCGGTCGAGGACGGCGAGCCCGCCGGGGATGCCGGGGATGCCGGGGACGCCGGGAACACCGGGGTCGCCGGGGGCGCCGGGAACACCGGGGTCGCCGGGGGCGCCGGGGACGGCGAGAACACCGGGGGCGCGGGCGGCTGAGCGGGCCCGCCGGCGCAGGCGGCGCGCTGCCGCCGACCGGGTGGCCTGTGCCGGGTGGCTGGTCCACGCCGGTGACGCTCGGCGCGCGCCTGCGCGCCGGGCACGGAAACGTACGAGAGGTGGCGTGCAGGGCAACTCCTTTGTCCTGGTTGCGCTTGTCCGTGCTGCGACGAGCCCGTAGGAGTCACCCGCAATGAGAAAACGTGCCGCCTCCCGAGTCCTCATCGCCCTGCGCGGACACCGTCTGACGGTCTGTGTGGCCGCCTCGTCCGTCCTCGCGCTGCCGCTGCTGGCCGTACCCTCCGGTGGCGGCGACGGACCGGACGACCGGAGCCTCCAGCGCGACTTCCGGACCGCCGCGGAGGAGTACCGCGTACCGCAGAGCGTGCTCCTGGGCGTCTCCTACCTGCAGTCGCGCTGGGACGCGCACGTGGGCGCCGCGAGTGTCAGCGGCGGGTACGGGCCGATGCACCTGGTGGACGGTTCCCGGACGCCGCCGCCGGCCTCGGCCGCGCCGCCGCAGGAGGACCGCGCCCTGGCCGGTCCGCAGCAGGCGCCGCGGCCCGCGAGCCGGCCGTCCCTCCAGCCGGCCGAGCTGCGCCGCGCCGCCCGGCTGACCGGCGTCCCGGTGGAGCGGCTGCGCACGGACCCCGGCGCCAACGTGCGCGGCGGCGCGGCCGTGCTGGCGGCGACCCAGCGGCAGCTCGGCAAGCCGCTCAGCGCCCGCCCGGCCGACTGGTGGGAGGCGGTCGCCCGGTTCCCGGGCACCACCGACGCCGCGACCGCGACGACCTACGCGAACGACGTCTTCGCGCTGATCCGCAAGGGCGCGGACCGCACCACCGCCGAGGGGCAGCACATCGTCCTGGTCCCCGATCCGAGCGTCCGCCCGCGTCCCCAGTCGGCCAAGGACCCGGACCGGCCGAAGCAGGTCGAGTGCCCGGTGGAGCTGACCTGCTCCTGGCTCAGCGCGCCGTACGTCCAGTTCGAGGACGAGTACGGCAACCACGACCTGGCCGACCGGCCCCGGGACGAGAAGATCGAGTACATCGTCATCCACGACACCGAGGCGACCCTGGACTCCATGCTCAAGACCATCCAGGATCCGACGGAGGCGTCCTGGCACTACTCGGTGCGCTCCAGCGACGGCCACATCACCCAGCACATCAGGACCAAGGACGAGGCATGGCACTCGGGCAGCCAGTTCGTGAACGCCCGTTCGATCGGCATCGAGCATGAAGGTTTCCTCACCCAGCCCGACGCCTGGTACACGGAGCAGATGTACCGGTCCTCGGCGCGGCTCGTGCAGTACCTGGCGAAGAAGTACCACGTCCCGCTGGACCGGCAGCACATCTTCGGCCACGACAACGTGCCCGCGCCCACCAGCGACACGATCCCCGACATGCACGACGACCCGGGCCCGTTCTGGGACTGGCGGCACTACTTCGACCTGCTCGGCGCCCCGCTGAAGGCCACGGCCGGGGAGGACAGCGCCCTGGTGACGATCCTCCCGGACTACACCACCTACATGCCGACGTTCACGGGCTGCACCGGGGCCGGCGTGCCGTGCGCGCCGCACGGTTCCAGCGCCGTGCGGCTGCACACCCAGCCGCGCGAGGACGCGCCGCTGATCCAGGACCAGGGGCGGCGCCCGGACGGCGAGGGCTCCACCACGGACGTCAACGACCTGGGCTCGCGGGTCTCCGCCGGCCAGTCGTACGCGGTCGCCGGGCGGCAGGGCGACTGGACGGCGATCTGGTACCTGGGCCGCAGGGCCTGGTTCAAGAACGCCCGGAACCACCCGACGGCGGTCGGGGCGACGGGGCAGATGGTGACGCCGAAGCAGGGGCTGACCGAGATCCCGGTGTACGGGCGGGCCCTGCCGGAGAGCGGCGCCTACCCGGCGAACATCGACGAGGCGACCGAGGAGCCGCTGCCCTACTCCATCGGGGCGGGCCAGCGCTATGTCTCCCAGGACCGGCTCACCGGCTCGTACACCGACCGCTCCACCTTCGCCTACTCGCCGAGTCCGGTGGTGAAGGGCAGTGAGCAGTACTACGAGATCCAGTTCGGCCACCGGCTCGCCTACGTCCGGGCGAGCGACGTGGACCTGGTGAACGCGCCGGGGGCGGTGACCAAGTGACGTCCTGCCGGGTGATGCCCGCCGGGTGACGTGCGCCGAGTGACGTGCACCGAGTGACGTCCGCCGAGTGACGTGCGCGACGCGCGGGTCTCAGCCCACGCCCGCGGTGCGGGCCCGGCCCCGGTCCGGATTCCGCTCCCGGTCCGGATCCCGGTCCCGGGAGGTGGCGCGCCGGAACGCCCAGTCCATCCTCGGCTCCACGACGAACCGGAAGACCCGCCGCACCGGCGGTGTGCACAGCAGGGTGATCCCCGCCGCGGCGACGAGGGTCACCACGACCGCGCCGGCCGGCCGGTGGATCCAGTCGGGTCGGTACCAGCCCCCGGGCTTGGCCCCCTGGAGGAAGAATCCGTGCAGGAGGTAGCCGTACAGGGTGCCCGCCCCCAGCGCGGTGCACCACAGGCGGCGCCCCGGGATCCAGGACAGGAAGCAGGCCACCAGGGTCAGCGAGATGCCGAGGACGACCAGCGTCAGCACCGGCCCGTACCAGCCGGGAGCGCCCAGTTGCTCGGCGCTGTCCCGGTGGAAGAACCAGGCGTACTTGTAGCGCGGCACCGCCCAGTACGCCACGGCCACCGCGGCGGCGAACACCGGTACGGCCGCGATCCGCACGGCGCGGCGCCGCACCAGCCGGAAGTGCTCCGGCCGCAGCGACAGGCCGAGCACGAAGTACGGCAGGAACTGAAGGACGCGCTGGAGGTCGAGGTCCTTGCCGATGGACGGTGTCAGGGTGGCGAGCATCGCGACGGCGAGCGCCAGGGGCAGCGGCCACCGTAGGAGCTTCCACAGGGGCGTGGTCAGCCGCCAGATGAACAGGGCCACCAGGAACCAGGTGAGGTACAGCGGGTCCAGCAGGCTGATCGCCCGGTCCGGTTCGTGGTCCGACCACCGGGTGAAGAGGGTGTACGCCACCTCGAACACCACGTAGGGCACGACCAGCCCGGTGACCAGCCGTTTGAGCCGGGCCGGGCTCGCGTCGAAGTTCCGCGAGAAGTAGCCGGAGATCACGATGAAGGCCGGCATGTGGAAGGCGTAGACGACCGTGTAGAGGGCGGTGACGGCACGGCTGCCGGCGCGCAGCGGCTCCCAGGCGTGTGCCACGGCGACGAGCACGATCGCCGCGTACTTCGCGTTGTCGAAGAACGCGTCCCGTGGGCCGCCCGGGTCCGGCGGCGCGGCCGGTTGTGGACGGGGGCCGCCCGAGGGCGGCGAGTCGGTGATGATCCCTTCGACGATCCCTTCCCGACGGAACCCGGACAGAGCGGCACACCCCTTTACGTCTTTACGCCTATGCCTTTACACCGATTGCGAGCGGGAACGGCCAAGATCCCCGACCGGCACCGTATTCACCGATTGTCACACTCGTAAACCCGGGCGTGACAGGCATCACATCCCACGGACACTTGCGCAACCCATAATCTGTCGCCGTGGATTCGAGCGACGAGACGGGGATCGAGAGTGCGGTACTCGACGGGGGCCCCGCGGACGGGCTGCGGATGACGGTCACCGGCCGGCCGCGGGTGATCCAGGTGACGTTCCCCTGCGAGGTGGACGCCGCGCCGCCCCGGCCCGGGGTGCGCGCCGAGGCGGTGTTCGTCTACCGCCGTGACTTCCGGGTCAAGAACGAGCCGCTGCGCTATGGCTTCGACATCGCCAGCCCCTGAGCGGCGCCGGGAGCGCCCGGTTCAGCGCGCCGCGGGTTCCTCGGCGGCGGGATGGGCGGCCGTCGGGTCGCCGGGAGCGGACTTGATGACCCGCGGCGCGGCGGGCACGTCCCCGGGCTGCGCGGACGCGGCCGCGGACGCGCCGCCGTCGTCCTTCATGGCCTTGGCCTCGCTCTTGAGGATGCGCATCGACTTGCCCAGCGCACGGGCGGTGTCGGGCAGCTTCTTCGCACCGAACAACACGATGATCACGATCGCCACGATGAGCAGGTGCCACGGCTCAAGTCCGTTGCGGAGCATCTGGCCACTTCCTTTCCCAGCCGGACAGCGGCACGGACCGGGGCCCGGCGTACCATCTGCCATCATTGCCACATTGCGCAACTGTACAACCATAGGACGGGGCGAGGCGTCCCCTCTGTGTACGAGCCGGACCGGATGAGGGCGCGACGCATGACGAGCACCAGGGACCTTGACCACCCCTCGGACCACCCCTCGGAGCACCCCTCGGAGCACCCCTCGCGTCACCGGCGGCGGGACGCCCCGCCCCGGCGCGGCGCGCCCGACGGGCCGCCCGCCTCCCACGGCCGGCGCGCCGCCCGGGGCCGCAGACGCAGCCCGTGGCGGACCGCGCTCCTGGTCACCCTCGCGCTCGTGGTGCTCGGCGCGGCGGGCCTCGGCTGGATCTACTTCAAGCTGAACGGCAGCATCAGCACCTTCGACGCGGGCGGACTGTCCAAGAACCGCCCCGACGACGCCGCGTCCAAGGGCGTGAACGTGCTCGTCATCGGCTCCGACTCGCGCACCGACGGCAACAACGCGCTCGGCGGCGGCAGCAAGGACGACATAGGCCGCTCCGACACCGCGTTCCTGCTGCACGTCTACGCCGACCACAAGAACGCGATAGCCGTCTCCATACCCCGCGACACCCTGGTCACCATCCCGCCGTGCAGGCTGCCGGACGGCAGTTGGACCCAGACCCAGACCAACGTCATGTTCAACGCGGCGTTCTCGGTCGGGGAGACCGACAAGGGCAACCCGGCCTGCACCCAGAACACGGTGGAACAGCTCAGCGGGTTGCGCGTCGACCACACCGTGGTCGTCGACTTCAAGGGCTTCGCCGCGCTCACCGACGTGGTCGGCGGCGTGGAGGTCTGCCTGCCCAACGACATCTACCAGAACGATCTCAGCCCGAGCCGCACCACCCGCGGCGACCTGATCTTCAAGAAGGGCGTGCAGACCGTCTCCGGGCAGAAGGCCCTGGACTACGTCCGGCTGCGGCACGGCATCGGCGACGGCTCCGACATCGGCCGGATCAAGCGCCAGCAGGCATTCGTCTCCAGCCTCCTCAAGAAGATCAAGAGCGACGGCCTGACCCCGACCAAGCTGCTGCCGCTGGCGACCGCCGCCACCAAGTCCATGACCGTCGACCCGGGCCTGGGCTCGGCCGACAAGCTCATCTCGTTCGCGATGTCGCTCAAGGACATCGACCTGCGCAACACCAAGTTCGTGACCATCCCCTGGCGCTACGAGGGCTCGCGCGTCGCGATCGTCGAACCGGACGCGTCCGCTCTGTGGGCCGCGCTCAAGGACGACCGCACCCTGGACGGCAAGGATGCCGGCGGCAAGAAGAAGACGACGGCCTCCGCGTCCGCCTCGCCCAGCCCCGCCCAGAACGTCTCCGGGGCGGGCATATCCGTCACCGTCTACAACGGCACCCTCACCACCGGCCTGGCCGGTGACGCGGCGCGGGAGCTGACCCAGCACGGTTTCACCGTCACCGGCACCGGCGACGCGAACAGCCAGGACCACACCACCACGGTCATCCAGTACGGCTCCGGCCTCCAGGGCCACGCCCAGACGGTCGCCAAACTCTTCCCCGGCGCCCAGCTCCAGGCCATCGGCGGCTCGGCCCTCAACGTGGTCGTGGGCACCGACTACGCCCCCGCCGGCTCCGCCGCGTCCTCACCGACCCCGTCCGCGGTCCCCAGCTCGGTCGCCGACAGCGCCCGCTCGGCGGACGACAACCTGTGCTCCAACCTCACCTACGGCGCGGGCGGCTGACCGGGCGGACGGCTGCTTTCGGGGCGGGCCGCCCACCTGACCACCTACCTGTCGGCACTGCTCAGAGCGCACATACCTGTGACTCGGGCCCACCGTTCTATGCGACTTCGTGACTTGACGGTGGTCCGGCCTTGTGACTGCGGTAGGACGGTCCGTAACTTGCTCACTACGCGTCGGAGGGGGTCTCAGTGGACGAACTACGGATCATCGCTGGTGGACCGTGCGAGAGCGGCGAGGACGACGAGTGCGGGAATGGCGACTGTCCGACCGTGTACACGACGCAGGAACCCGGCATGCTGGCCGTCCAGGGCTACGACGTGGTCCACCCGACGCCGCATGGTGAGTCTGTCGTACTCATCCCGGAAGACATCCTGAGGGAGGCGGCGCGTGCCCGAGGATGGCTCTGACGCCGTGTATCTGGACGGCGAGGACTGGCAGGCGTACTTCCGCAACTTCAAGCGCTCGGCGTTCCGGCTCGAAGTGCACCAGACCTACACGATGCCCGCTGAGGCGGAGGCAGTCGGTGCCTTCTTGGCCGGGAGGCCCATGCCGGAAGGGTTCAACGCGTCGTGGCACCAGAGCATCAGGGATCACGCAGCGGCGGGACGGACAATGACTCGTGCGAAGATCGTCCGTAGGCCGCTCACGCCGTACAGCCGCTATCTCTTCGAATGGTGCATCCCCGGAAACTCCACGGCAGGGGAGAACTACCGGATCGTTGATTTGACCGACCTCCCCGATCCTGGATTGCCTGAACAGGATTTTTGGTTGTTCGATGAGACGACCGTCGTACATCTCAACTACCGATCCGACGGAACCCAGATCAATCGGGAGCTGATCCAGGATCCGGACATCGGTAAGTATCTTGCGTTGCGGGATCTCGCGCTAGAAAGTTCCGTACCATTCAGTGTCTATCGAACCTGAAACACAAGCACGAGATCGAAAGGACCTGGCGGAGGCCCTTCGGGGTCTCCGCAGGGCCGCCGGTCTCAGCGGCGAACGACTGGCAATTCGCTGCAACATGAGTCAAACGAAGATCAGCCGCATTGAAACCGGGAGGGCACTGCCGACCGTTATTGATGTCGAGCGTATCCTCAAGGCGCTTGCAGTTCCTGATGAGGTCGCCGACGAGCTTCTCAGTTTGACCCGAAGGGCTAACGTCGACTACGCATCTTGGCGTGCCTACGCGCGCGTTGGGCTCTATCACAAGCAGGCCGAGCTGCGGGCGCTTGAATCGTCGTCGCGGCTGATGCGACACTTTCTGCCTGCTGTCCCCACTGGTCTTCTACACGTTCGTGAGTACGCAGTCGAGACGCTTTCTCCTACGGTGGCCAGCGACCCGGCCCGGGATGTTGCGCGGGCGGTCCAGGCCCGTTTGGAACGTCAGGCCATCTTGGATGACGGGTCGCGATCATTCCGGTTCCTGATGACTGAACAGGCCGTCAGGTGGCAGCGAGCCAGCACCGGGGCCATGGCAGCGCAGTGCGCACACATGGCCGAGGTCAACAGGAAACCCAATGTCGAGATCGGGATAGTCAAACAGGATGCACAGATTCCCGGCACTCCTATGAATATCTTTGTTGTCTACGATGACCGTCTTGTCACCATCGAGCTGTTCTCCGGAGAAGTGGTGTTGCGTGATCCCAGGGATGTAACGCAGCACATCAATTTGTTCGATCTCTTTTGGTCTTATGCCCGCACTGGCGATGACGCTTCCGCCTATCTCGAAGAAGTCGCAGATGGGTTTATGCGTCAACGTAACTAGCGCTCCACAGGCATGTGGTACAGCGCGAAAATAGACGCATGGTGAGCGACAGCAGGGCACACGAGACTGAGGCGGCTGATCATCTAGTCTCGGTCATGCAAGATCGAGACTGGGGGACGGGCTGTGAAGCATCAGAACGGCGATGCGGTACGTGCTGCACAGGATTACTGAGCATCCCGACACAGGCGTCACTTTTGAGGCCGAATATCCACACTACGGGTGGACGGCAACACCTTCCACTGACTCGGCATCCGTCGACGTGGAATGCATGAGCCACACGGGCGGGTCCGGTCACGCAGGATTCCGGCGTATCCGGGACCTCATTCGAGCATGGTCATTCGTGCCGAGTAGAACCACGATCCCGGTGGCGAAAAGCGTAGACAGTCGTGACCGGGACAGGCAGGAAAACTCCACAACAGGGAGGAAAGCACATGCACGATGTACGCGCATTACTGACCCCTGCCGCGTTCGGGGGTGTCGTCGCAACCGTCATCGACAACAACCCCGGTACGGACGAGGCCATGGCGCAGCGGATCGTGGAGGAAGCTCTCAAGTTCGTAACCGCCGCCGTGCAGTTCCCGACCGTCAGGATCACGCCCTCCAATGTTGTGGACGAGGGATGGCACGCCCTGATCCTGCACACGAACCTGTACGAGAAGCTGTGCAGCCGCCTCGGGCGGTTCGTGCACCACTGGCCCGAACGCCCGGACGCCGGTCGTCACGACGAGCACGCACTCACCCGCACGATCGCCCTTCTCGAACAGGCCGGTCACACCGTGGACGGTGAACTGTGGACCGGTCCGGCCAAGGCGCTGGTCCCGGTGGCAGCCAACTGCTCGCACACGCCCAAACCCGGCGGCTGCGGTCCCATCAATCCGGGTAACTGCGCTTCGCACTGCTCGGGCGACGGCGACGGCGACGGCGGTGGCGGTGGCGGTGGCGGTGGCTAGGCTGGCCGCAAGTGGACGGAAGGCGGAAACATGGACGCTGAGCAGGCACGACAAGTGGACGCCTTACTGAGGCAGTTGGGAATCCCCGGTGTAGTCGCGCCTGATGACCCGGAGAGCACGGCCGGAAAGTGGCGTGTGTACGACACCGCCGACCCGGTCACACGCCGGGACGTGACCGCCGACGTGCTGGCGTTCGTGGCCGCCCGGTTCCCCGGGACACCGGGTTCAGGTCCGACGCGGGGATTCACCATCCCGCCCAAGGACGAGTGACCGCCTGCTGGCCCCACAGAAAAGGAACGCCCCTATCTCAGATGGATTGGGGCGTTCCTTCGGTTTGTTCCGTCATCACTTCAGGGCCCGTTCGACGGTGACAACCGGGCGGCCTACGGGTCCTGGCGCCGTACGCCCCATTCCGTCAGGCGTTCCGCGATCCAGGAGTGGCTGAGGTTGAAGGACCGGGCGAGGGACGCGACGGACTCACCGTCCCGATACCGCGCGATCACATCCGTCCGTTGGTCGACGAACTCGGCCTGCGCGGCGCGTACGTCGTCCTTCGACCGGCGGACCATACGTCCCCGGAACACCCGCTGCGCAGAGCGCCGATGCAGATGCGCCTCATGGCGCTGACGACGCGGGACGCCCCATTCGTCGAGCCGCAGGGTCAGCCAGCGGGGGGTCACGCCGTATGCGTCAGCGATCCTGCTCACCGGTTCCCGCGCCAGGTACCGCGCGGTGATCGTCTCCCTGTCCGCACGAGCGGTTTTCCTCGCGGCGGCCCTCTCGGCCGGAGTCGGGCGGCGGCACACCGTGCTACCTCCAGAATTCTGTCGCTGTGTCACGTCACGTTCCGGGCAGACACCGACGGGGAGCGCGGCTGCTGCCGGTGCGGACGTCGGTCAGACGTGGTACGTCGTCCCCCAACTGGCTGCGCCCCGCTCCCAGCACAGGCGCACAAGTCGATCTGGTCGGATGGGGTTCCTCGGCTCACACAAGGCAGCCGCCCTCCGTGCCTGCGCCGAAGGGTGGCCGCTTTCGTGCACAGCCCTGACCCGATGCGACTGTCATGGGGTTTCCGCACGTCAGGCGGTGTGGGAGCCGCGTAGGGCGACAGGAACTTCGGCTGCGCCCTGACGCACGAGGGTTGTTCGGCTATGCGCCGGTAAGCCGCTCGTACAACTCGGCCTGGGCGGCTACTTCCGTGTGCAGTTCGGACCACGTGGCAGCGGTGACCGTGCGGCACAGCGGCTGCGCGGTCTGGCCGTATTCCGCCTTGAGGGCATCCACGGGGTACGGGGAGGTCGCGTACCAGTGGGCCGTGTGCTTGCCATCCGGCGTCGAGGGGAAGGAGGCCCAGCCCTGCGGCAGTTGCGGGAGCCCGCCCTTGTGCTGCTGCGGCCGGGTCACCGCGTCATCCCCTTCTGGGCGCAGTCCGCGTGCCAATAGGCCGCGACCGGGGAGGAGTCCCGGCGGGCGAGCATTCCCCGGCGGCAAACCTCAAGACTCGTAATCGGCTTCAGGCACGAGGGGCACGTTTCGTCCTTCGGCGCGTACGTCGTGTACTCCCACTGCCCGGCATCGGTGTCCGCCTTGGTCATCGGCTGGCCCCCGCTCGTCGGCGCAGCGGAAGCATTCTGGTTGTATGGGTCACGTCATCAACCCCATATCGGTTGGTGGCCACGCCCCCGGACCGGTCGCACGGTCGCGGGGGTCTTCTGACCCTGGCATCGTGCCGACATGCGAAGGCCGGAACTATCAGACGTCGCTGATAGCTCCGGCCATTGCGTGACACTGCGTCAGAACCGCAGCCATGAACCGTAGTTGCTGAAGGTATCCGGCATCCTGCGCTTGGCTGCCTCCAGCCCGGCGAATGTCTCGCGCACCATGGGGTGATACCGCGTCTGCTGCGGTGCCAGCTTGCGTGCCGCCAACAGGCTTTTGAATGCTGCGTCCGTGCGCCCTGTCCACATCTGTGCTCGCGCCACCTCGGCGTGATGGTGTGCGAGTCGGGACGGCGGCCATCCGTCCGGGATCGTGATCTCCTGCGCGCAGTGCACGGCTTCAGGGTAAAGGTCCAGTTCAGTCAGCACGCCGACCCGGTGTACGCCGACGTTGGTCGGACCGAAGGACAGCCAATGCACCTTCTCGGCCGGACCGGTCCGCTCTGCGATGCGTTCAGCTTCGCTGAGGTGTCCCTCCGCGACGCTCTTGTCCTTGTCCCGGGCCGCCAGCACGGCGGCGCCGAGGTGGAGCTGTCCGGTGACAGCATCAGTCACGCGCCCTGGCTCCGCCTGTTCCAGGGCGGCCATGCCCAACCGGACCAACCGTTTCCCCGTCCGGTAGTCGCTTGCCCGGAGGTAGGCGAGTGCTCTCAGGTACTGACGCATCCCGCCCAGCACGGGGTCAGAGGCACGCTGTGCTGCCCAGCCCATACGGTCGAGCGCCACCGTGCACAGGTCGGGAAACCCGAGTTTCGTTGTCACGTCGTACGCGGTCCGGTACGTGCTCGCGAGCAGCCGCCAACTACGGCCTGTCGGGTCCGTGTGCGCCGTCGTCGTGGCCTCGCGAATCAGAGCGGGAAGGTCGGCGGCAACCTGCTTGATGTTCGTCGCGCGGACCATGGCACACAGCTTCTCTGCGTGTGCCTCCAGTTCCTCGACGGGGCGCGGGGTCACGTCCGGGTCCGGGCCGAGATCGTAGACGTTCAGGGCTTCACGGATCGGGTTGATCAGTCCGTCGAGTTGGTCTTGCCTCAACTCTTCGAGATAGGGCTGACCGGTCAGCTCGGTGACCGGTACGGACAAGGTGCGGGCGAGTGCGCCGATCACCGAGGGGCTTGCGGGCAGGGCGCCCTGCTCCACCTTGGTCAGGGTGCTGTAAGAGACGTGCGAGAGGTCGGCCAACTCGCGTTGAGTCAACCGGCGGACCTTGCGCGTGTGCGCGATGCGTGCGCCCGTGTGCTCGTCAGTGTGCGGGGGCATACTGGTCTCCGTTCTGCGTCGACACCAGAACCGTACCCCTGGCCCTGTGCCCGGGAACTGAGATCGGCCCCCGTCCCACCTGGACGGGGGCCGTTTCGTCTGCTTGTGAAGTGCGGTAATGCCACGCTCGGGCACGCCGCCGGCCGTAAAGGTCGCCGACCGGTCCGGGGATGCCTGGCAGCGGCTGACCTCCGCCGCACTGCCTGTTGAAGCATCGATGCAACTGATCACCGAGATGAGGAAGATCGCATGAGCCATGTTGATGACGCCTTGACCCTGCCCGTGACCTGGTGGAAGTCCACCTACAGCGACAGCGCGGCGCAGTGCATCGAGTACGGCATCGTCGGCGCCGGGACGGTGGCCGTACGGGACAGCAAGGACCCGCACGGACCCGCGCTGCTGTTCACCCGCGCCGCTCTGTCTTCGTTCTCGGCGGCGCTCGGGAAGTTCGACGCATAAGAACCACACGCTCGACGACGGCCCGCCCCGCGGAAGGCATTCAGGGCGGGCCATCCGTCGTGCGGGGGCGCCTCGCTCCGTGAGCCGTCGCGGACGGACCACGGGGTAGTGGAGCTACGGCATGGGATCGGTCAGCGCGCGTCGTTCGTAACGACCCCGGAAGAGGACCAGCGCCCCCGCGTACAGCGCGAGGACGACCGCGAGAAGCAGGTAGTACGCCATCGGCAAGGTGGTCAGGCCGAGCATCGGGCCCAGCGGGGACAGCGGCAGCGCGACCCCGATGACGGCCAGCCCGGTCGCGGCCCAGCCGACCGGGCCGAGCGAACGCTCCGCGACGAGCCGCCGCCCGGTGCGCAGCAGCACCATCACCAGGCCCTGGGTGAGCAGGTTCTCGGTGAACCAGCCGGAGTGGAAGACCGCCTCGTCGTCCCCGGTGCCCGGCCCGTGCAGGGACAGCGCGAGGACGGCGAACGTGGCCAGGTCGGCGAAGGCGTTGAGGACGCCGAAACCGGTGATGAAGCGCAGCACCTGGCGGGCGCTGAGCACCGTGGGGCGGCGCAGCACCGACGGGTGGGGACGGTCGTAGGCGAAGGCCAGCTGAACGGTGTCGAAGCACAGGTTCTGCACCAGCACCTGCGCCGGGAGCATCGGCAGGAACGGCATCAGCAGCCCCGCCGCGAGCATCGCGATGACATTGCCGAGGTTCGACGACAGGGTGATGCGCAGATAGCCGGCGACATTGCCGCCGCTGTGCCGGCCTGCGCCGATGGCGTGCCCGATCGCGGTGAGGTCCTTCTCGGCGAGGACGACATCGGCGATCTCCCGGGTCACGTCCGCCGCGTCGCGCGGGGCGATGCCGACGTCCGCGGCGCGCAGCGCGGGCAGGTCGTTGACGCCGTCGCCGAGGAAGCCCACGGTGTGCCCGCCGGCCCGCAGCGCGGCGGCGACGCGCGCCTTGTGCTCGGGGGTGCAGCGGGCGAAGACGGTGGTACGGCGGGCGAGTGCGGTGAGTTCGGCGTGGGTGAGGGAGTCCGTCCGGTCGGCGGTCACCACGGCGTCCGGGCCGAGCGGAATGCCGAGGTCGCGGCAGGCGCGGGCCGCGGTGCCGGGATGGTCACCGGTCAGGATCTTGACGGCGACCCCCTGTCCGGCGAACGCCGCCAGCGCCTCGGCGGCGGTGGGCGCGAGGGCGTCGCGGAAGGTGACGAGGCCCTGGAAGGTCAGCCCGCGTTCGTCGGCCGGGGTGTAGTCACGGGCGCGGGCGGGACGCTCCGCGGTGGCGACGGCCAGCACCCGCAGCCCCTCGCGCGCGGTCCGGGCGGCGAGGTCCGCGAGCCGGTCGCGTTCGTCCGCCGCCAGAACACAGCGCTCCAGTACGGCCTCCACGGCGCCCTTGACGACGAGCGTGTGGGTACCGAGGCGGTGCGGGGTGCGGACGACGGCGGTGGACAGCCGGCGCACGGGATCGAACGGCAGGGCGGCCACCCCCTCGTACGCCATGAGGTCGGCCTCGTCCGCCGCGTCCAGCAGCGCCTCGTCGAGGGCGTCCGGTGCGGGCAGGTCGGCGAGTTGCAGCGTCCACCAGGCGTTGACGGCCGCCCAGCGCCCGACGCCCGGGTCGGTCCGGCCGGCCGCGTCGAGGCCCCGTTCGACGACCGGCCGGTCCTGGGTGAGGGTGCCGGTCTTGTCCAGGCACAGCGTGTCGACGGCGCCCAGGTCGTGCAGCGCCGGGAGCCGTTTGACGATCACGCCGTGGCTGCGGGCGAGCAGCGCCGCGCCCCGGGTCAGACAGGTGGTGACGACGACCGGCAGCATCTCCGGGGTCAGCCCGACCGCCACGGCGACGGCGAACGGCAGGGTCTCCAGGCCGCGCCCGCGCAGGGCGGCGCCCGCCATCAGCACCAGCGGCGGGGTGAGCAGCATGAAGCGGATCAGTATCCACGAGATGCCGTTCACGGACTGTTCGAAGGCGCTCGGCTCCCGCGGCCGGGCCGTCCGCCCCTCGGCGGCGGCGAGCCGGGTGTGCGCCCCGGTGGCGACGACCACGGCGGTGGCGCTGCCGGAGACGACGCTGCTGCCCTGGTGGCACAGTTGCGGCTGGTCGAACACCGCGGTGGTCCCGGGGAACGGGCCGTCCGCGGCGGTCTTGGCGACGGGGGCCGACTCCCCGGTCAGCGCGGCCTGGTGCACGGTGAGCCCGGTCGCGCGCAGCAGCCGTACGTCCGCCGGGACCAGGTCTCCCGCGCCGAGTCTCAGGATGTCCCCGGGGACCAGTTCCGCCACCGGGATCTCCCGGGCGGCGGGCGCCGTCGCGGCGTCGGCGCGGCGCAGCACGGTGGAGGTGGTGGCGACCAGTTCGCGCAGCCCGGCCATGGACCGGTCGGCCCGGTGCTCCCCACTGGCGCGCAGCACGCAGCTGACCACGACCAGCAGCAGGATGACGCAGGCGGTGCCCCAGGCGAAGACGGCGGCGGAGACCACGCCGAGGCAGAGCAGCACCGCGGTGAACGGGTCGCGGACGCCGCGTACGGCGAGCCGGAGCCAGGAGGCGTCCTGCCGGGCCGGCAGGGTGTTCTCCCCGGCACGGGCCAGCCGGGCGGCCGCCTCGTCGTCCGTCAGACCGCGCGGCCCGGTGTCCAGCCGCCGCAGGAGCTGGAGGGTCGTGGCCGGGCCGGACGGCACGGGCACCGGTCCGGCGCCGACGGCGATGTCCGCTCCGCCGGTCGCGACCGGCGCCCCGGCCCCGCCCTGCCCGGCGGCCAGGGCGACCTCGGGCAGCCCGGACCGCGGTTCGACGGCGCCCCAGAGGGGGGTGGGAAACCGCGCGACCGGCTGCGGCTGCGCCGAGGAGGGACGACGACGCAGCACGGGCAATGCGGGGAAGCGCTTAGACACCGGATCCAGACGCCCGGCGGGCCGCCGTGGTCGGGAATTCGGCGCGCGCGGCCAGTTGTCCGACCATGAGCCGGACGACCGTGACGACGTCGGGATCGTCGACGTAGTAGACCTGCCGGCGGCCCTCACGGCGGGAGCGGACCAGACCGGCCAGTTTCAGCTTGGACAGGTGCTGGCTGACCGCGGGCAGCGCCCCGCCCACCCGGTCGGCGAGGTGGGTGACGTCGCTCTCACCCTCGGACAGCGCCCACATGATGTGCAGCCGGGCCGTCGAGGCGAGCAGGCCGAACGCGGCAGCCGCCTCCGCGAGCACCTCGGCGGAGGGGTCCTGGAAGCCACCGACGAATCGCCCCACGGCTCTCTCTCCTGTCCACCCAGGTCACGGCCATCGTCCACGCGCCGCCCAGTGTAAGTGGAGGCGCGATGTCCTGAACACGTGACGAAATCCCCACAACTCTTTGCCAAGGGTCCACGACCCCTCGCGAACGCCCCCTTGATCACCCCTAGGCTTGCGCAAGCAAGCAACTCATTCCCTCGGTTGGAGGACAACGACGTGGGCATCATCGGCTGGATCATCCTCGGACTGTTCGCCGGAGGCATCGCCAAGATCCTGCTGCCCGGCCGCGACCCCGGAGGTCTGATCGGCACCACCCTGATCGGCATCGTCGGCGCCTTCCTCGGCGGCTGGCTCTCCTCGCGCTTCCTCGACCGTCCGGTCCAGAAGGAGTTCTTCGACCTCTACACCTGGGGCGCGGCCATCGCCGGTTCGCTGGTCCTGCTCGTGGGCTACCGCATCCTGTTCGGCAACTCACGCGACTGACCCGACGGGCGTGGCGCCCCTGTGCCACCGCTCCGGCGGCCACCCGCCGCCGGAGCGGCCCACCACCGCCCACCGGCCCACCACCGCCCACCGGCCCACCACCGCCCACCGGCCCGCCGCCGCTCCCCTGCTCGGCCTCCTCCTCGTGCTCGGCCGAGGGTCATGCCCGGGTGCGGCCCGGCTCGGGGGGTACCTCCGCCTGGGAGCGGATGTGCAGCACGTCACCGACGAACAGGTCGTAGACCAGTACGCCGATGACCCCGCCGACCAGCGGTCCGACGATCGGGATCCACCAGTAGTCGCTGAACGAACCGGCCAGCGAGCCCGGCAACGCCAGCTCGTTCCAGCCGGCCGCCCAGGCGAGCAGGCGCGGCCCGAAGTCGCGGGCCGGGTTGACGGCGTACCCCGCGTTCGCCCCGTAGGACATGCCGATGGCCGCGACGGCGAAGCCGATCAGCAGCGGTCCGAGGTTCGCCTTGACCGCCGTGTTGCGCAGGTCGATGAGGGCGACGACGAACATGGCCAGGAACGCGGTGCCGACGATCTGGTCGAACAGGGGTCCCCAGACCGCGCCGTGGAAGTACGGGCCCGGGAACGTGCCGAAGATCGAGAACGTGGTGAGCGTGTGCCCGTTCACCTTCGGCGCCTTCAGCAGGTTGTCGAAGGTGTTGATCGCGTCGTGGTAGACCCCGTACACCAGCGCCGCCCCGGCGAAGGCGCCGATCACCTGGGACAGCCAGTACGCCGGGATCTTGGCCCAGGGGAACCTGCGGCGCAGCGCGAAGGCCAGCGTCAACGCCGGATTGAGGTGCGCGCCGCTGACACCGCCGGCCACGTAGACGCCGAAGACGACGGCCATGGCCCAGCCCCAGGTGATCAGCAGCCAGTCCCCGGCGCTGATGAAGAAGATCGTGGGGCCCTGCGTGCGGCCCGTACCCGGCAGACCCGCGACCGCCACCGCGACCGAACCGCAGCCGAAGGCGACGAGGACGAGCGTCCCGAGGAACTCCGCCATGCACTCCCCGAGAAGGCCGCCGCGCCGCCTGAGTACGGAGGGTTTGAGCAGGGGAGCGATTTCCACAGCCATGCGGCCTCCTCGCGGGACATTTCGGTCTTTACCACTATGAGTAACGACCTGATCGCGCACAATTCACGATCCACCACATGCCACTCCGCCACGGAGAGAAATCACACCCGCACGCACGGCGACCCCGCGACGCCACGCCTCCCCCGGACTTCCCCGGCCTCCCCGGACTTCCCCGGCCTCCCGGACTTCCCCGGCCTCCCGGACTTCCCCGGCCTCCCGGGCCCTCCCCGGAGACGCCCGTTCCCCGCGCCGTCCACAGCGGCACGGGGAACGGAGGGGGTACGGGGGTGACGGTCAGCCGTCGAGGTCGTCGGCGAAGTGCCGGAAACCGTGCCGGTCCCGGTGCAGCTCCCACAGGGTGCCCGCGAGGACGTCCGGGTCCTTGCGCTCGTGCCCCGGGACGATCGCGCCGGGGATGACGAGCTGGGCGACGTGGATGCCCTCGGCCACGAGCGTGTCGTGCAGCAGACGCGCGTACGCGCTCTCGGCGGCGAAGGCGATCGAGGTGCCCGCGCGGTCCGGGTGCGGGACCACCGCGGTGCCCCCGTTCACGAACAGGATCGTGCCGCGGCCCAGTTCCCGCATGCCGGGCAGTACCTGCCGGACCGCGGCGACGGGCCCGTACACGGAGAACTCGACGGGGGCGATCAGGTCCTGGTACGTCGTCTCCAGCACCGGCCGCATGAAGTCCCACCGCGGCAGCGGGCTGTACTGGAGCACCTCGACGGGGCCGAGGCTCGTCGCGGCCCGGTCCAGGGCGGCCCGCAACTGCTCCGGATCGTGCACGTCGGCGGCGAAGCCCCGCGCGTTCACTCCTTCGGTGCCGAGGGCGTCGGCCAGCGCGTCCAGCCGGGCCGCGTCCCGGGCGACGAGCGCGACGTCGAAGCCCTCGCGGCCGAACCGGCGCGCGACGGCGGACCCCAGGCCGGGGCCCGCCCCGATGATGGCGATCGTGGTCATGGTGCGACCGTACTCGGCACGACGGACGGTCACATTCCGCCGGTGGCCTCCGCACCGCCTGTGGCCACCGTCGGTGCCGCGGTGATGGCACGGACCATGAAGACCGCTGCCACGGCCGCGCCCACCATGGCCACGTCGGCCACCATCAGCTGCCAGACATTCGTGTAGGCGAGTTCGATCATTTCGTCGGTGGATTTCTCGGTCAGCAGGCCGACGCTGCTCAGCAGGCCGATCAGCCACAGTGCCCACCACACGTTCACCACGGCCGGCAGCCGCCTGTCCGGCGCGCTCCTGCGGTGGACGTCGGCGACCAGCCCGCGCGGGAACCACAGGTTCACGACCGGCATGATCCAGCTCAGCCAGACCCAGATCCCGAGGTACTTCGCCGGCTGCCCCGACAACGCCAGCGCGTTGTCCCGCACCCGGTCGAGCCACACGATGAAGGCGAGCGCGCAGAGCAGTACGACGGCACCGGTCGCGTTGGTGACGACGTGGTACGAGTCCTCCAGCGAGGTCGGCAACCGGTGGACGCCGTCGCCCTGGTCCAGCGGACCCGAGGCGGGCTCGCCGGCCATCGCGAGTCTGATCTCCCAGACCGTCCGGACCAACCAGGCGGCACCGGCGAGGAGAAGAGTCGCCATCGCGAAGCGAGCCGCGAACTGGGCGGGGCGCGGAGCGCGAGGCTGAGTCATGTCATCGGTCACAGCGGCATCCTGGCCGACGGCTCGCGCCCGGCGCCAGGGAAAACCGCCCGGTCAGGGTGTTCTGGGACCGGGCTGATACACAGCCAGCGCCCAGATCACGAAGACGCCGATGCCGATCAGGATGATCGACCAGATCGGCGAGTACGGCAGGAACAGGAACTGGATGATCACGCTCAGCACCGCGAGGGCGATACCGATGGCCCGCGCCCACTCGGCGCCCCGCAGGATCCCCACACCGGTGACGGCGGCCAGGACGCCCAGGACGACCAGGATCCAGCCCCAGCCGGTGAGGCTGATCTTGTAGACGTAGTCGCCGATGCGGGCCCACACGTCGTCGGCGGAGATCGCCGAGATGCCCTGGAGGATGGCGAGGATGCCGTTCACCAGCATCAGGACGCCCCCGAAGACGACTCCGCCGGTGACCCAGCCGCTGTTCGGCGGCGGGGTCGAGTGCGCCTGCTGTGCCATGCCGTGCCTCCGTGGGTGATCCCGCGGGCCGCGCCGGACCGCCCGGTCCGGGCGCCGCCGGGTGTCCTGCCGGGCCCGACCGCCGCCGGGCGCCGCCGGGGTGTCCTGCCGGGCTGACCGCTGCCGGGTGTCCTGCCTGACCGAGCTGCCGGGTGTCCTGCCGGGCCGTCCGGCTGTCCGGCCGTACGTGCCGTCACGTCACGGACGGCACGTCACGTCTCGTACCGTCTCGTACCGTCCCGTACCCTCACGTCCCGTGTCTCCGACGATCCGGCCCGGCACCGCGCCGCACCACGGGTGGTACGCCATCCGGATGACGCCGATACGCGGACGACGGCGACGCGTCCCATCGCACCCCACCCCGCCCAGATCTGACAAGAACCGTTCGCTTTCCGCCCGCTTTCGGGGATTCCCGGAGTAATTCGACCGGGCGGCGGGAAGGGGGCTACACGGCGAACCGCGGGGAGTGAGCGGCCGTGCCCGGGATGCCGGGCCCGACATGCTGGGGGAGGGCCGGGTATGGGCGGGCAGCCCTTGTATCTCGTACCGCGGTTGGGCGAACGGCTGTCCTCGTTGCTGGACTCGCCCGGACTCCTGCACACCCTCGTCGACGCCCTCGGCTCTCCGCTGAACGTGGTCGTGCCCGATCAACTCTCCGCCAATCTGGAGCAGTTCCGGTCGGTCTACGGTCGGCATCATCTGTCCGGCCAGGTGCTGTTCGCGCACAAGGCCAATCGGTCCAGCGCCCTGCTGCGGCGGCTCGCGGCCACCGACGCCGGAGTGGACGTCGCCTCGCTCGGGGAGTTGCAGCACGCGCTCGGCGCCGGTTTCACCCCGGACCGGATCACGGCCACCGGCCCGAAGAACCCCGAGTTCCTGTGGCTGGCCGCGCGCACCTCGGTGACCGTCGCGCTCGACGGCCGCGGCGAACTGGAGCACCTGACCGCGCTGGTGCGCGAGCACGCGCTGCCGCGGACGCGGATCCTGCTGCGGCTGTCCGGGTTCGAGTCGTCCGGCGTGCGGACGCTGAGCCGGCGCAGCCGGTTCGGAACGCCCGTGCGGGAGCGGGAGGCGCTGCTGGCGGCCGTCGAACGGCACGCCGACGCCGTGGAGTTGACGGGCGTCGCCTACCACCTGGACACCACGAGCCTCGCGGAGAAGGCGACGGCCCTCGAAGGCTGTCTTCGCGTGCTGGAGGAGTGCCGCGACAGAGGCATGCGGCCGTCGGTCGTGGACATCGGCGGCGGCTTCGGTGTCGACTACCTGGCCGACGGCGAGCAGTGGGCGCGGTACACGACCGCGCTCACCGCCGCCGTCCTGGGCACCCGCCCGCCGCTGACCTGGGGCGGGCACGGCTACGGGCTGCGCAACGAGGCCGGCACGATCCGCGGGTCGCTCGGCCTCTACCCCGCCCACCGCCCGGTCGCCGGGCCCCGCTACCTCGACGAACTGCTCACGCACCCGGCCGAGTCCTTCGGCGGCCGGCCCCTGGCCGCGCTGCTCCTCGACCACCTCTACGACCTGCACATCGAGCCGGGCCGCGCCCTGCTGGACCAGTGCGGGCTGACCCTGGCCCGGGTGCTGGAGGTGCGCGAGCCGGAGAGCGCCGGCGGCGAACTCCTCGTACGGCTCGCGGCGAAGGCCGACGACGTGGGCCTTGAGGAGCACGGGGTGCTGATGGACCCCGTCGTCGTCCCCCGGCACCGGAGTCGGGATCGGGATCGGGACCGGGGCAGGCCAGCGGCGGCCATGGGCCCAGCCGGCGCCCCTGGGGTCCCGGCCGGCGCCCCTGGGGTCCCGGTCGCGGAACCCGTCGCCGTCCATCTCTTCGGCACGCTGTGCCTGGAAACCGACCTGATCACCCGCCGGACGGTCTTCCTGCCGGTCCGGCCCGCGCCGGGCGACCTGCTGGCCTTCGCCAACACCGCCGGGTACTGCATGGACTTCCACGCCACGCACGCCCAGCGGCAGCCGGTAGCGCGCAAGGCCGCCGCCTGGCAGGAGGACGGCGGATGGCGCTGGTGCCTGGACGACCAGTACTGGCCGACGACGTCCCCGGCCGCGATCGGGTACGACATGGGGGGAGCGCAGTGAGGTACGACAGCATCACCGAGGCCATCGGCAACACACCGCTGGTGCGCGTCGACCCGGCCGTGCACGGCCTGCACCACATCGACCTGTACGCCAAACTGGAGCTGTTCAACCCGTTCGGGTCGGTCAAGGACCGGGCCGCCTGGAACATGGCGGGTCCGCGGCTGGCCGAGGCGGCGGCACACGGCAGCCAGGTCGTCGAACTGTCCAGCGGCAACACCGCCAAGGCGCTGGCCGTCCTCGCCGGGATGCACGGCCTGACCTTCAAGAGCGTCACCAACCGGATGCGGGTCCCGGAGATCAAGGACCTGCTCCTGCTGCTCGGCGCCGAGATCGAGGAACTGCCCGGCCAGAGCGAGTGCCTGGACCCCACCGCCACCGACGACCCGCTGACCCTCTTCCACCGGACCCTGACCGAGCCCGGCAACACCTATCTGCACACCGACCAGTACTTCAACCCGCGCAACGTCGAGGCCCACCTCACCGGCACCGGACCGGAGATCGTCAAGGACCTGGACGGCCGCGCCCCGGACTGGTTCATCGCCTGCGTCGGCACCGCCGGTTCCTCCACCGGCGTCGCCCGCGCCCTGCGCGAACACGATCCCGCCGTGCGGGTGGTCGGCCTCGTCGCGGCCAAGTCCGACTTCATCCCCGGCATCCGCACCATCGACGAGGCGCACCAGGTCGGCCTGTTCGACCCCGGCACCTACGACTCGATCGAGCCGGTGAACTCGGACGAGGCGATCGAGGGGATGCTCACCCTGAACCGCCGCTGCGGCATCCTGGCCGGACCCACCTCCGGCGCCGCCTACTTCGGTGCGGTCCGCCGGCTGAGGGCCGTCGACACCGAGTCGGCCGAGCGGCGGACCGCCGTCTTCATCGTCTGCGACCGCGTCGAGAGCTATCTGAGCTACGTACGGCAACGGCGCCCCGACCTGTTCGGGCGGCCCCGCCGGGCCAACTCCGCGGCCGATCTCACCGAGGCCGAGATCCAGGCGGCGCCCGCCGTCGGCGTCGCCGACGCCCAGGCGTGGATCGCCGGCGGCGCCCCCCTCGTGGTCGACCTGCGCAGCCCCTACGCCTTCGCCGCCCTGCACATCGACGGCTCGGTCAACATCGTCGACGAGGTCTTCGCGGAACTCGTGCGCGGCGGCCTGCCCTTCAGCCGCAGCCGTCCGGTGCTGCTGGCCTGCCCGGTCGGCGAACAGTCAGCCCGCTACGCCGCGCTGCTGACCCGGATGGGCCACCCGGACGTGCGCAGCCTGGCCGGCGGCATCATCGCCTGGCGGGACGCGGGCGCGCCCCTGGTGAGGGACTGACCGAACGATGACCACCAACCATGAAGTCACGTCAGCGGTCGGGGAGTTGGCGGAATGGCAGCGCTCGCTGCGCGCCCAGTTCCCGATCGTCGCCGCCCACCCGGACCTGGCGTACCTGGACAGCGCGGCCACCGCCCAGAAGCCCCAGCCGGTCCTCGACGCCGTGCAGACCTACCTCACCACCACCAACGCCAACGCGGGCCGCGGCACCTATCCGTGGGCCAACCGCACCACGGCCCTGGTCGAGCAGACCCGGGACCGCGTCCGGGAGTTCCTGGCCGATCCGGCGCCCGGACGATCGGCCGTGCACTTCACCAGCGGCACCACCGAGGGGCTGCGGACCATCGCCCGCGACTGGCTGCCCGACTTCCTGGCGGACGGCGACGAGATCGTCGTACCGGTCGCCGACCACCGGGCCAACATCGACCCCTGGACGGAGACCCAGCGGCTGCTGGCCCGGCAGGGCGTGCGCGTCCGGGTGGTCGAGATGCCCTACCAGCAGGCGTCCGGCGACTACGACCACACCGCCCTCGCCCGGCTCGCCGGGCCGCGGACCCGGTTCGTCGCCGTCACCCACGTCCATCACGTCTACGGCGGCGACATGAACGTGCACCGCGTCCGGGAGGCGGTCGGCCCGGACGCGGTGATCTGTCTGGACGCCGCCCAGAGCGTCGGGCACGTGCCGGTGTCCGTGGCGGACCTGGACGTCGACTTCGTCGCCTTCTCCGGGCACAAGGCGCTGGCCCTGCCCGGTACGGGAGCGGTCTGGGCCCGGCAGGCGCGCGGCCCGGCGTTCACCCCGGGCGGCTGGTCCGGGACGCCCAACACCGTCGGCATCGTCTCGCTGGCCGCCGCGCTGGACTGGCTGCGGGCCGCGGGCGCGGACCGGATCGAACGGTGGACGGTCGCCCTGGCGGCCCGGCTCACGGACGGGCTGAGCCGTCTCGACGCCTACGAGGTCGTCGGCTGCCGGACCAGCCTGGCCGCCGACTCACCGGTCCAGCGGCGCCGGGGCATCGTCACCTTCCGGCACCGCGGGATCGGCTCCGGCGACCTGGGGTTCATCCTCTTCAGCCACGGCTTCATGGTCCGCTGCGACCAGCACTGCCAGGGCGGCGCGGGGGAGCGGAGCGAGTCGGTGCGGGTGAGTCTGCACGTCCACAACACCGTCGAGGAGATCGACCGGCTGCTGTCGGTCCTTGCCGCTCTCGGGTGACAGGACGTCAGCGACGCGGACGGCCGGATGTAATGGAAACCGTTTCCACCTGTAGGGTGCTGGAGAAGGACAGGGCTGCGGGCGCGAGACGGCAAGGTGGCACGACCCGATGGGACTGAGCCTGGCGACGGCCGGGAAATGGGTGGAACGCTGGGAACTCCAGCAGCGGCGGTACGCCGTCGACCGTGAGGACCGCTTCACGGTGATCGCCGACGTCGTCGAGCACGTCACCGTGGGCCGCACGGACCGGCCCGTGGTCGTCGACCTCGGGTGCGGCCCCGGCTCGCTGGCGGCCCGGCTGGCGGACCGGCTGCCGTACGCGCAGATCGTGGCCGTGGACCGCGACCCCCTGCTGCTCGAACTGGCCCGCACCCACCACCCCGACGCGGCCCGCTACGTCGACACGGTGATCGGCGAGGACGGCTGGACGCGGGCGCTGGCCCTCGACGGCCCGCTGGACGCGGCCGTCTCCACGACCGCCCTGCACTATCTGGGCCCGGCCGCCCTGCACCGCGTCTACCGGGACCTCGCCGCGCTGCTGCGGCCCGGCGGCGTCCTCGTCAACGGCGACCACCTCCCGCAGGACGACTCCCTGCTCGCCGAGCTGGCGGCCTCCGTGGGGCGGCGCCGGGCCGAGCGGCAGCGGGCCTTCGCCCACGAGGACTGGGGCGCCTGGTGGACGGCCGCCGCCGAGGAGCCCGAACTCGCCGGCCTGCTCGCCGAACGCCACGGCCGGCAGCCGGCCGGCGGCACCGACAGCGCGGCCCGCCTCTCCCTGTCCGACCACGTCCGCCTGCTGCGCCGCGCGGGCTTCCGGCGGGCGGGCGCCGTGTGGCAGTACGGCGACAGCTGCGTCGTCGTCGCCCTCCGCTGACCCGCCTCCGCTGACCCGCCTCCGCTGACCCGCCGTCGGCCGGACCCCGGCCGCGGACGGCCGTCATGACCTCGGACGCCAGCCACGGCCTCGGACGGCGGTCATGGCCTCGGACGCCAGCCACGGCCTCGGACGGCGGTCATGGCCTCGGACGGCGGTCATGGCCTCGGACACCAGCCATGGCCTCGGACGGCGGTCATGGCCTCGGACGGCGGTCATGGCCTCGGACGGCGGTCATGGCCTCGGACGGCAGCCATGGCCCCCGAAGGCAGTCATGGCCCCGGAAGGCGGCAACCGGCACACCCGTACGGTGAACTCAGGCATCCATCTGGCTCACTCGTTCGAGTCGATACGCTCGAACGAGTTAAGTGCGGTCAATTCTGCGATGCGTGATCACTCTTCTCAGGCGTGCCGCCCTCCTGGCCGCACTCCTTCTCCTGCCCCTCGTGGTACCCGCCACGGCCCAGGCGCACGAACGATCCGCCGAGCCGCAGACCCTCCCGATGACGGCCGCAGTGCAGATCCTCCCGCTGGCCGCGGAGGCGCGCGACGGCTACCAGCGCACCAGCTTCAAGCACTGGAACGCGGGCGCGAACCCCTCCGACGGCTGCAACACCCGGGCGGAGGTGCTCATCGCCGAGGCGGTCGAGCCACCCGAGGTGCTCCCCGGCTGCAAGCTCTCGGGCGGACGGTGGTGGTCGTACTACGACGCCAGGTGGATCACCTCGGCCTCCGCACTCGACATCGACCACATGGTGCCGCTCGCCGAGGCATGGGACTCCGGGGCCTCGCAGTGGACGGCGCAGCGGCGCGAGGCGTACGCCAACGACCTCGGCGTGCCGACCTCCCTCGTCGCCGTCTCGGCGGCCTCGAACCGCAGCAAGGCCGACCAGGACCCGTCCGAGTGGCTGCCGCCGTCCGTCGACGCCAGGTGCCGCTACACCTCGGAGTGGGTCGCGACCAAGCTCCGCTGGGGCCTGACCGTCGACGCCGTCGAGGCCGACGTGCTCGCCCAGCAGGCGGAAGCCTGTCCGGGCGCCACTGTCACCTACCGGCCCGCCCCGTAGCCGAGCGGCCCGGCCCCGCCCGCCTCGGCACCCGACCGGGCGGGGCCGCGCCCCGGACCACCTCCGCGCCCCGGCGCGCCCCCGTTCGGCCACCCCAGTCCGGCCACCCCGCCCAGCCCACCGGCGCCCGCCGGATGCGAAGATGGGCCGACGGTCCCGACCGCCAATTCCCCGGCCGTTTTCTGTTATGCCGACGGCACTGACCGCCCCTCCCCTTGCATGAGCGACTTCTCACCCAGCGGACACGACGCCGAAGCCGCTGTCGTGCGGGCCGCGCAGGCCGGCGACCAGCGGGCGCTCGACACGCTCGTGGCGGACCAACTGCCCCTCGTCTACAACGTCGTGGGGCGCTCCCTGAACGCCCCCTCCGACACCGACGACGTCGTCCAGGACGTCATGCTCCAGATGGTCCGCGACGTGGGGCAACTGCGCGATCCGGCCGCGTTCCGCTCCTGGCTGGTGGCCATCGCGATGCGGCAGGTGCGCCGGTACTGGCGGATCAGGCGGGCGGCGCCGCCGTCCGGCGGCGGCGAATGGGAGGCGGAGACGGCCCAGTTGGCCGACCCCGGGGCGGATTTCGCCGACCTCTCCATAGCCGTGCTGCACCTGTCGGACCAGCGGCGCGAGACCGCCGAGGCGACGCGCTGGCTGGACGCGGACGACCGTGAACTGCTCGCCGTGTGGTGGATGGAGGTCGCCGGGCAGCTGAGCCGGGCCGAACTGGCCGCCGCACTGGAGATCCCGCCCGCCCAGGCGGGGGTCCGCGTGCAGCGGATGAAGGCGCGTCTGGAGGTCGCGCGCGCGGTGGTCCGTGCGCTCGCCGCGGTGCCCCGCTGCCCGGCACTCGACCGAGTGCTGCACGGCTGGGACGGCCGGCCGACGGGACTGTGGCGCAAGCGGGCGGCCCGGCACGTGCGTGAATGCCCGGTGTGCTGCGGGGTGTTCGAGGAAGTCGTGCCGGCCGAGCGACTGCTCGCGGACCTGGCCCTGGTCCCGGTCCCGCCCGCCCTGATCGCCCTGACGGCGGCCACGCTCCGGGCCGGCGGCGGCGCCGGTGCGGGGGGCGCCGGCCAGTCGACCCTGGCGTCCGGCCCGGCCGGATCGTCAGGCTCGCACGGCTCGTCGGCCTCGCACGGCTCGTCGGCCTCGTACGGCCCGTCGGGCTCGTACGGCCCGTCGGGCTCGCACGAGGGCACGGCCACGAACACCGCGCCCAACGCGCCCACCGCGCCCACCGCGCCCATCGCGCACACCACGCCCACCGCGCACGCCACGAACACCGCGCCCACCGCGCCCACGACCTCCGCCCCCCACACCACGACCGTCACCCACACAACGACCGCCGTGCGCACCGCGCAGGCCGTGCACGCCGCTCACGCGGTCAAGGGAGCCGCCTCCCTCGGCAAGCTCGCCGGGCTCGCCTCGCTGGCCGCCGCGGCCGTCGCCGGTGTCACCTTCGCCGCCTTCGCCCTCGTCGGCCCGGACGACCCGGCCCCCGCGGCCGCCGTGACCGCGCCGTCGGCCACTCGCCCCGCGTCGCCCACCGCCGCGTCCCCCACGCCCGCCGAGTCGTCCCCCGCGCCGTCCCGCACGCCCGCCGCGAAGCCGGAGCACGCCGCGGCACCCGCGCCCACCGCGGCCGGACCGACGGGCGGCGACACCGAACTGCCGGTACGGGCCGCCTTCTACTACCCCTGGTACGACAAGAACCCCCACACCGACGGCGGCAGCAAGTACACCGCCTCGGCGCCGGACTACGACCAGGACGACCCCGCCACCGTCGACCGACAGATCAAGGACATGCAGTACGGCGGTCTCCAGGCCGGTATCGCCTCCTGGTGGGGTCCCGGCACCCGCGAGGACAAGCGGATGCCGCTGCTGATGTCCGAGGGCGCCGCACTGGGCTTCTCCTGGACGGCGTACTACGAGGACGAGGCGTACGGGAACCCGTCCGTGACGCGGATCGAGGACGACCTGGTCTATCTGCGCAAGTACTCCGGCCGGCAGACCTGGCTGCACCTCGACGGCAAGCCGGTGATCTTCGTGTACGCGGCGAGCGGCGACGGCTGCGACATGGTCGACCGCTGGACCGAGGCGGGCCGCTCCGCGGGGTACTACGTCGTCCTGAAGGTGTTCGGCGGCTACCGCGACTGCGCCCGCCAGCCGGACGGCTGGCACCAGTACGCCTCCAGCCTGGACGTGCAGCAGGGCCACTCGGCCGTGGTCTCGCCCGGCTTCTACAAGTACGACGCCGCCGCACCGGTGGTCCCCCGCGACCTGGACCGCTTCCGCCGCGACGCCACCACGGTCGCCACCTCCGGCGCCCCCTTCCAACTCCTCGTCACCTACAACGAATGGGGCGAGGGCACGGCCGCCGAGTCGGCCACGGACTGGGCCGGCGCCAGCGGCCACGGCGCCTACATGGACGTCCTGCACGACGTGTTCACGGCCCATCCCCGCTGAGAACCCGTGGGTGAGAGCTGCCCTCCGAGGCGGTGTCCGGCCCGCGCGCACCACGAACGCCGCCGGCCCGTGCTCCGTACCCGCACCCGCACCCGCACCCGCACCCGCTCCGACCCCGAGTGACGCCAGGCCGTACTCATCGCCCGTGGCGCAACAGCTCGGCCACTCTCGCCAACTTCCCTTCCTGAAAGCGTCGTTTTCCGAACAGAAGGCTTTATGGTCCACTAATCTCCTTCCACCACATCGGTCACCCCGCTCCCGGGCGGGAGAGCATTCGCGAGGGATCCGTGTGTGAAGACCTGGGGTTCGAAAGACTCCTGAGTGAGGAAGGCTTCTTCGCGCGTCTGCTCGGAAGGTCGCCGTCGGGCGGCGGCCGGGAGCCGTTGTACGGCCCCGACCTTCCCGTGGTGCTCCTCACCGGCGGGCCGGGCATGGGCAAGGGACGGCTGCTGCGCGCGGTCCGGGACTCCTTCGCCACCAAGGTGCCGGTGATCCACCTGGACTGCGCCTCGCCGGTGTACGCGCACCACGCGGAGCCGGAGCCGGGCGCCCGTTCGGCCGCCACGGAGGCACTGGTCGAGGTCGCCCGGCGGTTGTCCACGTGGCAGGGGACGGGCGGTTCGTTCGCCTTCCCGCGGTTCTTCACGGGCCTCGCGATGATCGCGACCGGTGTCGCGGGGGGCACCCCGGACGCGGTCGCCGCGGAGGTCGAACGGTACGAGGAACTGCCGCAGAAGCAGCGTTTCCGCGGCCTGGGCGCCGGTGACTTCTGGCGGGGCGTGCTGCGCGGAGCGATCCGGAACCTGCTGACGACCCTGTCCGGGCAGACCCTCGACCCGTACGCGGCCTCGGTGAGCACCGCGCTCCTGGACGCCCTCTTCGCCGGCCTGGCCCCCCGGGGCAGGGCGGAACTGGCCCGGATCTACGGCGCGTATCCCGGCGCCGCGGGCCAGCCGGAGCACGGACTGCGCGGTCTCGCCGCCGACTTCCAGGCCGGCGGGGAGGAACGGGAGCTGGCGGAGAGCTTCCTGTTCCGGGCGCTGCGCCAGGACATCGAGGCGGCGTACGCGTCGGCGACCGGCTGGCTGCGCCGGGTCGGCCGTCCGGCGCTGCTCCTCGACCACGCCGAGACACCGCTGGGGGAGCAGTTGCTGCGCGCGGTGCTCACCGACCGCAGGGGCGGGCAGCGCGACCGGGTGGTCATCGTGGGCACGGCGCGCCGGGCGGACGGCGGCGCGTTCCTGTACGGGGGGCTGCCCCGGGGTGAGGTGCCGCCCCCGGCCGAGTTCCGGCCCGCCGACGGCGGACCGCCCGAGTGGTCGCGGCGCGCCGACGCGGAGGCGGACCGGACGCCGCTGGCCGGCGGGGTGCTCCTGCTGCGGATGCCTTTCCTCACCGGCGACCAGCTCCGCCGGGAGACCGAGCGCGTCCAGCGGCTCGCGGAGCCGGAGCGCGGCGCGAACCGCCGCCGTATCGACGCCGCCGTGGCCCGGCTGAGCGGCGGACGGCCGCACACGGTGATCCGGCTGGCCGCCGCGTCCGCCGCCTTCCGGATGCCGGCGGACGCCAACGACCGGGACATCCTGGACGCCCCGCTGCGGCTCTCGGGTGACGGCGTCCCCGAGCGGCCCGTCGCGGACGTCCTGCTCCAGGAGCTGGTGCTGGAGCAGCTGCCGGTGCGGCTGCCGACCGAGCACCACGACCAGTGGCTGGACCTGCTCACCCACCTGTCGGTGGCGCACGACAAGGAGTGCGCGGACGTCCTGCTCCGCCACCATCAGTCCGGCCACGTGCACCGGCTGACCGCACACCATGTCGCGCGGCTGCTCACCGACACCGGATGGCCCAGCTGCGAACGCCACTTCATCGGGGACTTCGGGCTGCGCCAACTGCTGGTGCACCGGCTGTACGGGCTGCGCCCCGACGGCGCCGCCTGGTACGCCGACCACCACCTGCTGCGGGACCACTACACGGCACGGGTGGCGGCCGCGGGCCGTACGGGGGACGGCCCACCCACGGCAGACGGGGGGCGTACGACGGACGGCGGACGTACGGGAGACGGGGGACGGACGGGGGACGGGTTACGGACGGCCGGCGCCGGATCCGCGACGCACACCGGATCCGCGGCGGACGCGGAAGCGCCGGACGGCCGGGCGTTCCGCTCGGTCGTCGCCCACCGGATGAACCACCACCTGGTGTCCGGCGGGGCGGACGACGTGGTCCGCTACCTGGCCGCCACGCTGCCCGGCCGGCCCGAGGAGTGGTGCGCGGAGCTGCTGGAGATCGCCCAGGCGCCGTATCCCGGCGGCGCGGACACCCGCCGGGAGCGGGCCCGGGGCCTGGTGACGGTGGCGGGACCGGCGCTGCGCCGCACGGTCGACCAACTGCTGCACGCGGTGTGGCTGTGCGAGGAGCGGACCAGGCCGACCGGGCGGGAGACGGCCCGCACCCTGGCCAAGCTGCTGGACCTCCTCTCGATCATGGAGTTCGACGGCGCCGGACAACTCGGCAGGACGGCCACCGACTGGAGCGGCCTGGCGGAGAACGAGCAGCCGTTGTTGCGCTGCGCCTGCACCGATCAGCTCGGCCGAAGGAGATGACGGGGATGCCCAGGTGGAAGAAGTTCCTCTACACGCTGCTGGTCGCGGCGGTGGCCGTGGCCGTGGGCTGGTTCGGCTGGTCCTTCCTGCAACGGCCGGACACCTGCCACAAGGGGGTCGAGCGGATCGACGGTGAGTGCATAGGCGTCGACGGCGCGGGCTACGACTTCGGCACCCCGGAGATCTCCGCCGTGGCCCGCGCCATCGCCCGGCAGAACGAGAAGATCGAGGGCCAGCCCCATGTGACGGTGGCCGTGATGCTGCCGCTCCAGTCGGACCAGGTCGCGCTGCGGCGGCAGATGCGCAGCGACCTCCAGGGCGCCTACCTCGGCCAGGTGGAGGCCAACGAGGGCGAGGGGGAGCCGCCGAAGATCCGGCTGGTGCTGGCCAACCCGGGACGGGACTACGCCCACCAGTCCGCGGTCGTGGACACCTTGCTGCGCATGGCCGACTCGTCCGAGGACCGGCTGCGTGCCGTCACCGGCTTCAACCTCAGCCTCGACTCGACGGAGCAGGCCGTCAGGCGGCTGACCGAACACCGGATTCCGGTGCTCGCCTCCCGGATCAGCGGGGACCGGATAGCGAACGAGGACGGGCCGGACGGCATGGCGAAGTCGCGGTTCCCCGGCCTGGCCCGGATCATCCCCACCAACTACGACGCGTCCCAGGCGCTGGCCAACTTCAACGGGGAACGGGGCCGGGAGAACCGCAGGACGGTGCTGGTCCACGACACGCGTCAGGACAGCTACGTCGAATCGCTGGCGAAGGCGTTCAGCGGGATCGAGGAGAAGGGCCCGCCCGGTCCCGCCGCGATGCCGTTCGAGTCCCCGGCGATCGACGAGGCGGGTTCGACCGGCAACCAGTTCACCCAGATAGCCAACAACATCTGCGACTCGCAGGCCGACACCGTCTACTTCGCGGGGCGCACGCTGCACCTGCGGATCTTCGCGCTCAAGCTCGCCGAGGTGGGGTGCGACGACCGGCACTACACCATCATCAGCGGCTCGGACGCCGCCTCGCTCCAGCAGGCCATGACGGACAAGGACTGGGCACAGCTGCGCGGCGCGGACGGTGAGGCGAAGGTGACGGTGCAGTACGCCGCCCCCGCGCACCCGGACGCCTGGACCACCGAACTGACCGCCTGGAAGACCCGGTGGGAGGCGGCCCACCACCGCGAGCCCACCGCGGACGAGCTGCCCCAGTACCTCACCGAGCCCAAGGCGGCCCTGGACCGGCTGGAGAAGCTGATCGAGACCACCCGCCGCGCGGGCACGGACCTCGGGTCCGCCCCGGACCTGACGGACTCCCGGACGATGCTCGTGTACGACGGCCTGGTCACCATCGGCACGGCACTGCACCAGGTGCAGAGCGGTGCCGCCAGGACGGTGCCCACCCTGGCGGACGTCGGCCGGGAGTGGTCGCAGCTCCAGTCCCGGCACCGGGTGCAGGGCACGAGCGGCCTGATCTGCCTGACCAGCGGCGGGAACCCGTACGACAAACCGGTCGCGGTGGTCGAGCTGGATCCGAGTCAGAAGGGCCGCGGCACGCTGAAGTTCGTCGGCCTCGGCTGGCCCACCGGCCGGGCACAGCCCGAGAACTGCGTGATCCCCAGCAGCACTCCGTGAGCAGCACTCCCTGAGCAGCATTCCCTGAGCAGCATTCCCTGAGCGGTACTCGCTGAGCGGTACTCCATGAGCGGCACTCTTTGAGCGCCGCCCCGGGCCGGTTCTCGGGCCCGGTCCGCCCTGCCGTGCGGGCGGGTGCGCCTGCTGCATTGGCAGCACCCGCGTCACCGGGCCGGGTGACTGCGCTGTCGGCTACCGGATTTTCCGGATAAGTGTGATAAACGCACTCGGTGATTCGGCGACTCCGGGCCGTCACCACAGCTGGCAGGAGGACCAATCGATGAACCACACCCTGAAGCGCCTGCTCGGCGCTGCCGCGGCGGTGGCCACGGGCGCCACGGCCCTGCTCGGCACCGGCGTCGGCACCGCCGACGCCGCCGGCCGCGTCCGCGTGCACTGCGACCGCGCCGAGCGGCCCCTGTGGAGCGAGGGGCCCAGCCGCAACCTGACCGCCCACGGCTGCGACCTGCCGAAGGACAAGCGCCGCTGGTACGTCGTCGAGATCGACAACCTCGCACAGCCCGACTACAAGTCGGACTACTTCAACGGCGGGGTCAGCCGGACCGAGACCCTGCGCAAGAAGACCCTCAGCTGCATGGGCTACACGTCCGAGAAGGGCACGGTGAACTGGTTCGGCTGCCCGCCCCGCTGACCCCCGTACCCCGGACGGGTCCCGTTCCACGGCCGTCGGCACGGCGGGCGGATCCGGGTATGCGGCGACCGGCCTTCGCGGACGACGGGGTCCAGGTCTTCGACCTGGGCCCCGGGTGCGGTTTTCGGGCGTTCAGCCGGTGCGCACCGTCACACCGCACTTCGCGAGCAGCGCGAGCACCGCGCCGGTGAAGTCGGCCCCCAGCGCGGCACGGGACGCCGCCTGCTCCCGCCACACCAGGTCGAACGGCGCGGTCCCGTCGGCCCGCGCCGTGCGCAGGCAGTCGAAGAGGGCGTCCAGGTTGGAACCGAAGTACCCCCGGGGGCCGTTGACCGCCTCGCCCAGGGCGCAGTAGAAGGCGTCCCTGCCGGTGATCAGCGAGCCGTCCAGCACCACCGTCCCGCCGCCCAGGTAGCGGGTCGCCCGCCGGCCGGTGGTGAACCACGAGGTCTGTACGACGTGCAGCCAGCTCTCCTGCCAGGCGGCGGGAACGCGTGCCCATTCGCCGGACTCCACCGGGCCCCCGCCCGCCGCCCATCTCTGCCAGATCCGACCTGCCTCGGGAAACTCCTCGGTGAATCCGAAGAAGTCGTACGGCACTTCCGGATATCGCTCGTCGCTCATGTCCGGCGTTCGGGTGAGGGTGGCTCTGACCCGGCCGAGGTAGTACTTCCCGATGCAGTCACCACGTCGGTCGACCACCTGCAATTCGGCTTCCTTCGTAGTTCTACGGCCCGCGCCGAGGTGCTGCACCCCGATGAAGGTGACCAGGTCAGGAGGGGTCTGATCGGGGGCGATGAAGTAGTCGAGAATGTCCTCGGCGGCCAGCAGCACGGTTTTCGACTGCTTGTCGACCAGCCGGAAGGGAAGGATTCCCGGCTTGTCGGAACCTTTGGCTTCCACGTCGTTTCCGATCCATGTGCGGGCCACCCGACCACGGGCTGATGCCCCGGGCGGGGCGAGCCGAATCCGGTACCGGTATCGCCGAACCACAGACGATACTCCACACGCATTCAACTCGCCGCCGCCCGAGCCGTGTTGCTGCCTGCTATTTCTTCCAGCCCCAGTCAGGGAAGTGCGGGGCCGTGAACCGCTGGATCTTCTGGTAGTGGGTCGACGTCCAGCCGATCATCTCGATCCCGTTCGGCAGGGTCTTCACCAGGATCCGTTCATTGTTCCCGGCGCCGGGAACCGCGTACTCCAGGGCGCCCTCCCACTTCGGCCACTCGTTGCCGTTGTAGACGTCGTGCGAGACGAGCTTGCCCTCCTTGTAGAGGTCGTAGGCCGCGGCGATCTCGTTGCTCATGCCCTTCGGCAGCTTGTCGGACAGCCGGCCGTTGGGGCACCTGTCGTTGTGCACCAGGACCGGCGTGCCGCCCGCCAGCACGTAGTACGAGTGGAGTTCGGCGACCGTCAGGTTGTGGACCCGCTGGTCCGGGGCCGCCCGCTCGCTCACCGCGCCGACCGGCACCCGCGCGCCCTGCGGCGTCCGCAGCCGGGTGCCCGCGGTGAGGTCCGCCGCCTCGGTCCAGGAGCCGGAGTCCGCCGCCCAGAACTGGTGCTTGTCCGTGGCGGTGACGCTCCCGCCCCTGCCCGCGCCGGCCGCGGGAACCGTCACCGTCACCAGGTTCTTCGCCCCGCGGCTGGTGATGGTGTCCACGACCGGTTCGGCCCGCGTACGCCCGGTCCCCGGGTCGGTGGCCACCACCCGGTCGCCCACCTGGACGTCCTCGATGGCCTTGGTGCCGCCACCGGCGAGCAGCACCCGGGTGCCCGGGACGAAACTGCTCTTGCCGCAGGGCGAGCGCTTGAGGAACTTGAACTTCAGGGCGCTGAGGGCCAGATCGTCCAGGCAGGTCAGGGACTTGCCGGTGAGGCACTTCTCGATCTCGTCGGCGCCCACGTACCAGGCGATGAGCCGGTCGAGGTAGGTGCTGCTGATGCAGCCCATGCCGCCGGCGCCGTCACCGCCGCAGACGAGCAGGACGTCACCGGACTTCCAGTCCTCGTTGCCGATGACGTACTGGCTGCGGTACTCCACGAGCCGCTTCTCCAGCGACCTGCGCAACTCGTCGTCCGACAGCGGCTTGCTGGTCTGCTGGGCCTCCTCCTCGATCTGCGCCTTCAGCTCCGCCACCAGCTTGTCCGCCGCGATCTTCATGGCGTCCGTGGCCGCCGCCGCGGCGGCCGTGGCGTCCTTGCCCGCGGCCTCCGCGGAGATCCCGGCCTGGTAGGCGGAGATGCCCGCCTCGTAGGCGTAGTCACCGGCGACGGCGGCGGAGTGCTCGGCCCGTTCGGCGGAGTGCGCCGCGGACCGCGCGGCGTTCTGCGCCGAGGCCGCCGCGTCCTGGGCGGTGCGGGCCGACTCGGCCGCGTCGGCCGCGGACTTGGCGGCCTGGTCGGCCGAGGCGTCGGCCTGCTTCGCGTAGCCCGCCGCCTGGTCGGCGGACTGCTGGGCCTTGTTCGCCCAGGAGACGGCCTCCGCGGCGTTCTTGCGGGCCTCGGCGGCCAGCTTCTGCGCCAGCGCCGCGTCCTTCTGCGCCAGCGACGCCGACTTGTACGCCGCCTGGAGGAGCGTGTTGACCTCGGCGATGTGGGCCGCCGCGTTGGCGTCCCGCTGCCGCGCCTTGTACAGGCCGATCTCCAGGAACGTGCGCAGACCGTCCGGCGGGCCGGACAGCGCCGCCTGCGCGGCTGCCTGCACCTCGGGGCCACCGGTGGCCAGCGCCTGCGCGACGGAGACCCGGTCGTCGTCCTCGCGCGCCGCGTACTGCCCCCGCTCCAGGAACTCGACGACGTCCGCGGGCGTTCCGTCGAGAGCCTTGCTCGCGGCAGCCTTCACCCCGGGACCGCCCTCGGAGGCGATCTTCGCCGCCGCGACCCGGTCGTCGTCCTCCTTGCCCGGGTAGGCGCGGGTGCGCAGGAACTCCCGTACCTGCTCGACGGGCTGGTCCAGCACGTCGAGTGCGGCCTGCTGCTGCGCGGGAATCGTGGTGGTGGCCGCGATGTGGGCGACGCCCGCCCGGTCGTCCTGCTCCATGGCCACCGCGAGCCGGGTCCGTACGAACTCGCCGACCTCGGCGTCGTCGCCGGACAGGGCGGTCTCCGCGGCGTCGCTCACCCAGGTGCCGCCGCCCATCAGGTTCAGGGCCGCCTGCCGGCCCTTGGCCGCGGTGACCGCCGGGTCCGAGGACGCCGCCGCCTCCGTCACCAGCGTCCTGGTCTGCGCGTCCAGCTCCGCCAGCTTGCCGATCTCGTACTTCTGCTCGGCCTGCTTCGCCTCGTACATCGCGTTGGCCTCTTCGGCGGCGAGGACGGCCTCCTCCTGCTGCTGGGCCAGCCGCTCCGCGTCGGCCTTGCGGGCCAGGTCGATCACGCCCGCCGCCTGCTCGGCCGCCTTCGTCGCGTTGTTCGCCGACTCCGTCGCCGCGTTGGCCGCCGCGGTGGCCGCCGCCGCGGCGTCGACCGCGTGGCCCGCCTCGTCGGCGGCCTTGTCGGCGGCCGTCGCGGCGGCCTCGGCGTGTGCCGCCGCGTCGTTGGCCGCGTCCCGGGACTGCCGGGCGGCGACCGCTGCCTGGTTGGCGTTGGCCTGGGCGCTGGCCGCGGCCCGGGACGCCTGGTCCGCCAGGCGCTTGGCGCGCGCCGCCGCCGCGGCGGCCTTCGTGCCCTGCGCGCCGGCCTCCACGGCCCACCGGTCGGCGTCCGCCGCGGCGGCGGCTGCCGCCGCCGCGTTCACCCCGGCGCTGGCCGCGGCCCCGGCCGCCTTCGCCGCGTTGTCGGCCGCGACACCCGCCTGGTCGGCGGCGTCCGCCGCCTTCTTGGCGCCCTTCGCGGCGTCCCGCGCCTTCTGCGCGGCCTGCCG